>CAZEMM010000019.1:0-30746 GCA_964513445.1 uncultured Butyricicoccus sp. | reverse complement strand
TCAGGATAGACAGAGGAGGTGTTACCGAAATGGCAGTACCAAAGAGAAAGACTTCTAAGGCAAGACGCGATACCAGAAGAAACAACGTATGGAAGCTTTCCATGCCGGGCTTGGTTAAGTGCCCGAAGTGCGGTGAGATGAAGCTTCCGCACAGAATGTGCAAGGCCTGCGGCTATTACAACGGTCGTGAGGTTGTAAAGGTATCCGAGTGATTTCGGAGCGCCTCAACAGACAGACAGAAATAGAGAGGGCGGCGACAGGCTTCCTTCTCTATTTTTTTGTCACGAAACCGATCATGGAGCAATAGAAGGGAGGCGGTCAAATGGCGCCGAAGATCACATCTGTCGACCCGGGCAGCCCGGCGCAGCGCGCGGGTATCATGGCGGGGGACTGCCTGTGCTCGATCGATGGACATGCGGTGCGCGACGTGCTGGATTATAAGTTTTACGGCTATGACCCCGAGGTGACGCTGACGATTGCAGCACAGGACGGCACGCGCCGTCAGCTGCTGGTGCGCAAGCGCGAGGGCGAGGATTTGGGGCTTAATTTTGAGAGCTATTTGATGGACAAGGCAAAGCGCTGCTCCAACCACTGTATCTTTTGCTTCATTGACCAGCTGCCCAAGGGGATGCGCGAGACGCTGTATTTTAAGGATGACGACGCGCGCATGTCGTTTTTGATGGGCAATTATATCTCGCTGACCAATCTGTCAGAGGAGGATATCGTGCGCATGATACGCATGCACATCTCGCCGGTCAACATTTCTGTGCAGGTCACAGACCCGGACTGCCGCGTCAAAATGCTGCGCAATCCAAAGGCGGCGCAGCTGATGCCGGTCATGCGGCGGCTGGCGCAGGCGGGCATCACGATGAACTGCCAGATTGTCGTCTGCCCGGATGTCAATGACGGCGCGCTGCTGCGCCGTTCGCTGGACGATCTGGCTGCGCTGTATCCGGCGGTCGGCAGTATTTCGGTGGTTCCCGCCGGACTGACTGACCACCGCGCGGGGCTGTACCCGCTGCGCCCCGTGACAAAGCAGGACGCGCGCGGCATTATCGCTATCGTCGAGCAGTTCGCGGACGAATGCATGCGAAGATGGGACACGCATCTCGCCTTCTGCGGCGACGAGCTGTATATCAAGGCCGAGCTGCCGATGCACGAGACGGATTATTATGAGCAGTTTACGCAGTTTGAAAACGGAATCGGTATGATTCCGCTGTTTATGGAGGAGTTCCGCAGCGCGCTGTTTGATTGTGCGGGGCGCACGGCGCGTCCGTTCTGCATTGCGACGGGCACAGCCGCCGCACCATTTCTGCAAACACTGCTTGACGAGGCGGCAGAGACATGCGATAATTTAAATGGCAGGGTATATGCCATAGAAAATCGATTTTTTGGCGGCGGCGTCAGCGTCGCGGGCCTGATTACGGGCGGGGACCTGATCGAGCAGCTGCGCGGAAAACCGCTGGGTGAGCGTGTGCTCATCTCAGAGAATATGCTGCGTGACGGCGGTGATGTCTTTCTGGATGATGTGACGCCGGCGCAGGTGGAGCAGGCGCTTGGCGTACCGCTCGTGCCCGTGCGCATCGACGGCGGCGACCTGCTCGACCGTATTTTTGAGATCGTTTGAGACAGAAGGATAAAGCGGGAAAAACCCAAATTATGTTTGACGGCATGCCGCGGGCATGCACAGAGGACAGAAAGGAATTTTAATATGGCAAAGCCAATTGTGGCGATTGTCGGACGCCCGAATGTCGGCAAATCGCAGCTGTTTAACCGGCTGGCGGGAAGGCGGCTGTCCATCGTGGAGGACACACCGGGCATCACGCGTGATCGCCTGTATGCGGACGCGGAATGGCGCGGACGCACGTTTCAGATCGTCGATACCGGAGGTATTGAACCAACTGCGGACAATGAGATTTTGAAGTTTATGCGGCTGCAGGCGGAAATTGCGATTGACGCTGCGGATGTCATTGTGCTGATGACCGACCTGCACAGCGGCATCACGGCGACGGATGAGGAGGTTGCGACCATCCTGCGCCGCTCGCGCAAGCCGATTGTGCTGGCGGTCAACAAATGTGATCGTCCGGGCGTGGAGCCGCCGGAGTTTTATGAATTTTATAACCTTGGGCTTGGTGAGCCGTTTGCCATTTCCGCGCTGCACGGCTACGGCACGGGTGATCTGCTTGACGCCTGCTTCGCGCATTTTCCGGAGGAGGAGCAGGAGGATGAGACCGACCGCTATGTCAAGGTGGCGATTATCGGCAAGCCGAACGTCGGAAAATCCTCGCTGGTCAACCAGATCCTGGGCGAAAACCGCGTCATTGTCAGCGCTGTCGCGGGCACGACGCGCGACAGCGTGGACTCGCGCTTTGAAAATGAAAAGGGCAAATATCTGCTGATCGACACGGCGGGCATCCGAAAGCGCTCCAAGGTGGATGAAAAGGTGGAACGCTTCAGCGTCATGCGTTCGCTCATGGCGGTCGAGCGGTCGGACATCTGCGTCATCATGATCGACGCGACGGAGGGCGTGACCGAGCAGGACACCAAAATCGCGGGCGAGGCGCACAATGCCGGAAAGGCCTGCGTGCTGGTGGTCAATAAGTGGGATTTGGTGGAAAAGGACAGCAAGACGATGGAGCAGTATACGCGCCGCGTGCGCGAGGGCCTCTCGTATATGCCGTATGCGCCCATACTGTTTTTGTCAGCAAAAACCGGACAGCGTGTGGACAAGCTGTTTGACATCATCAACGCGGTGTACGAGCAGAATGGACGGCGTATCCCGACCGGACAGCTCAATTCGCTGCTGGCGGATGCGACTGCGCGCGTGCAGCCGCCGACGGACAGGGGCCGCCGCCTGAAGATTTACTACATGACGCAGTCCGGCGTGCGTCCGCCGACGTTTGTCTGTTTCTGCAACGACGCGCGCCTGTTCCATTTTTCCTATCAGCGCTATCTGGAAAACCAGATTCGCGAGGTATACGGTCTGGACGGCACGCCGATCCGCATGATTATCCGCGAGCGCGGCGATAAGGAGAAGTGAGCATGGCGTTACAATATTTGTTGATTGCGGTTGTCGGCTATCTGCTCGGCAGCATCAACTCGTCCATTCTGGTTTCCAGGCTGGTTATGGGCTACGATATCCGCACGAAGGGCAGCGGCAACGCCGGTCTGACCAATTCGCTGCGCACGATGGGTCTGAAGCCGACACTGATCGTGCTGCTTGGCGACATCGCCAAAACCGTCGCCGCGACCGTCATCGGCGGCATGCTGCTTGGGCCGATGGGCAAGCTGGTCGCCGGCTCGTGCGCGATTATCGGGCATATGTTTCCGGTTTATTTCAAATTTAAGGGCGGAAAGGGCATCCTCGCGGGCGGTACGATGATTGCCGTGTTTGACTGGCGCATTTTTTGCATCATTATGATCGTATTTTTCCTGCTGGTCGGTTTGACGAAGTGGGTGTCGCTCGGCTCCATCGTTTCGACGTGTATGGTACCGTTCCTGACGTATTTCTGTTATCGAGATGCCGCGATGACCGCGTTGCTGGCATGTATGGCGGCGGCGGTGGTGTATATGCACCGCGCCAATATCGTGCGTATGCTGCATGGAGAGGAAAACAAGCTGTCGCTGCACAGCAGCCGTAAATGAGGTGTGAGCATATGAAAATTTTTGTCGTCGGCTGTGGCGGCTGGGGCATGGCGCTGTCCATGCTGCTGCATGAAAACGGCCATGAGGTGACCGCATGGTCCTTCTTTGAAGAGGAGTGCAGGCTGCTGCGCGAAAACCGTGGCAACGAGAAGCTGCTGCCGGGCGTCCGGCTGCCGGAGGAGATCGCGATCACAAACGATCTGCGCGGAGCGGAGCAGGCGGATATCGTGCTGATGGCGGTGCCGTCGTTCGCGGTGCATTCCACGGCGGAGCAGCTTTCGCATATCATCCCGCCGGACACGGTTATTGTCAATGTCGGCAAGGGTCTGGATCGGGATAACGGCTACTGCCGCTTTTCCGAGACCATCCGAAAGGCGACGGGCGGACGCAATCCCATCGTCGCGCTGACCGGCCCGACGCACGCGGAGGAGGTCGCGCGCGGCATCTTGACCGCGATTCTTGCGGCGTCTGAGTCGCGCGAGGCGGCGGAGATGGTGCAGCTGGCGTTCATGAACGATCGCTTTCGTGTGTACACATCGCCGGATATCATCGGGGCGGAGCTGGGCGGCTGCTTTAAGAACATCATCGCGCTGGCTGCTGGCATCTGTGACGGCATCGGTCTGGGCGATAACAGCAAGGCGGCGCTGATGACGCGCGGCCTGTCGGAGATCGCCCGTCTGGGCGTCGCGCTGGGCGGACAGAGCGACACGTTTGCCGGACTGTCCGGCGTGGGCGATCTGATTGTCACCTGCACCTCGATGCACTCGAGAAACCGCCGTGCCGGTATCAAGATCGGACAGGGCATGTGTGCGGAGCAGGCGATGAAGGAGGTCGGCGCGGTGGTCGAGGGCTATTATGCGACCGAGGCGGGCTACATGCTCGCCAAACAGGTGGGCATTGAGATGCCGATTACCAACGCGATGTACGCGCTGCTGTATGAGCATGAGGATGTCAACCAGTGCGTGCGCAAGCTGATGAGCCGCCCGAAGAAAAACGAGCTGGAAAACAGCTTTGATCTGTGGAAACAATAAAAAAGTCGTATATGGAGACGAGGCAGGAGGCTGCAATCAGCTTTCCGTCTCGTTTTTTGCGTTTTTTTCCATTTGGCATGCGGCGGGATTTTTGCTATACTGTAGGACAGGAAGAAAGGCAGGAGGGAGCGTATGAAACTGCTTTTGGGACGCGCGGGCACGGGAAAGACGACGCGCATACTGCGCACGATCGCCTCGCAGCCGGACAGACGGCATATTCTCATCGTGCCCGAGCTGGCGTCGCATGAATATGAGCGCATGCTTGCGCGTGAGACGGAAAATCGGGGCGCGCGGTTTGCGGAGGTGCTGACCTTCCGGCGCATGGCCAACCGTGTATTTGCCGAGGCGGGCGGTCTGGCGGAGGTAGAGCTGACGCCGGCGGGCCGGCTGCTCGTGCTGTATGAATCCGTGCGGCGGTGTGCCGATGTGCTGACGCTGTATGGCGGGGCGACGCGCAAGCCGGAGGTGCTGTGCGATCTGCTGGCGGTGCTGGACGAGATGAAATGCGGCGGCGTCAGCGCGGACGCGCTGCTGGGCGCGGCGGAGGAGGCGGATGGCCATCTGGCGGCAAAGCTGCGTGATCTGGCGCACATCGCGATGGTGTACGACGGCATGACGGGCGACGCGCTGCCCGACCCGCGCGACCAGCTGACGCGGGTGTGTGACAGACTGCCGGACAGCACGCTGTTTGACGGCGCGGCGGTTTATCTTGACCGGTTTGACAGCTTCAGCCGGCAGGAGCTGGATATTTTGGGTGTGCTGCTGCAAAAGCGGGTGCCGGTTACCGTCGCACTGACGGCAGACCCGCGTCTGCCTGAGCAATTCCCCGAGGCGATGCGCGCGGCGGCACGGCTGCGCGCGCTAGCGGGACGCTGCGGCGACAGCTGGGAGGTCGTCCCCTGCTTAGATTATAAAATGCCGCGCCCGAACGACCTTGCGGTGCTCGAGCAGTACGGACTTGCCGTGACCGCTCGACAATTTGAAAGTGACGGGGACAGCGTTCAGCTGTACGCGGCAGGCGATCTGTTTTCCGAGTGTGAATATGCCGCGGCATATATCCGCAGGCTGCTGCGCGAGACAGACGCCAGACGGCGCGATATCGTTGTAACGGCGCGCAGCTTTGAGCAGTATGCGCCCGTGCTGGAATTGGTATTTGAGCGGTATGACATCCCGATTTTTTTGAGTGAACGCCATGATATTTTGCAAAAGCCGGTGCTCGCGCTGGTCGGAAGCGCGCTGCACACGGTCACTGGCGGCTGGCGGTATGAGGACATGTTCGCCTATCTCAAGACCGGCTTTGCCGGACTGACCGCGGACGAGTGCGACCGGCTGGAAAACTACGCGCTGTTCTGGCGCATTCGCGGCAAGAAATGGCGCGAGCCGTTTACCGGGCATCCGGAACGCTTCAGCGGCACGCTGGACGAGCGGGCGCAGCAGACGCTGGACGAGCTGAACGCGCTGCGCGAGCGTGCGGTGCAGCCGCTTATTTTACTGCGCGAGGGGCTGGACGCGGCACGCACGGCGACGCAGTATGTGCAGACACTGTATGACTTTTTGGAGCGCATCGGCGCGCCCGAGCACATCGCCGCACGTGCGCAGCAGCATGAGCAGGCGGGACGCCTGCAAGCGGCGGAGGAATATCGCCAGCTGTGGGAAATTCTTGTGCAGGCAATGGAGCAGTTTGCGTGGGTGCAGGGCGATGCGCCGATGGAAACCGACACGTTTGTCACACTGCTCGGCCTGGTGCTGCGCGAATATGATGTCGGCACGATTCCGGTTTCTCTCGACCGTGTGACGTGCGGCTCGATCGACCGTGTGTGCAAAACCGGCATCCCGCACCTCATCGTACTGGGCGTCAACGACGGCGTATTGCCCGCAGCGGGCGATGGCGGCGGCATTTTGTCCGACAGTGAGCGCGACGCGCTGCTCGGCCTTTCGGTCGAGATGGAGACGGCAGAGGACCGTATGGCGCGTGAGCAGAGCGCGGCGTACCGCGTGTTTGCCTCGGCACGAGAGACGCTGCTGCTGTCGTGGCGCACGGTCGGCTCGGACGGCGATATGCGCCCGTCGCAGCTGATCCATACCGTGCGGCAGCTGCTGGACGGCGTGCCGGAGAGCGATGAGGATGCGCAGGAGCAGCGGTATCGGCTGGAGGCGCTGCGGCCCCGCTTTGATCTGGCGTGCCGTGCGGCGGCGGGCGACCGCTCAGCGGCGGCACAGGCCGCGCTTGCCGTGACGGATACGCCGCTCGAGCCGATGGTGCAGGCACAGCGCGGCCCGATGCGGGAGCATGAGACGATTCACGGCCTGTATGGGGACAAGCTGCGTGTAACCGCCTCGCGTGTGGATGCGTTTTACCGTTGCCAGTACGCGTATTTTCTGCGCTATGGTCTGCGCGCCAAGGAGCGGCGGCAGGCGGCGTTTGACGCGCCGGAGACAGGTACGTTTTTGCATTATGTGATAGAGCATACGATGCGGGAGCTGCGCGCACAGGGGCTGGAGCAGCCGGACAGTCGGGAGCGGGCGCATGCGGCAGCGGCGCGCTGGACACAGACGTATGTGGAAACCATGCTGGGCGGACTGGAGCGGCACACGGCGCGATTCCGTCATCTGTTCCGCAGGCTGACCCGCATGCTGGACGAGATATTGGACAATCTGCTCGACGAGCTGGCATGCTCGGATTTTGAGCCGATGGATTTTGAATTGGATTTTTCGGGCGATCTGCCGCCTATCCGGTTGGACGAAAAGGACGCGTCGCTGGAGCTGGGCGGAAAGGTTGACCGCGTGGATGGCTATGTGAAGGACGGCAAGCTGTATGTGCGCGTTGTCGATTATAAGAGCGGCAGCAAGCAGTTTGAACTGTCCGACCTGTGGTACGGGTTGAATGTACAGCTGCTGCTGTATCTGTTTTCCATTGAGAAACAGGGTGCGGCGCGCTACCGCAGGCTGCTCGCACAGCAAATTGACGAGGTCATCCCTGCGGGCGCGCTGTATGTCCCGACACGCAGTACCATCGTACAGGCGCCGCGCGATGCGGATGAGGCGCTGATTGCGCAGCTGCGCAAAAAGCAGCTGCGCCGCTCCGGCCTGCTGCTCGATGACCGCGCAGTAATTGAGGCGATGGAGCACGGCATCACAAAGGAGGCGGCCTATCTGCCCGTCGGCTATTTGAAAAACGGAAAGGCGTCTGCGGCGAGCGCGGGCAGTCTGGCGAGCATGGAGCAGATGGGTAAGCTCAGCAGGCACATACAGCGCGTGCTGCACGAGATGGGCGCGGCGCTGGAGCACGGTGACGTGCAGGCGCGTCCGGTGCGCCGCGGGGCGCAGGAGGACGCCTGCGCCTGGTGTCCCTATCAAGCCGTGTGCCGCTTTGATGCGAAATTGGGTGACAAGCCGCATCTGGTCGCAAAAATCAAGCCGGAGGAATTTTGGCAGCAGATCGACGCGGAACTGGGAGGAGGAGATTGACATGGGTGTCAACTGGACGGAGGAGCAGCGGTGCGCGATTACAAACCGCGGCGGCACACTGCTCGTCTCGGCTGCGGCAGGCTCCGGCAAGACCGCCGTGCTGGTACAGCGTGTGCTGGGGCGTGTGACCGACATGGAAAACCCGTGCGACATTGATTCCTTCCTCATCGTGACGTTTACCAAGGCGGCGGCGAGTGAAATGCGCGGCAAAATTTCGGATGCGCTGGCGCAGCGGGCAGCCGGGCAGCCGGATAACGCCCATCTGCGCCGTCAGCTCATGCTGGTGCACCGTGCGCATATCACGACGGTGCATGCCTTTTGCATGTCGCTGCTGCGCGAGCATTTTTATGAGCTTGGCCTGCCGCCGGATTTTCGCACGGCGGATGAAAACGAGCAGCTCGCCATCAAGCAGGAGGTGCTGGAGGACGTGCTCGAGGCGCAGTATGCCGGACAGTCGGAGGAATTTGCCGCGCTGGTGGATATGCTGAGCGGCGGGCGCGATGACCGCCAGCTGAACGACATCGTGCTGGAGCTGTTTGACAAGCTGCAGGCCTCGCCCGCCCCGGCACGCGTGCTGGATGGCTTTCGCGCGCAGCTGACGCAGCCGTTTGACCGGCTGGCGGACACTGCGTTCGGGCGGGAGCTGCTGGAAACGGCGCGTGACCGCATCGAATACGGCATCGCTTCGCTGCGCGGCGCGTTAGACGAGATGGAAAGCGCGCCGGAGGTGCGCGAAAAATATGCGCCCGCCTTTCTGGACGATTTGCAGCGGGCGCAGGCGCTGCTTGCGCTGGTGCAGGACGGCGCGTGGGACGCGGCGGTTCAGCTGTGTGCGGAAATTTGCAAATCGCGCGTCCGGCTGGCAGCCATTCGCGGCTATGAGGACAAGGCGTTTCTCGAGCAGCTAAAAGCGGCGCGTGCCGTCTGGAAGGAGATTTCGGATACGCTGGCGGAGCAGGTTCTGTGTATGTATGAGCGCGATGTGCGCGCCGACCGCGCGATGATGGCCCCCGCCTCCTGTGCGCTGTGCGATACGGTGCGCGCATTTATGGACGCGTATCAGCAGGAAAAGCTGCGGCGCGGCGTGGTGGATTTTAACGATTTGGAGCATTATGCGGTGCAGCTGCTGACGGATGCGGACGGCGCGCCGACACCGCTTGCGCGGGAGATGCATTTTACCGAAGTCATGGTAGATGAATATCAGGACACCAACGCGGTGCAGGATACCATTTTCCGTGCGGTCAGCGACGATGAAAAAAACATCTTCATGGTCGGTGACGTCAAGCAGAGCATTTACCGTTTCCGGCTGGCGGATCCCGCCATCTTTCTGCAAAAAAATCTGGCGTATGGCGACGCGGCGTGCGTCTTTACCGATGCGCCGCGACGGGTCGTGCTGTCCCAAAATTTCCGCTCACGGCCCGAGGTGCTGGACAGCGTCAACTATCTGTTTTCCGCGCTGATGCGTGAGCGGCTGGGCGATCTGGATTATACCGAGCGCGAGGCGCTGCATACCGGCGCGCAGTTCCCGAAGGGGACGGACGATTACCGCACGGAATTTTGCGTGCTGGAGACGGATGCGGATGACGAGGAGGCGCCGGAGTCCATCCGTCAGGAGGCGAAATACTGCGCCGCGCGCGTGCGCCGGATGCTGGACGACGGCTTTCGCGTGACCGATGGGCGCAGCGGCGCGCTGCGCCCGTGCCGGCCGGAGGATTTTGCGATTTTGCTGCGCTCGGCCAAGGACAAGGCGGGCCTGTTCCAAAAGGAGCTTGCCGCGCTTGGCATCCCGTCGGCCACGCAGGAGGCGGACGACATGCTGGATACGCCCGAGCTGCTGACGCTGGTCTCGTGGCTGGAGATGATCGACAACCCGCGGCAGGATGTGCCGCTCATTGCCGCGATGACCTCGCCGCTGGCGGGCTTTACGGAGGATGAGCTGGGACGCATCCGGCTTGCCGACCCGGAGGGTGATTTTTACGCGGCAGTGTGCGCAGCCGCGCCTGAAATGCCCAAGGTGCAGGCATTTTTGCAGCAGCTGGAGGAGCTGCGGCTGCTGGCGGCGGATCTTCCCGTGCGGCAGCTTCTGTGGCATATCGTCGACCGCACGGGCGCGCTGGGGATTTTTGCCGCGATGCCGGGCGGACGCGCGAGACAGCGCAATATCACATCGCTCATCGAGCTTGCGGGTAGCTTTGAGCGCGGCGGAAGCCGCGGCCTGTTCGCCTTTGTGCGGCAGCTGCGCGAGATGCGCGCGTCGGGGCGCCCGTGGTCCGCGCCGGAGCGCGAGCAGGCGGCCGGTTTGGTGCGTATCATGACAATACACAAATCCAAAGGTCTGGAATTTCCCATTGTCATCGTCGCCAACTGTGCCAAACGGTTCAATGAAAGAGATTTGTCCAAGCCGGTGCTGCTGCATGAAAAGCTGGGCATCAGCATGCGCTGCCGTGATACGGCGCGCGGCATTCAGTATGACAGTCTGGACCGGCACGCGATGCTGTCGGTCATGCGGCATGAGATGGTCAGCGAGGAGCTGCGCGTGCTGTATGTCGCGCTGACGCGCGCGAAGGAAAAGCTGATCTGTATATGCGCGCTGCGCAGGCCGGACAGCCAGGCGAAAAAATGGGCAGCGATCGCAGCGCTCGACCCCATCCCGACGTATGCGCTGGCGGGAGCAAACAGCTATGCGATGTGGCTTGCGGTGCCGCTGCTGCGCCATCCGGGCGCCGCGCCGCTGCGCGCGCTGTGCACCCAGCTGCCCGAGCTGGATTTCGACGCGCCCGACTGCTTTTGTGTGCGCGTCGAGCGCTATCAGCCGGTGTCCGTGCACGAGACGGACGCATATGGTCAGGTCATGGATACACCCATCTGCCCCGCGCCCACGCTGCGCGATTACGCGGCGGATGCGCTGCGCGATCTGCCGTCCAAGCTGACGGCGACGGCAGTGCCGCAGTCGTTCCGCGCGCAGGAAACACAGGAGGACACCGTACCGCCAAAACATGAGGCACAGCTGCGCAGGCCGTTTTTTGACCGCGCCGCGCGCGGCCTGACGCCGTCGGAGATCGGCACGGCGCACCATCTGTTTTTGCAGTTTTGTGATTTTGCGCGCTGTGAACAGGCGGACGGACGGCAGGCGGAGCTGGAACGGCTGCGGGAGATGCATATTTTGAGCGCAGAGCAGGCGGATTGCATCAAGCTGACACAGATCGCGGCGTTTTTCTCGTCCGAACTGTACCGGCTGCTCGGAAAGGCCGAGCGGGTGCACCGCGAGTTTAAGTTTTCCGTATTGGTTCCGGCGGAGGAGTATTACCCCGAGGCGGCGGATTTTCCGCAGGAGCAGGTGCTGCTGCAGGGCGTCATGGACTGCCTGCTGGAGCTGCCGGACGGCCTGATTATCATCGACTTTAAGACCGACCGCGTGTACGGCGGCGGAGTGTACGCGCGCGCCGAACAATACCGGGCGCAGCTTGCGGCTTATCGCCGGGCGGCGCGGCTGATTTTTGATAAACCCGTCAAAAGCTGCGCGCTGTTCTTTTTAAGCTGCGGAAAAACCGTATGGATGCCATAAAAACGCACATTTCATATAGAATACGGAAAAAATGTCGCAGCACAAAAATTATTCTTGCATTTGCACGTTTGATATGCTATTATAATTCTACGACTGTAGGGGAATCTCTGGGCAAATGCGTCGACCGCGATTGATTCGGCGTTTCCCTAGGCTTATGCGGAAAGAGGTGAAACGAAAATGAAGGAAGGAATCCATCCGAAGTACAAGCCGACCACAATTCGTTGTGCTTGCGGCGCGGTTTATGAGACCGCTTCCACCAAGGAGAATATCTCGGTTGAAATCTGTTCCAAGTGCCACCCGTTCTTTACCGGTAAGCAGAAGCTTGTGGATACCGGCGGACGTGTTGACCGCTTCAAGAAGAGATTCAAGCTCGACTGAGTCCTGTCTTGAATGGAATGATGATGCTAAACCCGTCCGCCTTGGGCGGGTTTTTTGCGTAATGACACAGCAAAGAGCGGAAAGAAGCAAGGAGATCAAAGGTATGTTAAAGCAGCGTGCGACAGAATATTACAAGCAGGGCTATAACTGCGCGGAAACCATCGTTCGCGCGGCAAACGACGAATATGCACTCGGCCTGACCGAAGAGGCAATGCGCATGTGCAGCGGTTTTGGCGGCGGTATGGGCTGCGGCAAGGCGTGCGGCGCGCTGTGCGGCGGCATCTGCGTCATCAGCAGCAAGCTGGTGAAGAGCAGCGCGCATCAGACGCCGGAGCTGCGTGCGAAATGCACCAAGCTGGTCGCGGCGTTCAACCGCATTCTGGGCGATACGGAGTGCAAGCATCTGATGCTGAAATATAAAAAGCCGGACACCCGCTGTCTGGACACCGTCCTGCTGGGCTGCGAGGCGCTGGAGAGCGCGCTGGCGGACTGACAATTTTACTTTTTCGACACAATGAGGTGGGAATCGACGGCGATTCCCGCCTGTTTTTTGCGTGGTTTCCGTTGCAAAAAACAAAAAAATAATGTATGATAAAATAGATAAAATATCGGAAAGAATATTTATAACAAAAGGGGAGGGCATCGTGTGTCGGAAACACGGAGACAGATGTCAGATTCGCTGCTCGTCGGGATTCTGCTGACGCTGGGCGGCGGTTTTTTGGACGCATATACCTATTTGATGCGCGGCGAGGTGTTCGCCAACGCGCAGACGGGCAATATCGTCCTGCTGGGTATTCATCTGATGCGGGGCGAGTGGATGCAGACGGTGTATTATCTCATCCCCATCCTGTCGTTTGTGGCGGGCGTCTGGCTGGTGCATGTCATCCGAGGACGGATGGAGCGCAGGACGAATGGTCTGCATTGGCGGCAGGGCGTGATTTTGCTGGAGCTTGTGCTGATCGCAATCGTCGGCTTTTTGCCGCAGAGCTGCAATATGCTGGCCAATCTCCTCGTTTCGTTTACCTGCGCGATGCAGGTGGAGGGCTTTCGCCGCGTGCACGACGTGACGTGCGCGACGACGATGTGCACCGGAAACCTGCGCTCGGCGACCGAGCTGCTGTGGAAATACCGTCAGACGGGAGATCCGGAGATGAAACGGCGCAGCCTGTACTATTACGGTATTGACGTCATATTTGTCGTGGGCGCGATGGCGGGCGTGGTGGCGGTGCGTTTCCTCGCGCAGCATGCGGCCTTTTTCGTATGCGCGCTGCAGGGCGCGGCGTTTGCCGTGATGTTCATTCAGGAGGATATCTTTGGTCCGATTGACGGATAGAAAGGAGGGCGTGCGTATGGAGCAGTGGATGACGGACGAGCAGACTGAGCCGGAGCGCGCCGTACTCGTTGGCCTGCACGCCGCGATGTTTACGGCGGAGGAGGACGCCAGCTGGGAGACGCTGGACGAGCTGGAAGCACTGCTGGAGACGGCGGGCGGCATCTGCGCCGCCAAAATGCTGCAAAACCGCAGCGCGCCGGAGGCACGCACATTTATCGGCGAGGGCAAGGCACGGGAGCTGTGCGAGCTGGCGCGCGACAACGACGCGTCGCTCATCGTGTTTGACAACGAGCTGTCCCCTTCGCAGATGCGCACGCTGGAGGAGATGACCGGACGGCCCGTGCTCGACCGCAGCGCACTGATTTTGGATATTTTTGCACAGCGCGCCCGCACGGGCGAGGGCAAGCTGCAGGTCGAGCTGGCGCAGTATCAATATATTCTGCCGCGCCTGTCCGGCATGGGCAAGGCGATGTCTCGTCTGGGCGGCGGCATCGGCACGAGAGGCCCGGGCGAGAGCAAGCTGGAGAGCGACCGACGGCATATCCGCCGCCGCATTGACCGGCTGCGCCGTGATCTGGAGGATGTGCGCCGCGTGCGCGCAGTACAGCGCCGCCAGCGCAAAAAGGCGGAGCTGCCGCTCGTCGCCATCGTCGGCTATACCAATGCCGGAAAGTCCACACTGCTTAATGCGCTGACCGATGCGGGTATTGAGGCGAACAACCGCCTGTTTGACACGCTGGATCCGACGACGCGCCTCTTGCGCATCTCGGAGACACAGGAGGTGCTGCTGTCCGACACGGTCGGCTTTATCCGCAAGCTGCCGCACCATCTGGTGTCCGCGTTTCAGGCGACGCTGGAGGAGCTGTCATATGCCGATCTGCTGCTGCATGTCGTAGATATCTCGCGCGACGACTGGCGCGAGCAGGCTGAGACGGTGAATAAGGTCATCGCCCAGCTGGGTGCACAGGAAATTCCGCAGCTGCTGGTGTGCAACAAGGCGGATGCGTGCGACAATCCCGATCTCATTCCGAGCGGCGCCGACGTCGTGGCGATCTCTGCGAAGCAGCGGCGCGGTCTGACTGAGCTGCTCGCCGCAATGGAGCAGGCGCTCGGACGCGGGAAGCATCGCATGCGCGTGCGCATCCCGTTTGCGGACGGCTCGGCGCTGTCGGTCATTCACCGCGAGGCGGCAGTCTTTGCGACCGATTACACTGCGGACGGCACGCTGCTCGATATTGAATGCGACGATAAGCTGTATGGACAGCTTCGGGGCTATGAGGTGTCGGATGAGTGAGCGCTATCTGACGCCGGCAGGGTACGGAGAGGGTCGATATGAGGACCGCAGATCAAAATTTATCGGTGAAATTTTTCCGGTGGACACACCGGAGGCGGCGATTGAGAAGCTAAATGCGGTCAGGGCGCGCTACCGCGACGCGCGCCACCACTGCTACGCCTATCTCATCCGCGAGGGCAATTATATGCGCTATTCGGATGACGGCGAGCCGCAGGGCACGGCGGGCATGCCGATTCTGGATGTGCTGCGCCGCGAGGGGATGACCAACGTGTGCTGTGTGGTCACGCGCTATTTCGGCGGCGTGCTGCTCGGCACGGGCGGTCTGGTGCGCGCTTATACCAAAAGCGCACAGCTTGCGCTGGAGCAGGCGGGCATTTTGGAGATGGATCGCTATGCCGTGCTACTTATCACCTGTCCGTATGCGCTGCTCGGCGTGGTGCAGAACATCTTGCCGGCGCATCAGTGCACGGTTGAGGAAACGGATTACGCGGCGGACGTCACGCTGACCGTCACGCTGCCGGAGGGCGGCGAGGCCGCGCTGACCGCCGCACTCAACGACGCGACGAGCGCGGCAGCGGAAATCATGTACATGGAGACGCGCTTTATGGGACGGCGTATCCTCTAAACCATTCATACATCAAAAAATCTGCAAAAAAAGAGGAGTTTCGGGTTTTATCCGGTATTAATTAAATGTAGGGCTTTTTGCCGCAAAGGGAGGCGTTGTGATGCGGAAAGATCAGGAAGCATTAGAACATCAGACGCTTGCCGCGTGGGCGACATTTGCGGATGAGAGCGCGGGCAGACAGCGCGCGGTGACGCCATGTCCGCACCGCACGTGCTTTCAGCGCGACCGCGACCGCATTGTCCACTGCAAGGCGTTTCGCAGGCTGAGCCACAAGACACAGGTTTTTATCTCGCCGGAGGGCGATCATTACCGCGACCGGCTGACGCATACGCTGGAGGTGGCGCAGATCGCGCGGACGATTGCGCGCAGCCTGCGGCTCAACGAGGATTTGACCGAAGCGATTGCGCTGGGACATGATCTGGGGCACACGCCGTTTGGGCATGTCGGCGAGCGCACGCTGCATCTGCTGTGCGAGCGGCAGGGCGGCTTTCGCCACAACGAGCAGAGCCTGCGCGTGGTGGACTGTCTGGAGCGTGAGGGTGAAGGCCTGAACCTCACCGCCGAGGTGCGTGACGGTATCGTGTGTCACACCGGTCCGCGCCATGCCAGCACGCCGGAGGGACGCATTGTTCACTATGCTGATCGCATTGCCTATATCAATCATGACATCGACGACGCGATGCGGGCAGGACTCATCGTCGCGGAGGATTTGCCGCAGCAGGCGGTGCGCCTGCTCGGTCAGACGCATGGCGACCGCATCGACACGATGGTAAGCGATATGGTGGCGTTCGGTGAGCGCACGCATGAGATCGGCATGTCGCAGCCTGTGCACGACGCAATGATGCAGCTGCGCGCGTATTTGTTCCGCGCGGTATATCAGGGGCGTGCGCGCAATGAGGAGAAAAAGGTGGACGGCGTGCTGCGCGCGCTGTATGATTATTTTTCCGCGCACACCGACGCGCTGCCGGAGTTTTATAAAAAGCATATCGCACAGGACGGCGAGAGCCGCGCGGTGTGCGATTACATTGCAGGTATGACCGACCGGTTCGCGGTCGCGCAATATACCGAGCTGTTTATTCCGCGCAGCTGGAATATCAAATAACGGAGGTGGGCATATGGCGATTGAGGAACGCTTTCTCGACGAGCTGAATGCGCGATGTGATATTGTTGATATCGTCTCGCGCTACGTGTCGCTCAAGAAAAGCGGAAGCAATTATTTTGGTCTTTGCCCGTTTCACAACGAAAAGACGCCGTCGTTTTCCGTTGCGCCGGACAAGCAGATTTTTCACTGCTTTGGCTGCGGCGCGGGCGGCGGGCCGATTCGCTTTATTATGAATATTGAGGGGCTGGATTTTCCGGACGCGGTGCGTTTTCTCGCGCAGCAGTACAATATGACCGTGCCGGAGACGCAGAGTAACCCGCAGCAGCGTAACCGGCGCGCGCGCATTCTCGCAGCCTTAAAGGAGGCGGCGCGTTTTTTTTACAGCCAGCTGTACGGCCCGCAGGGCGCGCAGGCGCGCGCGTATTTTCAGCATCGTGCGCTGCGCAAAAAAACGCTCAATCAATTCGGCCTGGGCTACGCGCCGGATTCGTTTGACGCGCTGCTGCGCGCGCTGACCGAAAAGGGCTTTTCCAAGGAGGAGCTGTTTGACGCCGGCCTGCTCTCGCGCAGCGACAACGGGCGGTATTACGACCGCTTTCGCGGCCGCGTGATGTTTCCCATCATTGATATCCGCGGCGACGTCATCGCCTTTGGCGGGCGCGTCATGGACGACAGCAAGCCGAAATATCTCAACAGCAATGAGACGATGGTATTCAACAAGCGGCGCAATCTGTTTGCCATGAACATCGCGAAAAAGACAAAGAGCGACTATTTTCTGCTCGCGGAGGGCTATATGGATGTCATTGCCCTGCATCAAGCAGGCTTTGACAGCGCGGTCGCCTCGCTCGGCACGTCGCTGACCGACGAGCAGGCAAGACTGCTCGCGCGGTATACCAAGACGGTTGTCGTGTGCTATGACGCGGATACCGCCGGACAGGCGGCGTCGCAGCGCGCGATTGACATATTAAAAAAAGCCGGACTGCGCGTGCGCATTTTGCGTATTCCCGGCGCCAAGGATCCGGATGAGTTCATCAAGAGCAAGGGTGCGGAGGCATTCCGCAAGCTGGTCGAGCGGTCGGACAACGACATCCGTTACCGCATCGAGCGCGTGCAGGACAAATATGACCTGACGGAGGATGACCAGCGCATTTTGTTTTTACAGGAGGCAGCGGGCGTCATTGCGGCGCTGGACAATCCGGTGGAGCGCGATGTGTACACCGCCTCAACGGCAAAGCTCGCGGGCGTGACGCAGAGCGCGTTCGCACAGGAGGTGCGGCGCGCGCAGGAGCGGCGCAAGCGGCAGGCGGGGCAGCGCTATCACCGTCAGGTACGCGCGCCGGCGCAGGCCGCGCAGCCAAAGGCGCGCAGCATGCATTATGACAATGTGCGCTCCGCCCGTGCGGAGGAAGGGCTGCTTGCGCTGCTGTTCACCGATGCGTCGCTGGCGGCGCGCATGCGCGAAAAGATACAGCCGGATGATTTTTCTGCGCCGGTATTGGGCAATATGTATGCGCAGGCGCTGCGTTTGTACGACGCGGGACGGCCGTTAACGGTGACGGCAATGGAGGCGATTCTGCCGCCGGAGCAGACCGAGCTGCTGGTCGGCGCGCTGGAGACGACCATTCCCGCCGATGCGCGCGAAAAGGCAATGGACGATTATATCAAAATCATCGCAGAGCAAAAGCTGCTGCGTGACATACCCGACGGCTCGGAGACGAATGACCCGCTGCTGCGCAAGGCAAAGCTGCGCCGGCAGAGCGGTGGCGCAGCCAGCGAGGACTGACAGGACGGCGATTCGCCTATGAGGCACGATCCGGCGGGCGCATGTCGCCTTGCACGGCATTACACATTTTTTGGAGGCTTAAAGAATGACACAGGACATGGAAAACAAGAAGCAGACCGTCATCAAGGAACTGCTGGCGTTGGGCAAAAAGAAAGGCAAGCTCACGCTGAAGGAAATGTCTGATGCGCTCGATTCCATCAATATGGAGTCGGACGAGCTGGATAAGCTGTACGAGGATTTGGATAAAGCAGGCGTTGAGATCAAGGGCGCGGAGGCGCTTGTCGTGCCGCTGGAGAGTGAGAGCTTTTCTGAGGACGCGGTAGAGGAGGTTCCGAAGGAGGAGCTGGAAAATCCGGAGACGCTGGCGGAGAGCTACGCGATTGACGACCCGGTACGCATGTATCTCAAGGAGATCGGCAAGGTCGATCTGCTGACCTCCGAGGAGGAGGTTGAGCTTGCGGAAAAGATGCAGGCGGGCACGCAGGCGCAGGCCAAGCTGGATGAGAGCCGCGAGAACGGCACGCAGCTTCCGGAGGAAGAACTGGATGCGCTGATGAAGACTATCCGTACAGGTGAGAACGCCAAAAAGCGTCTGGCGGAATCCAATCTGCGTCTGGTCGTCTCGATTGCTAAGCGGTATGTCGGACGCGGTATGCTGTTCCTGGATCTGATTCAGGAGGGCAATCTCGGCCTGATTAAGGCGGTTGAGAAGTTCGATTGTACCAAGGGCTTTAAGTTCTCCACCTATGCAACCTGGTGGATCCGTCAGGCGATTACGCGTGCGATTGCCGATCAGGCGCGCACCATCCGCATTCCGGTGCACATGGTTGAGACGATCAATAAGGTCATCCGTGTGTCCCGTCAGCTGCTGCAGGAGCTGGGACATGACCCGCAGCCGGAGGAGATCGCGGAGGAGATGGGTATGCCGGTTGAACGCGTGCGTGAGATTTTGAAGATCGCGCAGGAGCCGGTTTCACTGGAGACACCGATCGGCGAAGAAGAGGACAGTCATCTGGGCGATTTCATCCCGGACGACGACGCGCTGGAGCCGGCGGAGGCTGCTTCGTTTACGCTGCTGAAGGAACAGCTGGTCGAGGTGCTCAAGACGCTTACGCCGCGCGAGGAGATGGTTCTGCGCCTGCGCTTCGGCATTGAGGACGGCAGAACACGCACGCTGGAGGAGGTCGGCAAGGTGTTTAACGTTACCCGCGAGCGCATCCGCCAGATCGAGGCAAAGGCGCTTCGCAAGCTGCGCCATCCGAGCCGCTCAAAGAAGCTCAAGGACTTTTTGAACTGATACGGGCACATAGGAGGAAATACGTATGGTACGGCGCGACAAACAGAATTATTATCTTGATATGGCACAGGTTGCGCTCGAGCGCAGCACCTGCCTGCGCCGCTGGTTCGGCGCGGTCATCGTCAAAAATGATGTTATTATTTCCACCGGCTACAACGGCGCGCCGCGCGGCAGGGCAAACTGCATTGATCTGAATGTCTGCATCCGGCAGCAGCGCAACATCCCGCGCGGGACACAGTATGAGCTGTGCCGCGCCATCCATGCGGAGGCAAACGCGATCATTGCCGCCTCGCGCGAGGAGATGATCGGTGCGACCCTCTATCTGGTCGGGCGCGACGCCGTGAGCGGCGAGATCATGCGGGACGCGGATTCCTGCCCGATGTGCAAGCGGCAGATTATCAACGCGGGCATCAGCAAGGTGGTCATCCGCCGCGATCACGATACCTATGATGTCATTGACGTCGAGCAGTGGGTCAAGCATGACGAGCTGCTGGATGGCAAAACCGGATATTGATACAATTACGCAACGATATACAGGCCTGCCCTTCGCGCGGAAGGACAGGCCTTTGTGTACACGAAAAGTTTGCAAAGTAAACAGTTGACTATGGAAACAATTGATGCTATACTGTGTGTGTTTAAAAATCCGCGTGAAGGGAGTGTAAGAAAATGCAGGATCAAAGCATACCGATGGAATATATGCATGCGCTGCGGCGGCTGGGGCAGATCAGGCGGATGCATGCGTGCAGAGACGTCGAGAAAGGCTTTACCGAGCGGGATTTTATGTTTTTGCGCACGATAGAGCAGTTTCATTGTGCGCATCCGGACGTTCCCGGCCCGTATGTCAATGATCTGGCGCGCCGGATGCGCATGACCAAATCGGCGGCATCCAGAACGCTCCAGCAGCTGGAGAAGCGTGGCCTGATCGAGCGTTCCGTCGACCCGCGCGACCGGCGCAATACGTTTGTGTCGATGACGGAGGAGGGGCAAATGTTCGGTGCGCGGCAGCGCGAGAACTGCGACCGTTTTTTTGACCGCGTCGCACAGCGCGTGGGCGAGCAGCGCATGCGCGATATCATCCGCGGTATGAACGAGCTGGCACAGGCTATGCAGGATGAGACTGAGCGGATGTATACGACAGATACGAGGAGGAAGCAGCATTGCGATCATTTTTTGGATTTGTAAGGCATTCATGGAGGCCGGCGCTGGTCATTATCGTCCTGCTTATCGTGCAGGCGTTTTGCGACCTGTCGCTGCCGACCTATACGAGCAACATTGTCGATGTCGGCATTCAGCAGAATGGCATTGACAGCGCGGCAGCCGAGCAGCTGCGCGCGCAGTCGATGGAGGATCTTTCGCTGTTTCTGACTGACGAGCAAAAGCAGCTGGTAGACAGCGCATATGAGCAGCAGGGCGAGGTGTACCGGCTGCGTGACGACCTGTCGGAGGAGGACGTGGCGGCGGTATCGGACGCGCTGTGTCTGCCGATGGTCATCGTCTCCAAGCTGGACGAGGCAGACATCGGCATGAATCTGGCGCAGCTGCGTCAGGCCGTACAGAGCGGCGCGCTCTCCGAGCAGCAGCTTGCGCAGCTGCGGGAGCAGGCGGCCAGCTTTGCCGACGGCATGTCGGACAGTACGCTGCTGCAAATGGCTGTGCTGTATGTACAGGACGAATATGAGGCGCTCGGCGTCGATATCGGCGCGATGCGCAACCGCTATCTGCTCACGACGGGCGGAAAGATGCTCGGCCTCGCGGGAATCAGCGTATTGGCGGCGATTGTCGTCGGACTGATCGCCAGCCGCGTCGCGGCGCGCGTGGGACGCGATCTGCGTGACCGCATGTTTGGCCGTGTGCTGGACTTTTCCAGTGCGGAAACCAACCGGTTTTCCACAGCCTCGCTCATTACTCGCTGCACCAATGATATCCAGCAGGTGCAGATGACGACGGTGCTGCTGTTCCGCATGGTGCTGTATGCGCCGATCTGTGCGGTGGGCGGCATTCTAAAGGTGCTCAACACGAGGACCGGCATGGAATGGATCATTGTCGTGGCGGTCGCGGTCATCCTGGCGGTAATCATCACGCTGATTTCGATTGCCATGCCGAAGTTTAAAATCATGCAGAGCCTGATCGATCGCATCAATCTGGTCAGCCGTGAGATACTGAACGGTATCATGCCTGTGCGCGCCTTCAGCCGTGAAAAGCATGAGGAGGAGCGGTTTGATGAAGCGAACCGGGCACTCATGCGCACACAGCTGTTTACCAACCGCGTCATGACCTTTTTGATGCCGACCATGATGCTGGTCATGAACGGCATTTCCGTTATGATCGTCTGGTTCGGTGCAGGCGGCGTGGACGCGGGCAATTTACAGGTCGGTGACCTGATGGCGTTTATTAACTATACGATGATGATCGTCATGTCGTTTATGATGCTCACGATGATGTCCATTATGCTGCCGCGCGCGGGCGTTGCCGCGGATCGCATCAATGAGGTGCTGCACACCAAAACCTCGATTCAGGAGGGTACGGACAGCGTGCGGCCGTCGGATGGCTGGAAAGGCTGCGTTTGTTTTGAGGACGTTTCGTTCCGCTTCCCGGGCGCGCAGCATGATGCGCTGGAGCACATCTCGTTTACGGCGGAGCCGGGCAAGACGACGGCGATTATCGGCTCGACCGGCTGCGGCAAGACGACGCTTATCAACCTCATCCCGCGCTTTTATGACGTGACCGAAGGACGCGTCACGCTGGACGGCGTGGATGTGCGCGATATGACCTTTGAGACGCTGCGCGGGCAGCTTGGCTATGTGCCGCAGAAGGGCATTTTATTCTCCGGTACGATTGCATCCAATTTGAAGTTTGCGGATGCAGAACACATCACCGACGAGGAGATGAAGCGCGCTGCGCGCATCGCGCAGGCGACGGAATTTATCGACGACAAGGTGGACGGCTACGGCAGCGCGATCGCACAGGGAGGCAGCAACGTCTCCGGCGGACAACGGCAGAGGCTTTCCATTGCGCGCGCCATCGCGAAGCGGCCGAAGGTGCTGCTGTTTGACGACTCGTTTTCCGCGCTGGACTATAAGACGGACGCGGCGCTGCGCCGTGCGCTCGCGGAAAATGCCGGTGATGCGACGGTCATCATTGTGGCGCAGCGCATTTCGACGATTTTGCATGCCGACCAGATCATCGTGCTCAATGAGGGCCGTATAGACGGCATCGGTACGCATGCGCAGCTGATGCGCAGCTGCGCGACCTATCGTGAGATCGCGCAGAGCCAGCTGAGCGCAGAGGAGCTGGAAGGAGGCGAGACGGCATGAGCGAGAGACGCAATATGGCGCCGCGCCCGCGCAGAGGCGGGCCGGGCATGCCGGTAGAAAAGGCAAGGGATTTTGGCGGCACAGTGCGCAAGCTGCTGCACTATATCGGAAGCTATAAATTCGGCGTGCTGGCGGTACTGCTGTTTGCCGTCGGCAGCACGGTCTTTACCATTACCGGCCCGAAGATTCTCAGCCGCGCGATTACTAAGCTATATGAGGGACTGATTGCAAAGCTGTCCGGCACCGGCAGCATTGAATTTGACGCGATCGGCAGGATTTTGCTGTTATTGCTCGGCATTTATGCGCTCAGCGCGTTGTTTGCGTTTATACAGGGCTGGATTATGACGGGCATTTCGCAAAAGGTCTGTTTCCGTATGCGCCGGGAGATCAGTGAAAAGATCAACCGCCTGCCGCTCGGCTATTTTGAGAGCCGCACGGTCGGCGAGGTGCTCTCGCGCATCACAAACGACGTCGATACGCTGGGGCAGAGCCTGAACCAGAGCATCACACAGCTCATCACATCAATATCCACCATCGTCGGCGTGCTCATCATGATGCTGACCATCAGCCCGCTCATGACGCTCATCGCGCTGGTCATCCTGCCGGTTTCCATGCTGCTCGTCAGCGTGGTCGTCCGGTTCAGCCAGAAATATTTCCGTGCGCAGCAGCGCAATTTGGGCGAAATCAACGGTCAGATCGAAGAGACGTTCTCCGGTCACAACGTCGTGTGCGCGTTTCATCGGGAGGAAGCAGTCAAGGCGGAATTTGACCGCACGAATGCGCTGCTGTATGAATCGGCGTGGAAATCACAGTTTTTGTCCGGCCTGATGCAGCCGCTGATGGGCTTTGTCGGCAATCTCGGCTATGTCGGCGTCGCCGTGGCAGGCTCGATGCTCGCCATCAGCGGCGCGATCACCGTCGGTGATATTCAGGCGTTTATCCAGTATGTGCGCAATTTCACCCAGCCGATTACGCAGCTGGCGCAGGTATCGAATATGCTGCAGTCCATGGCGGCGGCCGCGGAACGCGTGTTTGAATTTCTGGAGGAGCCGGAGGAGGATCAGACGGTGCTGCATCCGGTCGCCCCGGAGAGCATAGAGGGTGCGGTCTCGTTCGAGCATGTGCGCTTCGGCTATAACGCGGCAAAGCCGGTCATCCATGATTTTAACTGTCAGGTCACGCCCGGACAGATGGTCGCCATCGTCGGACCGACCGGCGCGGGCAAGACCACAATGGTCAAGCTGCTCATGCGCTTTTATGACGTCGACAGCGGCGCGATTCGGCTGGACGGCCACGATGTGCGCGACTTCAACCGTTCCGGCCTGCGCGAATGCTTCGGCATGGTATTGCAGGACACATGGCTGTTCAAGGGCACGATCATGGAAAACATCCGATACGGCAGACTGGACGCGACGGATGAGGAGGTCATCGCGGCGGCAAAGGCCGCGCACGCGGATCACTTCATCAAAACGCTGCCCGGCGGCTATCAGATGGAGCTGAACGAGGAGCTGAGCAATGTCTCGCAGGGACAAAAGCAGCTGCTCACGATTGCCCGCGCGATTTTGGCGGATAATCCGGTGCTCATTTTGGATGAAGCGACATCCTCCGTCGATACGCGTACAGAGGCGCTCATCCAGTCCGCAATGAACCGCCTGATGAAGGGCCGCACGAGCTTTGTCATCGCGCACCGCCTGTCCACGATTCGCGACGCGGATCTGATCCTGGTCATGCGCGGCGGCGATATCATCGAGCAGGGCACGCACGAGAGCCTGATGGCGGACGACGGCTTCTATGCGGAGCTGTACAACAGCCAGTTTGACGACGCGACGGCGTAATGAGACAAAAAACGCCTCCTGCTGCGGCATAGCGCTGCGGTAGGAGGCATTTGTTCTGCGTTTATTCTTGCTGTTGGATTGTCTTGCGGTATTTGCCGGGCGACATGCCGATATTTTTCGTAAACATCGTATTAAAGTGGCTCGGATTGTCATAGCCGACCATGCCGGCGATCTGCGTGATGGGATAGGTTGTTGAGGACAGCAGCTCCTGCGCGCGGCCGATACGCAGGCGAATGACATACTGCATGGGGGAATAGCCGGTCGAATCCTTAAATACATGCGCAAGATAATAGGAGCTGATGTGCAGCGCCTTTCCAATGGCGGGCAGCGACAGATCCTCGGAATAGTGCTGCTCGATGTAATTGCGGATGCGGGTGGTCAGCATTTTGTCGCTGCTGTCCATCGGCTTGACCGGCGCGTGATGGGAAAACTGGCGCACGAATAGAAGCGCGAGACTGGCGGCGAGCAGCTGGCATGTCTCGGCATGCCGCGGGGGATTTTCCTGCAGCAGCGCGTAAATGGTTTCAAATAGACCGCGCATGCGCGCAAAATCCGCTCCCAGTGGGCTGACCGGGCAGATATCCGGCGCGAGGATGGCGTTGGGCGGCAGGCCGTACAGCTGCAGATCGGTCAGGCCGACGCCATAGGTGGCCGTCTGTGTGCTGCGAATCGCGTCCTCGTCGTGCGGTACGCCCGCATTGAGCGCGACGATATCCCCGGCCTTGACAGGATAGGTTTGCTCGTCGATCGTGAGGTTCGCGCCGCCGCCGACGTACAGCATCAGCTCCGTGATGCCCTCATGCCGGTGCAGAATGCGCGGCGGGGTATCGAAATCATACCAGGCATAGACCAGACGGGGCAGTCCGTCGACAAAATGCGGGGCAAACTGCGCGGGTAGGTTGTATTGAGACATGAGTTCCTCCTGTGGTTGGGGTGGATGGATATCTATAGTATACCGCAGCGGACGCCCTGATAACAGAGGGCAAAATGTACAAAATTTAGAAAGGATGCGCTTTGGCACAGCGGCCTGCACGCAAAAGAAATGCATCAACAATCGGCGGAGAAACGAGCTGCCTGCCGGGAAATTCGGCGGTTTACGTTCCGATTTAGCAATTTTTTTTCGCCGGATGCTGGGTTTGTCTTATTGACATACCCAGCACCATGGTATATCATATCAGCAAAAGAATGGAGATGTTTGTATTTGCTTGGCGGAGGAGGAAGGTGCTTTATATGGGACGATACGGACGGACACGCAGGCGGCCGCTGGGAATATCCAGTATGATTTTACTGGGCTTTGCATGCCTCATTTTACTGGGGACGCTGCTGCTGTGTCTGCCATGCGCGACCAAGGCCGGACAGCAGACGACGGTGATCAACGCGCTGTTTACCGCGACGAGCGCGACCTGTGTGACGGGGCTTATTATCGCGGACACATGGACGCACTGGACGTTTTTTGGTCAGATTGTGATTATTTCGCTCATCCAGGTCGGCGGTTTGGGCTTTATGAGCGTTGCTGTCACGCTCGGGTCCGTGACCCACAGACGTCTGAGCGTGCGCACGCGCGCGCTTGCCTCGGCTTCCTGGGGCAAGGATGAGCTGTCCGGCGTTGTGCGGCTGACCCGGCGTGTTGTGCTCGCCGCGCTGGTGATCGAGGCGATAGGGGCGCTGCTGCTCGCCTCGCAGTTCGTGCCGTATTACGGCTGGGGAGACGGTATATATAAAGGTATCTTTCACGCGATCTCAGCCTTCTGCAACGCGGGCTTTGATCTGATGGGCGAGCATGAGCCATTTTCCAGCCTGACAACATATGCGCTCGACCCTGTTGTCAATATCACGATCGCGTTGCTGATTATCGTCGGCGGCCTGGGCTTTTTCGTCTGGGGAGAGGTCGGTCTGCGGCTTGTGGGACGCGGGGAAAAACACATGTCGATCCACGCGAAGATCGTATTGATTACAACTGCCCTGCTGGTGTTCGGCGGAACGGTGGCCTTTTTCCTCAGTGAGCGCGACAATGCCGCGACGATACAGGATCTGACGCTGCCGCAGCAGTGGCTTGCGTCGTTCTTCCAGTCGACGACCTACCGCACAGCGGGCTTCAACACGGTCGATCTGTCCAAGGCGCATGACACAACCACGCTCATCAGCTGTGCGCTCATGCTGATCGGCGGTTCGCCAGGTTCCACGGCGGGCGGCATCAAGACGACGACGTTCGCGGTCGTTGTCATGTCGGTGTGGGCGACGCTGCGCGGACAGAAAGATGTGACGCTGGGGCGCCGGCGTATCGATTGGATGACCGTGCGCAATGCGATCGTATTGTTCAGCATTGGCATTGTTATTATTATGCTCTCGACCTTTGTTTTGATGGAGGCGGATGGTGTGCCGATGGTCGGCGCGGTGTTTGAAACGACCTCTGCTTACGCGACAGTCGGCTTGACACAGGGGTATACGCCGCATCTGTCCGCGATATCCAAGCTGTGTCTGATCGCGGAAATGTATATTGGACGTGTCGGTATATTGACGCTTGGAACCGGCCTGCTTGCACGCAATCCGAAGGAGAAGGCGTATCGCTATCCGGCCGAATCGGTTATTGTGGGATAATGGAGGTAACAGTATGAAATCGTTTTTGATCATCGGTATGAGCAATTTCGGTATTTCGATTACACGACATCTGATTGGATTGGAGCATGATGTTGTCATCATTGACAAGGATGAGGATGCGGCACAGCAGATGAGCGGTCTGGTTACGCAGATCTATATCGGCGACGCGGAGAACGAGACGCTGCTGGAGACGGTCGGCGTGCGCAATTTTGACGCGGTTATCATCACGGTGCCGAAGGTCGACAGCAGTATTATGATTACAATGCTGGTGCAGGATATGGGCGCACAGTATATCGTTGCGCGCGCAAGCTCTGAGCGGCATCAGCGGGCGCTGCGGCGCATCGGGGCGGACCGCGTGGTGTTTCCCGAGCGCGATATGGGCGTCCGTATGGCGCAGTCACTGTCGGTGGATAATCTGATTGATGTCTTTGAGATGTCGGAGGACGACCTGATTGTGGAGGTTCCCGTGCTGCCGGCATGGATTGGACGAACACTCAGAGAGCTGCTGGTGCGGCGCACGTATCAGGTCAATGTGCTCGCGCTGCGTGAGGGCGATGATGCGCCGGTTTCGGTTGAGATCGATCCGGAGCGCCGGTTTTGCGCGGGCGACGTAGTATATCTCGTGGGAAAGCGCAAAAAGCTGATGAAGCTGCTGAAGAAATGAGAGCGGTTGAAAGTAAGGATAACCCGCTGATCCGGCACATGAGCCGGCTGGCGGGAGATAAAAAATACCGGCGCACGCAGGATGAGATGGTATGTGAGGGCGAAAAGCTGCTGCGGGAGGCACTGCAAAGCGGCGTGCCCGTGCGCGAGGTCGTGCTGGCGCGCGAGCGGGAATTTGACGAGTCGCTGCTTGCGCAGGCGCAGGCGCGCGGCACGCGGCTGACGCTGGCGCCGGAAAAGCTGCTGCGTGGCCTGTCCAACGTGGATTCGCCGCAGGGGTTGGTGTTCTGCTGCGCCCGCCCGATGAGTACGCTGGACGCGCTGCGCGGCGCAAGGCGGCTGGTGCTGCTTGACGGCCTGCAGGATCCGGGCAATCTCGGCACAATCATCCGCACAGCGGATGCGTTCGCGCTGGACGGCATTATCTTGTGTGAGGGCTGCGTCGATCCGACGTCGCCAAAGGTCGTTCGCGCGACGATGGGCGCGGTATTTCGCATGCCCATTGCGGTTTCCGGCTTGCGGCAGGCGGCGGACTTTGTGCACGGGCTGGGATTGCCGCTGTATGCGGCGGCGCTCGAGCCGGACAGCGTACCGGTGACAGGCGTCCAGCTGCGTGAGGCGGCTGTGATTATCGGAAACGAGGGACACGGTGTGACGCCGGAGGCGCTGTCGCTGTGCGACCGGTCGATCATCATTCCGATGGCAGGACGAGCGGAGTCGCTCAACGCATCTGTCGCGGCGTCTATTCTGATGTATGAAATGAGCAGGGGATAAAGGGGGAGCTATGGCGCAGGTGGAATATTGGATTTGGCTGACGACGCGGGCTGGCAGCAATGCCCAAATTTGCCGCGCATTGCTGCGGCAGTTTGGCTCGCCGGAGGCCGTGTGGCGCACGCCGCGTGAACAGCTCGCGCGTGTGTCCAAGCTGTCGAGCGTGCGGCTGGATGCGCTGGCGGATAAGGATCTTACGTGGGCAAAGCGCATTTGGAGCGATTGTACGCGGCAGAATATCGCGGCAGTCACGTGGGACGATGCGGCCTACCCCGCGCCGCTTCGAAGGATAGCCGACGCGCCGCCGCTGCTGTATGTGCGCGGGACACTGCCGGATTTTGAAGCGATGCCCGCAGTTGCGATTGTAGGCACGCGCAGTGCGACGCCATATGGTCTTGACGCCGCGAGACGGTTTGCGTACACGCTGGCGCAGAACGGCTGCATCATCGTCTCCGGCATGGCGCTTGGCATTGACGGCGCGGCAAACCGTGCCGCGATTGATGCGGGCGGAAAAACGGTTGCCGTACTCGGCTGCGGCGTGGACGTGTGTTATCCATGGCAGCATGAGGCGCTCCTGCGCGACATTGTGCGGCATGGCGCGGTGATCTCGGAATATCCGCCCGGTACCAACCCGGACGGCTGGCGGTTTCCGCAGCGCAACCGCGTCATAACCGGTCTGTGCCGGGGCACACTGGTGGTGGAGGCGCCGAAAAAATCCGGCGCGCTCATCTCCGCCGACTTTGCGCTGGAGCAGGGGCGCGACGTGTTTGCGATTCCGGGCGATATCGGACGATCGCAAAGCGAGGGCTGCAACGCCCTCATCCGGCAGGGCGGCGCCGAGCTGGTGCAGTCTCCGGCGGATATTTTGGCGCAGTATGTACCGGATGCCGCCGGCAGCCTGCCTGAGGCGCCGCCGGTTGAGCAAAGCGCGCGACAGGCCGAACCGCCACCCGCGCGGCAGCGGCTCGCGGGGAGCGCGGATGCACGGGATGCAGGCAGGCAGCCGCCGGAGCCGCAGAGCAAGGCCGGTTCGGCGCGCGTGTTTGCGGGCAATGCGCAGGAGCGTACAGTCTGGCGAGCCGTGCGCGCCGGAAACAGCAGTGTGGACGCCATCGTCGCGGCGAGCGGATTGCCCGCTGCGCTGGTGCTCACCGCGCTGACCATGCTGGAGGTAGGTGCCTATGTCATCCGCTCGAACGACGGCTACTGCGCCGCCGAAGATGTGACTGAATAACGAATATCACTATTTTTATCGAATAGAACGTGCTCTGGCTTATGCAGAGCGAACACAGGAGGAGACCGATTCATGTCAAAGCTAGTCATTGTAGAGTCCCCGGCGAAGGCTAAGACCATCGGGAAATATCTCGGATCGGACTATGTCGTGAAAGCGTCGATGGGACATCTGCGTGATCTGCCCCGCAAGACGATGGGCGTGGATATTGAGCATGATTTCCGCCCAGAATATGTTCCGATCGAGGGCAAGGACAAGATTATCAACGACCTGCGCAAGGCGTGCGAGGAGAGCGACTTTGTCTATCTCGCCACTGACCCGGACCGCGAAGGAGAGGCCATTTCCTGGCATTTGAAGGAAATGCTGTATCTGGGCGATCAGCGCTCCAAGCGCGTGACGTTCAATGAGATCACGAAAAAGGCCGTGTGCGACGGCATCAAGCATCCGCGCGATATCGACGCGGATCTCGTGGATGCGCAGCAGGCGCGCCGGATTCTGGATCGCATTGTGGGCTATCAGCTCTCGCCGTTTCTGTGGCGCAAGGTCAAGCGCGGCCTGTCCGCAGGTCGTGTGCAGTCGGTGGCGACGCGCATGGTGGTCGACCGCGAGAAAGAAATCCGCGCGTTTGTGCCGGAGGAATACTGGTCAATCGAGGCGGAGCTGAAGAGCGCGGCGGGCGGCCTGTTTACCGCGTCGTTCTACGGCGATGCGGCGGGAAAGATTGAGCTGAAAGACGGGCAGCAGACGCAGGCCATTGTGGACGCCGTCACCGGACAGCCGTTCACGGTCGGCAAGGTCAAGCGCGGCAAAAAA
>CAZEMM010000018.1:0-32030 GCA_964513445.1 uncultured Butyricicoccus sp. | reverse complement strand
ACACAACTTTCGATTATTGGTTTTTATCTCTACCCCAACTATTGACATAGAGCCAGAAAAACAGGGAGTGACGCCCTCTCGCGTCGCTCCCTGTTTTGATTAGAGCATAGTATCCCAAATGCGCAACAATCTGCTGCGCGCCTCCGCCATACGCCGCTCGCCGACCTTCCACTCCTGTCCGTTATCCAGCGTGAGCGTATTGCCGCAAAAGCCCGACACATGCGACAAATTGATGCACGTGCTTCGGTCAATCTGGAAAAAACAAAGATCGTCCTGCTCGCGCAAAAAGCCGGACAGCGTGCCGCGCACGCTCAGCTCGCTGCCATCCGTAAGATAGAGCTTCAGCTGCTTGGATGCCGCAACCTTGCGCACAAGCACGATATCCTTATGCGGTATTCGCCACGCTGAACCCGCCGTTTTGTAAATAAACGCGCCCTTATTATCCTGCTGCAGCTGACGAAAGGCCGCCTCGACCGCAGGCATAAGCCGCGTGCTGATCTGATCCTTAGGAATGTACCGAAAGATATTCAGCTCAAACGCATCCAATACATAGCGCATATGCTCCGTCACGAATATTACATACGCATCCGGCAAATAATCATATATCGTCTTTGCGAGCTGAAAACCGTTGACCTCCGGCATCTCGATCGCCGTAATCAGCAGGTCAAAACGCTTCCCTCCTCGAATCGCATAGATCAGATCCTTTCCCCGCGCATATGTCTGAACGTTCGCGTCTGTAATGCCGGTCTCGTCCAGCAGCTGCGCGACATATTGCTCGACTTTCATGACGGTCGACTGATCGTCATCACATACTGCAATTGAAAACATGCGCGCCTCCCCCCGCTGCGATTGTCTCATTTTGTCAGAGTAAACTGCCCACCGTCTCAAGCCGACGGGATTGCGGCAGCCTTATTTCAAATCAGGAGAAGACATCATTCATATCAAATTCCCTCTGATGATGTCTTCAGCATCCTTTATTCCTTTATCTGGTTGACAGACTCATTATACTGCATTTCGGCATAATAATCAATATTTTCTCTAAATTCCCGCTGAATCTTCCCTTGCTCACTGCGGAAAGCCGGGCGCTACGTGCTGTGCGCACGAAAATAAACGCCGCACACAGGCACTGTCGCCCATGTACGGCGTTCCTTGTTTAATTGAAAAAGATTGGCTATGTCGCTTACTGTGCCAGCACAGCGTCTGCCAGCTGCTCCATCGCAGTGACGTTCTCCGGCTTCATCGAAGAGCGGATGGTGACCAGCGGGTCGCAAATGGTAATATCCTTCATGCCCTCAAGAATGCCGCGCATCGTCTTGCCTGCCGACGGCGCCCACGAGCCGTTCTCCACCAGGCCGACAGTGCGGTTTCGGTAGGTCTTTGCCTTGAGGTGATGTAAAAAGTCCTCCATCGGCGGGAATACGCCCGCGTCATACGACGAGGACATCAGGATCATCTTTCCATAGCGGAACGCATCCTCAACTGCCTCTGCGACGTCCGAACGCGCCAGATCGGTCACGACGACCTTTGGCACGCCCTTCTCCTTGAGAATTTCCTCCATCTTCCGCGCCGCGTTCGCGGTATTGCCGTGGATGGACGCAAAGGCGATGAATACGCCCTCTGTCTCCACGCCATAGCTGCTCCAAATGCTGTACAGGTTAAGATAATAGCCGAGATTTTCGTTCAGGATCGGGCCGTGCAGCGGGCAGATGATCTGAATATCCAGCGCAGCCGCTTTCTTGAGCAGGTTTTGCACCTGCATACCGTACTTGCCGACGATATTGAAGTAATAGCGGCGCGCCTCGCACGCCCAGTCCTCATCCGCATCCAGCGCGCCGAATTTACCAAAGCCATCCGCCGAGAACAGCACCTTGCTGCTGGACTCATAGGTGACCATGACCTCCGGCCAGTGAACCATTGGCGCCATGACAAAGGTCAGTGTGTGCTGACCCAGCTCCAGCGTATCGCCTTCCTTGACGACGACCTTGCGGTCATCCAGACCGTCGATTGTAAAGAACTGTGTCATCATCGTAAATGTCTTGGCGTTGCCGACCAGCTTCATTTCCGGATATTTCTGCGCAAGCACGCCGATGCTGCCCGCATGATCCGGCTCCATATGCTGTACGACGAGGTAATCCACCGCGCGGCCATCCAGCGCGGTTTCCAGATTGGCCAGCCACTCCTCCGTCTTACGCGCATCTACGGTGTCCATCACACAAACCTTCTCGTCCAAAATGACGTAGGAATTATAGGAAACACCGTTTGGAACCACATACTGGCTCTCAAACAAGTCAATGTCTCTGTCATTCACACCGATATAACGAATCGAATCGGCAATCACAATGTCTTTCATTCAATGTGCCTCCTCCATGGATAATTGGATGATATAATCATATCATGAAACGGCGAATTGTTCCATAGGACATGTCGGAAAAGTTAAAAATTTTCACGAATTTTGATCGGAACCAGAGGAGGACGCGGCAGTCTCTCCCACTATTCGCTCCATCGCGTTGAGAATATTCTCATAGCCGGTGCAGCGGCACAGATGGCCGGAGATCAGCTTGCGCAGCTCGTCCCGGCTATAGCGTTTTCCTGTTCCGACGATCTCCACCGCCGTCAAAATCAGTCCCGGCGTGCAAAAGCCGCACTGCACCGCCGCTGCCTCAATAAACGCCTGCTGGATCGAGCTTAGCTCCCCTTTGGGGTCGCGCAGTCCCTCCACGGTCATAATACTGCGTCCCTGCGCCCAAACCGACAGATAGATACAGCTGTCGACCGTCTCGCCGTCCACAAGCACCGTGCACGCACCGCATTCGCCAACCTCGCAGCCCTTTTTGACGCTAGTCAGCTCCAGACGATCCCGCAGCGTTTCCAGCAGCGATTCGCGCGCGTCGACCGCAAGCTCCACGGGCCTGCCGTTGACCGTCATTTGAATGATACTAAGCATCCGGCTCACCTCCGGCATATCTAATTGCCTGCTTCATGGCGCGTTTTGCAAGCTCCCGCACCAGCTGCAGGCGAAACTCCTTTGACGCACGCCAGCTGCTGCGCGGATTGACATCCGTGATCGCTTGCTCGCCGATGATCTGGACTGCCTGCTCTGCCGGCATCCCGTGCACTGCCTGCTCCGCTGTGCGGCAGCGGATGGGGGTGGGTGCCGCAACGCCATAGGCCAGCCGCGTGTCCAGAATGCGCCTGTCATCCGTCAGCTTGACCATGCACGCACATCCCAGCGTCGCGATCTCCATCGCATTGCGCTTGCCGTACTTGATGTAATGTCCGCCGTAGCCCGCATAATCCTCGCGGCGGATGCGAATTTCGGTCAATATCTCGGTGCGTTCCCGCACCGTCCTACCCGGTCCAGTATAGAAATCATGAATAGAGACCTCTCGTATACCATCCATATTGCGAAGCACGAGCCGGGCATTGAGCGCCATCAGACTGGCTGCACTGTCCGCGCTGGTCGCGCCATTGCAGATATTGCCGCCGATCGTGCCGACGTTGCGCAGCTGCGGACCGCCCGCCTGGTCGACCGCGTTGCCCAGCATGGGAACATGCTGCCGGATGAGCGGATGTGCGGTCAAATGCGAAAACGTCATACCGGCACCGATAACCAGTGTGCCGTCCGCCTCCATATGTACCTCCTGCAGCTCCGGCAAGCCGTGAATGCTGACGAGCGAGCAGCTCGCCAGCTTGCCCTCACGCACTTTAATCAGCACGTCGCTTCCGCCTGAGATCACAATGGCGTTTTCGTCCGCCTGCAGCGTGCACAGCGCGTCGGCCACATCCGATGCGGTATAGAGTCGTTCAATATCGTACATGACCATCCCTCCTCAAATCAGTCCGGCGCACTGGAAGTGCATAACAAGCTTCTGCGGCTCGAGCGGCAAATCATCCACCGCAATGCCCGTCGCATGCAGCAGCGCGTTGCGCAGAGCGGGCGCGACCGGAATCACGGGCGGCTCGCCGAGCGCTTTGTTTCCATATGGCCCGGTCGGATCCTCCAGCTGAACAAAATCCACCTCCAGATCCGGCGTATCCATCGCAGTCGGCAGCTTATAATCCAACAGATTGCCGTTGAGCGGGCGTCCGGTCTTCTGGTCGTACAGAAGCTGCTCGCTCAAAGCATAGCCCAGTCCCATGCTCATGCCGCCGTGTACCTGCGCCTGTGCAAGCTGCGGATTGATGAGAATGCCGCTGTCGTGCACGTTAAGAATACGCAGCACGCGGATTTTTCCAAGCGGCATATCCACTTCAATTTCGGCAAAGCATGCGCCGCTCGCAAAGCTGTTGTCCTTGCAGTGGCTTGTGCTCTCCGCCGTGATATGTTCGGAATGATCCAAGCTGTAAAATGCCGTCGTCGCCAGCTCCTGCATGGACAGCAGCGCGTCGCCACTATCCGCGTCGACAACGGTGTTGTCTGTCACATCCAGCTTATCCGCCTGCAAATTCAGCATTTCAGCCGCATAGTCCAATATCTTCTGTTTGAACAGCGCGGCGGTCTTTTTAATTGCCTTGCCGCTGACATAGGTTTGACGCGACGCGTACGCACCTGTATCAAACGGCGCAACATCAGTATCCTGCGTCGAGATGATGTGCACACGGTCGACCGTGATGCCGGTGGACTGCGCCGCCATCTGGGAAAATACGGTATCCGCACCCTGTCCGATCTCCGTCGCGCCCATATGCAGCTGCATCGAGCCGTCCTGATTGAGCACCATGCGGCAGGAGGCCGTTTCCAATGAAATCGGATGCACGCCGGTCTTATAGCAGAAGATCGCCATGCCGACGCCGCGGCGAACCGAACCGCTCTGATGCGCATAGGCCGCGCGCTTTTCCGCCCAGCCGAACCGTTCGCTGCCGCGCTGCATGCACGCCTGAAGCCCATAGGAATGGAAGGTGATGCCGTTGTGCGGGTCGCTGTATCCCGCCTGCACACAGTTTTGATAGCGGAACGCAAGTGGATCCATATGCAATGCGTGCGCCAAATCGTCCGCCATACACTCTGCCGCATACGCGCCCTGCGGAATGCCGTAGCCACGCATCGCGCCGCCCGTCGTCAGATTGGTGTAGACGGTATAGCTGTCCGATTCCAGGCAGCGTTCCTGCCGGTAAATCTGCTTAAATGCATTGGACGCATTGGCTACGATCGCATGCGCATGCGAGGCGTAGCCGCCCTGATTGGAATACGCTTCGACCTTACGCGCAACCAGCGTGCCGTCCCGCCGCGCCAGCGCCTTGACATGAAATTCGATTGCATGGCGCACACGCGTACAGGTCATCGTCTCCTCACGGCTCAGCTCCAGCTTGACGGCACGCCCGCCGACCTGCGTCGTCAAAAATGCATTGAGCGGTTCATACAGTACATCCTGCTTATTGCCGAAGCCGCCGCCGATATACGGCTTGATGACGCGCACCTGACCCCATGGGATACCCAGCGCCTGCCCGATGACACGGCGCACGATATGCGGTATCTGTGTCGAGGTGACGACCACAATGCGATCCTTTTCCATATACGCGAACGAGACCGGCATCTCAAGGTGGCAGTGCTGCACGGGCTGCGTACGGTAGACATGGTCTGTCTCGACCGCATCCGGCTCCTGCTGCACCGCCTGCTCATAGGAGAGATCCCCGAGCTGGAAGCTGCTGTGCACAACGACATTATCCGGTTTTTCCGCATGGATGGGCGCGGCATCCTGTGCCATTGCCGCCTGTGGCGTCAGCAGCGGCTGGTATTCGTCATACTCCACCCGCACCAGCCGTGCCGCGCGCGTCGCCGCGATCTCATCCTCCGCGATGATCGCCGCAATATCATCACCATACTGCCGCACACGGGTGTTGAGCAGCTTGCGGTCAGCAATATCCTGATGTGCCTTTTCCACCGACCACGGGTGGCCGGGCGTCGGGAACTGGATATCCGGTACGTCGAAGCAGGTGACAATTTTGACGACACCCGGCACACGCAGCGCCTCTTCCAGATCAAACCGCTTGACAACACCGTTTGCAATCGTACTGTGCACGACTTTCGCAACCAGCACATTTCGCGGCATCAAATCTGCCGTGTATTTCGCCGCGCCGATCACCTTTTCATACGCGTCGACGCGCGGTATGCTTTTTCCAACCATATTGCCCGACCTCCATTGCCATCACACAGGCTTCCGTGCCGCCCTGTCTAAATCATAATGTATTTGATGATGAACAAAATCGCCAGAACATACATCAGCACGCTGATGTGTTTTTTCTTTGCCTTGCCTGCCGCCAGATTGATAATGACATAGGAGATGACGCCCATGGCAATACCCTCGGAAATGCTGTACATAAAGGGCATCGCAATGATTGCGATATAAGCCGGAATTGCCTCAGTATAGTCGACAAAATCAATCTTTGTGATTGACGTCAGCATCAGAAAGCCAACGATGATAAGCGCCGGTGCAGTTGCAAACGACGGAATCGCCAAAAAGATCGGGGACAGGAACAGCGACAGGCCAAATAACAGTGCAGATACGACCGCTGTCAGACCGGTTCTGCCGCCCTCGGCTACGCCGGATGCACTCTCAACAAAGGTCGTCGTCGTAGACGTACCCAGAACCGCACCGACAGAGGTGCCGATGGAATCAGACAGCAGCGCGCCACGGATGCGCGGCAGCTTACCGTTCTCATCCAGCATATCCGCCTTGGACGCAACGCCGATCAGCGTTCCAAGCGTATCGAACAGGTCAACGAACAAAAATGCAAACATGATGACAAAGAAGTCCATCGTCAGAATGCCATGAAAATCCATCTGCATAAATGTGGGCGCGATGCTCGGCACACCGATGCCGTTGGAAAAATCCGGCAGCAGACTGTACATGCCAAGATCCGGATTAACCTGATAAAGGCCGGTCAGCTGGCAAATGATACCAAGACCCCATGTAATCAAGATGCCCCAGAGAATGTTGCCCTTGACGCCCTTGACGACGAGAATGCCGGTGATGAGCACGCCGACGAGCGCGAGCACGACCGTAATGCCCTCACTGAAAAAGGTGCCGTCCGCAACGGACGTCTTAAAGGAATAAAGTGAAACCAGCGTCGAGCTGTCCACAACAATCTTGGCATTTTGCAGGCCGATAAATGCGATAAACAGGCCAATGCCAACCGAGACCGCATGCTTTAGATTCATCGGAATTGCGTTGAAGATTGCCTCACGCACACTGGTCAGCGACAGCAGCAAAAAGATGATGCCTTCGACAAATACCGCTGACAGCGCCATCTGCCAGGTGTAGCCCATCTGCAATACAACGGTATACGCAAAATACGCGTTGAGTCCCATTCCGGGCGCTAATACAAACGGATAGTTTGCAAACAGCGCCATGAGCAGCGTCGCGATCATTGACGCCAGCGCCGTTGCCGTAAATACCGCGCCGCTGTCCATACCGGTCGCGCTCAAAATACTCGGGTTGACCGCCAAGATATACGCCATCGTCATAAAGGTAGTAATGCCGGCCATGACCTCTGTTTTCACGTCGGTGTGATTCTTCGACAAATGGAATAATTTGTCCAAATTCATACAAAAACCTCCCTTTGTGCGCGTCTGAATGTCCAGCGCGCACTTTTCCAGCAGCTATTTAGCCGCCAAACCTCTTCTTGCCCTATGTTCCCCCACAGTAAACCCGCAGCCTCACCCTCCTTTCCTGCTCGCCAATTCCATGATTTCCAAAAAAATTTGTCAAATTCGCTCGAAAAATAACGCAAAATGCAGTATTTTTTTATTTATGTTTACAAAATCATAGCACATTTACCCTATAAAGTCAATCAATTTCACAACGCAAACGGTCGCAGGCAGCGCAAACCTGCACTTTCGTATTTCGTATTTTTCTGCTATACTGAAACGGAACTTCCGCATCTATGGAGGAACCAATATGGATTATTTTGACTTACTTACACAGCAGCGCATTGACAGCGAAACGGCGGATGCTGTGGATGAGCTGCTGTCGCGCGCGCTGCCATCGCTTGTGCCGTGCGCCGTTCCGCTAAAAGACGTACTTGAGCAGCTACCCTATCCCGTGTGTGCCCTGCCGCCGGACAGCAACCACTATGCACAGACTGCACTCGCCGTGATCGAGGCATTTTATCCGGAGGAATGCGACTATCTGCCGGATGAGCTGGAGGCGCGCAAACAAACCGCATGGGGACTTGTGAAAACGCTGCGCCTGGATGTTCGCTGCATGGAAATTCCCTATGAAAAAGCGACACAGGCACTGTATGACGCACAGCGCGCGCAATTTGAAGTGCGCGGTACGGCGTTTGGCCTTGTCTGGACGCCTAAACCGATATGTATCTGCGCCGAGCTGACCTCCGGCTACTGTCTGGTGACCGGCTCGGAGCTGCTGCGCATGCAAATTATTGTGGCGCGCGGTGTCACAGAACGCGACATTGCCGAGCGTTCTGCCGAATTGATTGCGTATCTGCGCGCAAAGCAGACGCTTCAGCCGTAAAAAACCAGCTTGTTCCGACTTTTTTTCGTTCTTCGCTTGATTCAATACGGGTAATTCAGTATAATATAATATTGTAAATTCGTATCAATACTGGTTCCTGTTTCCGGAACAAGAATAGAGAGGTTATAACATGCAGTCTATTTCGCTTCCCAAGCCGTATGTTGATGCGGTTGTACTGTGCGCCGAGCACATCGGTGAATCCGTCACCTTCCGCGGAACGGTTCATCGTGTCCGTGATATGTCGGATTTTGCGTTTGTCATCGTCCGCGTCGACCGCGGTCTGATCCAGTGCCTGCTCAACGAGGAGCAGGCGGGCATCGCCAAGTCGGATATCCGCGACGGTATGGTCGTCGAGGTCACCGGCACCGTGCAGGAAGAGCCGCGTGCGGAAAACGGCTTTGAGGTTGCGCTTTCCGCCGTCACTGTTCTGGCAAAGCCATATGACAAAATGCCGGTTCCTCTGGGCAAAAAATATATGGGCATCAATCTGGACACCAATCTGGAATATCGTCCAGTGACACTGCGCCATCCGCGCATGAAGGCGATTTTCCGCATTCAGGGCGCACTGTGTGACGGCTTTTCGGAATATATGCTGTCACAGGGCTTCGTCCATATGAATTCCCCAAAAATCGTTGCGGCAGGCGCAGAGGGCGGCGCAAATATTTTCAAGCTGGATTACTTTGGTCAGAAGGCATATCTTGCACAGTCCCCGCAGTTTTATAAGCAGTATTTGGCAGGTGTATTTGGCCGCGTGTTTGAAATCGGCGGCGTATACCGCGCAGAACGTCACTCCACCTCCCGCCATTTGAATGAATATATCGGTCTGGACTTTGAGATGGCCTATATTGATTCGATGTACGACGTCATGGCGGTGGAGACCGGTATGCTCAAGTATGTCACCGACTACGTGCGTGCGCACTGCGAGCCGGAAATTGAGCTGCTGAAGGCGGATATTCCGGTCATCGACACCATCCCGTCCATCACATTTGCGGATGCCAAGCAGATCATGCTGGACAAGTTCGGTCACAAGTCGAAAAACCGCTACGACCTTAACCCGGATGAGGAGCAAATGCTGTGCGACTATGCCAAGGAGGAATACGGCAGCGAATTTATCTTCGTTACGCACTTCCCGTCCTCCAAGCGTCCGTTCTACGCGATGGACGACCCGTCCGACCCATCGCTCGCGCTCAGCTTCGACCTGCTGTTCCGCGGTCTGGAGATCACGACCGGCGGTCAGCGCATCCATGACTATGAAGAACAGGTCAAAAAGCTGGAGGACCGCGGCATGGACAAGTCGCTGTTTGAATCGTTCCTTCTGCTGCACAAGTACGGCATGCCGCCGCACGGCGGTCTGGGCATCGGCCTGGAGCGCCTGACGATGAAGCTGCTCGGCCTGCAGAACATCCGCGAGGCCGCATACTTCCCGCGCGATATGGCACGTCTCATCCCGTAAATCAAACCACACAAAAAGGCAGAGCGCCTGTTTTCCAGCTTGCTCTGCCTTTTCTTTTATGCATTTGTCACTGCACCGTCTGTTTGCATCTGCTTTTTAAAAACGCATCCACGGTGCCGTTAAACGCGTCCGGATTGTCCGCGTTTGCACTGTGCGCCGCATCTGAGATGATATGCAGCGGATAACCGGTTTTTGCCGCCCATTCGCGCGTATACGCCGCTATCTTTCCCGTGCGGTCGTATTCGCCCAAAATCAGCAGCACGGGGCAGTCAAACTGCACGGGCTGCGCGCGTGTAAAAATATCGGAATAGGCCGCGTACATCGCATGGATGATGCGGCGCTTGCCCATCTGCTCCATCATGATGAGCGCATTATGATAGCCATAGCGCGTATGCGTACAGGAGCGCGCCATCATAGTACACAGCATGCGTTCGGGAAAATACCGGCTCATGCGCGGCGTCGCCATGAGCAGCCTGCGGTCCAGCTCCGAATAATAGTCGCAGCCGAGTGGCGAGGTGTCTACCGCAATGAATGCCTGTGTGCGCACCGGGTAGCGCGCCGCAAATTCCTGACAGATGTAGCCGCCCATCGAATGCCCCACGAGCACGGCTCGCGCGATGTTCTCACGGTCTAAAATTGCCAGCAGCTCTGCCGCCGCGTTCTCATACGAAAAATACGTGTACGGATGCGACCGGCCATGCAGCGGGACATCCCATGTAATGACGGTATAATCCGCACTGAAATACGCAAACTGCTGGTCAAACTGATGATGATTGACCGTCAGCCCATGGGTAAATACAATGCATTGCGCATCCGGATTCGCATTGCGTTCCACCCAATAATACGTTGTGCCGCGTGATGATGTAATCAATTTTCCTGTCATGTAAGATCCTCCCCCAACTCTTTGCTCACATGCCGCGCCTCTCCCCGACGCGCCCAAATTTACCTCTGCCACGGCAGCTTTCTCTGCCGGAACTGCTCCATCATATAATGCGTCAAATCAATCGGCTCCGGTGTCTCCGGCATTTCCTCCGGCAAAAACCACTTTGCCTCCTTCAGCTCTTCCCGCTGCAGCCGAACCGCATTGCTGCCGTCCAGCTCCGCCCAAAAGCCGATCATCTGCGCGCCGGAAAAGCCCCACGGCTGATTGCCGAAATACCGGATGTTTTTCAGACGCAGGCCGGTCTCCTCAAATGCCTCGCGCGCGACGCACTGCTCCAGCGTCTCGCCGACACCCATATATCCGGAAACCAATGCGTATACAGGATTTTCATATACCGAAGAACGCGTGAGCAAGATGCGTTCGCCGTCCACAATGCCCACAATAATTGCGGGAAATACCGTCGGATATGTCACGGCGTTACAGCTTGTGCAGCGCATCGCCAGCTCCCTGCCGTCCGGACGCATCGGCTGGCCACAGACGCCGCAGAACCGGTGGGTACGGTGCCAGTTGTACAAATGCAGCGCAGTCACCGCGCCCAGACGCAGCCAGTCCGGCTCCACGGTGCGCAAAAAGCGTGTCGTCTCAACTTTCAGCGCAGCCCTCATACGCTCCGGAACATCCAGTACCAGGAAAAAATGTACGCCGTCCAGCTGTAAAATATGCAGCAGCGCGCCGTCGTTTCCGCCCAGCGCGCGCCAGTCCGCAACCTTCAACAGCGCGTGCGTCTCCGGCAGCAACAGCACGCCGCCCCCGCCGAACAGCATGACATAATCCTCCGGCTGCGGTTTCGGCCGCGAAAAATCCGCATGCAAAATATGTGGGCCAATTTCCTGTATCATATGTTCCTCCTAATATGTAAACCAGTTTGACGTGCTATGCCGTTTTCCAGCAAATTCATTCCAATTTCATTATACGGGCTGCACAGTAAAATGCAAGCGTTTGTGTTGAATATGCCGGTTTTTTTCAGTATAATTGTATTAAATAGATCGCGTCTAACAGGAGGGATGTATATGCCGAACACTCGGGAAATCCTGCTGCCACACTGTGCAGAGTTGGTTCGCACCGCGCAAGCTGCCTGTCAGGCCGGCCTGATGGCCGCGACAAGCGGAAATTTGAGCATCTGGTGCGCTGAGCAGAACTGCATGGCTATCACGCCGAGCGGGATGAATTACACCGTCATGCAACCATCCGACATCGTGCTGATGCAGCTGGACGGCAGCGTTATAGACGGCGCGCACCGCCCGTCCTCCGAATGGAGGATGCACGCAGAAATCTATGCGCATATGCCGAAAACGCGCGCCATCGTGCATACTCATTCACCCAACGCGACCGCCTTTGCCGTGCTGCGCCGCGAGATTCCATGCGTACTGGTGGAAATGCTGCCGTTTTTGGGCGGCAGCATCGAAGTGGCGGACTATGCGCCGCAGGGGTCTGCCGCAGTTGGCACGAACTGCCTGCCCATCCTCTCGCGCAAGCCTGCCTGTCTGCTCGCCAGTCACGGCGTTGTGACTGTGGGTGAGACGTTGCATCAGGCGTATACCAACGCGATCTACGCGGAGGATGCGGCAAACATCGTCCGGCTCGCGATGAGTACCGGTCAGCCCATCCCCGCGCGCATCGACGAAGAAGGAAGTAAGCCGTTATGACAAACCAAACCGTTTTATCTGACCATGTCCATTTAAACGAAGCGGGCAATGCTGTCATGATCCTCGACCAAACGCAGCTGCCGAACCGCACGGTATACCGCACGCTGCGCACGGCGGAGGAGATGTATCAGGCCATCCAAACGCTGCAGGTGCGTGGCGCGCCCGCCATCGGCATTTGCGCGGCATATGATCTGTATGTGCTCGCGCAGGGCATTTCCGCGCCGGACAAGCCGGCCTTCCTGGCGCAGCTGCGCGCGCAGGCGGAGTACCTCGCCTCCTCCCGCCCGACGGCTGTCAACCTGCGCTGGGCATTGGATCGTATGCTGGATACCGCGCGGCGGGCGGACTGGAACATACTGCTTCCGACGCTGCACCGGGAGTGCATCGCCATCCATCAGGAGGACATTGACATGTGCCGGTCGATCGCCGCACACGGTCTGACCCTGCTGCACGATGGGGACGGCGTACTCACCCACTGCAATGCCGGCCCGCTCGCCACCTCGCGCTATGGCACGGCGCTCGGCCCGCTATTCCTCGGCCATGAACGCGGCATGCACCTGCATGTGTTTGCGGATGAAACGCGTCCGCTGCTGCAGGGCGCGCGCCTGACCAGCTATGAGCTGCATCGTGCCGGAATTGATGTGACGCTGATCTGTGACAATATGGCAAGTCTCGTCATAAAAAACGGCTGGGTGCAGGCCTGCTTTGTCGGCTGCGACCGCATCGCGTCAAACGGCGATACGGCAAATAAAATCGGCACCTCGGGCGTGGCGATCCTCGCAAAGCACTACGGCATCCCGTTCTATGTGCTCGGCCCGACGTCGACCATCGACCTGTCCTGCCCGACCGGAGACGATATCCCAATTGAGCAGCGCGCACCAGAGGAGATCCGCGAAAAATGGTATGCAGAGCCGATGGCTCCCGCCGGTGTCCGCTGCTATAACCCGGCGTTTGATGTGACCGATCATAGCCTGATCGCAGGCATTGTGACGGAATACGGTATCTGCCGCGCGCCGTTTACCGAAAGCCTGCGCGCTGTTATGTATAAAAAGCAAAACGGACAGCCATTTGTGCTGCCCGATGATGAGAGGAGTGAGTGACGTTGTTTACCCGTCTGTATAACGCCCAGATTTTGACAATGGAGCCAAACCGCGCACCATTTTTCGGTGAAATCTGGCTGGAGAATGACCGCATCCGTTACGTCGGCGAACAGAAGCCGAGCGATATCCGTTGGGATGTCACGCGCAACCTCTGTGGCAATCTGGTCATGCCGGGCTTTAAAAACGCCCATACGCATTCCGCAATGACGTTCCTGCGCTCGTTCGCGGACGATCTGCCGCTGCAAGACTGGCTGAATCAGCAGGTCTTCCCAATGGAAGCCAAGCTGAACGCGGAGCATATCTATCATCTGTCCAAGCTCGCCATTTTGGAATACCTGACCAGCGGCATCACCGCGAATTTCGACATGTACCTGACGCCGGATTCCATCGTGCAGGCCTCCATCGACTGCGGCTTCCGCACCGTTCTGACCGGCGCAGTCAACGATTTCAGCCAGTCCGCCGCGCAGGTCGAGGAATGGTATCGCAAATACAACGGCTACCATCCGCTCATTTCCTTTGAGCTGGGCTTTCACGCGGAATATACTACCTCGCGCGGCATTTTGGAGCAGCTTGCGGCGATGGCGCAGCAATACCGCGCGCCGGTCTATACGCACAATTCTGAGACGGCCTCCGAGGTACAGTCGTGTATTGAGCGCAACGGCATGACGCCGACACAATATCTCGATGCGCTGCATCTGTTTGATTACGGCGGCGGCGCATATCATGGTGTCTATCTGACGCCGGAGGACATTGCTATTTTTCAAAAACGCGGTGTATCCGTCGTTACCAATCCCGCCTCCAACCTCAAGCTCGCAAGCGGCATCGCCCCCATCCAGCAGCTGCTGGACAGCGGCGTCAACCTCGCCATCGGCACAGACGGCCCCGCCAGCAACAATTGTCTGGATATGTTCCGCGAGATGTTTTTGACCACAGCGCTCGCCAAGGTGCGGGAGAACGACGCCTCGGCGGTGGACGCAGATGCTGTGCTGCGCATGGCGACAGTCGGCGGGGCAAAAGCGATGCGGCTGGCTGATTGCGAGACGCTGACCGCAGGCTCGCAGGCCGACCTCATCGTTTTGGATCTCAATCAGCCGAACATGCAGCCTGTCAACAATCTGACGAAAAACATCGTATACAGCGGCAGCAAGCAGAACGTCATTCTGACAATGGTCGCCGGACACATTTTATATGAAAACGGCGCGTTCTGCGTCGGTCAGGATGCACAGGAGATTTACGCCAAGGCAAATGAAATCACACAGCAGCTGAAAAATATGTAGCCTCCATATTCTGTCGATGCTCTGTCTGTAAAACACGGATATCCGCTGTTTTGATTTGCTTTTTTTCTTTCATGTGATATACTGGAGGTATCCCAAAAGAAGAGGTGACGATATGATTCGTTATGGCTTTATCCGAACGAAGGACGAAATCAAATTTCTGATTTTAACCTGTATGACCGATCTTCCGTTTCCTGTGTCCTACGAAGCAATCGTCGATATCTGCACATGGTGCGACGACGGCTTTGGATATTTTGAGCTGTCAGAGGCGTTTTCGGAGCTGCAGGCATCCAATCATATCGAAAAGAGCGTAGAAGACGGCGCGGAATTGTTTTCCATCACGCAAAAGGGCCGTGATACGGCGCAGGCATTTCAAAACCGCCTGCCCTACACCGTGCGTGAGGCCGCAGCGCTTTCTGCCCTGCGTGTCGTGCGTAAAATCCGGCGCGATGCCAAGGTGATGAGCAGGACGGAACAGATCGGAGAAAATGATTATATCGTCGAGCTTACCATGGAGGATGTGTTCTCCGTCCGCATGAATGTCGTCAATCCGCAGCAGGCTTCTCTGCTTGAAACCAACTTTAAAAAGCATGCGGAAATCATGTATCAGGAACTGCTTGCGCTGCTGACAAAAAAATACGAAGAATAAAATCGTCAAAGAGGCGGGGATTCCCGTCTTTTTTGATGTGAAATATTAAAAAAAGAAGGGAAATCATTTATGTCCAAACGAACAAAGGGTGTTTGTTTCATTGTACTATCCGCTTTCTGCTTTGCACTGATGAATCTGTTCGTCCGGTTGTCCGGCGATCTGCCCTCCATGCAAAAGAGTTTTTTCCGCAATGCGGTCGCATTTGTTTTTGCGCTGGTCGTCCTGCTGCGCTCGAAGGAAAAATTTCAATTTCACCACAGCAATCTGCCGCTGCTGATCGGACGCGCCGCATTCGGCACGATCGGCATCTGGTGCAACTACTATGCCGTCGATCATCTGGTGCTGTCCGATGCCTCTATGCTTAACAAGCTGTCACCCTTTTTCGCCATCATTATTTCTTATCTGTATTTAAAGGAACGGGTCACACTGTTTCAGGCATCCGCTGTACTTGTTGCCTTTGTTGGCGCGCTGTGTATTATCAAGCCGGGATTCTCTTCACTGACGACCTTTCCCGCGCTGCTGGGTGCGCTGGGCGGCCTTGGCGCTGGCGCGGCCTATACGCTGGTACGAAAGCTCAGTCTCAACGGAGAGCGCGGGCCGTTCATTGTGTTCTTTTTCTCCGCCTTCTCCTGTGTGGCCTGCATGCCGTTTCTGCTGCTGTTCTATCATCCGATGACGATGATACAGCTGATCTATCTGCTGCTTGCCGGACTTTCCGCAGCGGGCGGTCAGTTTGCCATCACGGCGGCCTATTCCAATGCGCCGGCGCGCGAGATTTCCGTCTTTGATTATTCGCAGATTATTTTCTCCGCACTGCTCGGCTTTGCCATATTGGGACAGATTCCAGACGCGCTGAGCATTTTGGGCTATTGCATTATATGCGGCGCATCCGTTGCGATGTTTTTGTACAATCGAAAGCGTGCATAACCGCAAGCGCCCCGTCTCATTTTACACCAAATGAGATCGGGGCGTTTTATCATTCAACGCTTTTGAGCGCCTCTACCATATTAATTTTTTTGAGCGAGAAATACGTCATGATGTTCACTGCCGATGCAAATACAACGGTGAGTAGGGCTGCATATACATAACTGACAGGCTCCACCGTCGGCACGATAACAATTCCCTGCATTTCCATCGTGAGCAAAATAAACGAGGTAAGCCATCGACCGCCAAACAGACCCAGAGCCGTCCCGAGCAGCGTAAGTATGACGTTCTCACGGGTGTTGTACTGATATACCTCCCCATCGTAAAAACCAAGCACCTTGATGGTTGCCAGCTCACGGATGCGTTCACTGATATTGATGTTGGACAGATTATACAGTACGACAACCGCAAGTGCAGCCGCCGCTGTGACCAGAATCACCACGACCTGATTGAGCAGCCCGAGCCGGTCATTCACCGCGCTGCGTGCCGCACGCGTTGAGGAGACGGCGGACAGACGGTCGTCCCCATTCCACCTGGCAGCAAGGGCGTCGCTCTGTTCGTCGGTCAGATCGTTTGTGTTGAGAATAAGGGCATTGTCCTCCACGCTTTCGCCATATGCGTTTTGGAAGCCGTCTTTTGAAAGAAACGCGTAATGGCTGAGGTAATTGTGTACCACCGCCCCTACCTCTATATCTGCTTTCGTGCCATCCTCCCGTCGCAGTGTTACAGTGTCTCCAGCTGACACGCCGAGCTGTTCGGCGATTTGTTCCGTCAAAAATACCGTATCTTCTGACAGGGTACGCGCCTCTTCGGTGTCTGTATCCAGCAGAGAAATATACTGCTCAAAGGCAGCCGTGTCCGACGGCACAAACAGCTCCAATTCCGTGGCCTTTCCCTCTGGTGTCACGATTTTGACACTCTCCGCGTAAATGCGCAGGCAGCTGCTGACGTCAGGGTCGGACGCCATGTCATCCGAAAGCGCGTCGAATTCCTCTGTGGACAGTTCCGTGTCCGCAACGGCGAGCAGGTCATAATGCATGACATCCTCATACTGCAGCGGAAGCAGCAGCGCAATCGAATCACGCAGACCAAATCCGGTCGTAATCAAGGCTGAACAGCCTGCAATGCCGCATATCGTCATGAAGAACCGTTTTTTGTAGCGGAACAGATTGCGCAGCGTGACTTTTTGTGAGAAGTTAAAGCGTCGCCACAGCGGAGGAATACGCTCAAGCAGCACCCGCTTTCCAGCCGCCGGCGCCTTTGGGCGCATCAGCTGAGCCGGCGTATGACGCAGCTCCTGCACACATGCCATGCCGGTCGCCGCAATGATACAGCCGGAACAGACCAACAGACCAACTGCACCGTAAAACGGGTCGATGGGTGTGTAAAATGCCGGCAGCGTGTAAAACGCAATATAAATCTGCCAAACGATGCGCGGCAGAAGCTGAAAGCAGAGCAACTCACCGATAATCGAACCAAGCACCGATGCCGTCGCCGCATAGATCAGATATTTTGCCGCGATTTGACCGCCGCTGTATCCCAATGCTTTGAGCGTGCCAATCTGGCCGCGGTGCTCCTCCACCATACGCGTCATGGAACTAAGACTGATGAGCACAGCCACCAGGAAAAAGATGAGCGGAAACGTGAAGCCAATGCGCTTTAAATTGTTGGAATCCTGCGCAAAGCTGGACAGGCCGGTATTGCCGTCGCGCGTCAGCACATACCAGGTGGGTCTGTTGATATCGCCAACCTCAGCGCGCGCTTCGGCTATTTCCGCCTGTGCATCCGCAATCTGTGTATCGAAGTCCGCGCGCTGCACAGCAAGCTCCGCAATGCCGTCCTCAATCTCCGCTTCTCCCTCATCCAATTCGCGCTGCGCATCCGCCATCTGTGCATACGCAGACGATTTCGCGCTGGCAAGCTGGCTTTTGGCCTGCGCCAGCTGCTGCGCAGCGGCAGAAAGCTTCGCCTTGCCGGAGGTCAGTGCTTCGTCAATCTGCGCAATGCCGTCGTCGATCTCCGACAGGCCGTCCTTCGCCTGCGATATGCCGTCCTTGATCTGTGCCAGAGCGTCCTCTGCCTGTGCGATGCCGTCATCAATTTGCGCAAGACCGTCCTTCGCCTCGTCTAGACCCGAATCCAGCTGCTCCAATTGCTGTTTATACGGCGCGCATTCTTCCTCCAATGCGTCAATCTGCTTCTGAAGCTGGGCAATCTGCGCGTCCAGTGCGGCGATCTCCTCTGAATTTGGCTCTGTGTCTTCAGTCGATTGCGTTTGTGTTTCTCCCTCGGCCTGCGTCTGCGTAGCCTGCTCTACCGTGCCCGTATTGTTTTGCCCTGCTCCGGCCAGCAATGCATCGCGTTTTTCCCGCGTCTGCTGCAATGTCGCCGTTAGCCGGTCGATGTTGGATTGATATTGCTCGACCGCCGAGGCAAGCGGCGCGCGCTGTTCCTCCAGCTGCGCCACGGTTTGCGCAAGCGGTTCACGCTCTTCCTGCAAATCGGATATCGTCTGTTCCAGCTCGGGCTGTTTGTCCTGCAATGCAGCAAGCTGCTCCTGCACTTCCTTGCGCTTGCTGACAAGCGCCGCGCGCTGATTTTTTGCGGTGCCCGACTGCTGATTGTACAGACGCCGCGCCTGCGCCAGCTGACTCTCGCCGCTGTCGATCTCATCCTGCGCAGCGGCAAATTCACGCTCTGCCTCCCGTCGCGACTGCGTCAGCTCTGTGCGTCCGTCCGCGATCTTGCGCTGTGCTTCGTCGATGTCTGCCTGTGCCTCATCCAGCTTTTGCTGTCCCTCAGCCATTTTTTCATCCAGCTCCGCCTGCGCCTCGTCGATGTCTGCATTGGCATCGCCGGTCAGCTGATCATACCGTGCCTGCTCACGCGCATCCGCAATCTGCTTAACGCGCAGCTCTGCCGCCTCAACCATCGTCTCATAGGCATCGTCAAAGGAATCCAGCACAGCTGCACCCTTGACGGTCAAATACAGCTCGGTATAATAGTCCTCTGTAATATTGCTCTGTGGAACAAAAAGAAAATCCGCGACCGCGCCGGTACTGCGCTCATTGTTTCCCGAGCTGCTGTATAGATACAGCGGGCTTTCGATCACGCCGGTGATGGTTAATCTGGTATACCGAAAAGACGATTCCTCTTCATCCGCCAGCGTTTCCGTGATGTGCAATACATCGCCGATCTGCTTGCCGGTGATATCCAGCATCGACTGCGGCACGACGCATTCCGTCGCACGGCGCGCCATCTCTCCGTCTACCAAATGCAGCGTGTTGATTGCACTGTCCTCTGGGATAGACAACAGCTTTACCTTTTCGTCCCCCTCCCCGATGCTGACGAGGACATTTTCAGAATAAACGCCGACTGCATCCGCAATGCCCTTGACGTCCAGTACAGCCTCCACATCGTCGTCAGTCAGGCCGAGCGTCGAAAGCACTTCCAAATCAAAGCATGTCTGCTCGTCGAGATAGCGGTCGCACGACAGCTGCATATCCGCACTTGCCGCATTGATTCCGGCAAAAAAGCCCGCGCCAAGCAGCGCCATCAGCGCGATGGATAAAAATCGCTTCCATGTGCCGCGAATCTCGCGTACGATGTTTTTTCGCAACGATTTTGTCATGGCGTCACCACTCGATTTCCGAAATCGGCGTCGGATGCGGATTTTGGCGCATGTCCGACACCTGCCCGCTGCGCATTCGGATAACGACATCCGCCATCGGCGCGAGGGCAGAATTGTGTGTGATAATTAAAACCGTCATGCCATCCCGACGGCATGCATCCTGTAATAGCTGTAAAATCTGCTTTCCTGTGCGGTAATCCAGGGCGCCGGTCGGTTCGTCGCACAGCAGCAGCTTGGGATTTTTTGCGATGGCGCGCGCTATAGCGACACGCTGCTGTTCCCCGCCGGAAAGCTGAGCGGGGAAGTTATCCATGCGTTCCGCCAGCCCAACGCGTTGCAGCATCTCCACCGGAAACAGGCTGTCGGAGCAAATCTGCGCCGCTAGCTCTACATTTTCCAACGCCGTCAGATTGGGAACCAGATTATAAAACTGAAAGACAAAGCCGATATCCTCCCTGCGATAACGAATCAGTTGTTTTCCCTTCAGCTTTGTGATATCGCGCCCATCCACCAGCACCGTACCGCTGGTAACCGTATCCATACCGCCCAAAATATTTAGAGCTGTGGTCTTTCCCGCGCCGCTTGCACCTAGAATGACCGCAAGCTGCCCTTTTTCGACGGAAAAATCCACACCAGACAGCGCGGAAATCGTGACCTCGCCCATCTGATATTCTTTCGTCACCTGTTCAAAAATAATATATGCCATGGCAGTCCTCACCTTTTTCCTAAAGGATACTGTTACTATCTTATCATACCGCATTGGTTAGAAGGTTGCAAATAAAATGTGAAAAAATGACACATCACCGCAACGGAAAAAGCCGGAGGCATTCTACCTCCGGCTCAGACCGCTGCAACGATTACTGGTTTTCCTCGATATACTTGACAATATCGCCAATCGTGCTCAGCTTCATCGCCTCTTCGTCTTCAATTGTGACGCCAAAGTTTTCCTCCAAATCCATCATCAGCTCGACAACGTCGAGAGAATCCGCCTTCAGGTCTTCCTTTACCTTGGTATCCATGGTCATGGTGCTCGCGTCTACGTCAAACTTTTCTGCAAGCAGTTCACAAATCTTTTCGTACATTGTTTCGTCTCCTTGTCATTTTATATCATTAAAAACTCCGATATTTCGGAATTTTTCATACCGTTGCCGGCGAAGCGCCTCTCCGTCCAGCGGCAGCAGGCGGGCGATTGCTTCGGTTAACGTGGCTTTGATGCTTTTGAGATAAGCCGCGCCGCTTCTCCCCTCGCGAATGATGCCCTCGATCATACCAAACCGGTACAGATCGTCGGCGGTAATCTTGAGCGCTTCCGCCGCCTCGCTCTCGCGGGAGGCGTCCTTCCACAAAATGCTGGCGCAGCCGCGCGGAGAAATGACGGAATACATCGCGTTTTGCATCATATAGACCTCGTTGGCAACCGCGATGCCGAGCGCGCCGCCGCTGCCGCCCTCGCCTGTGATGACCGAGACAACCGGCGTGCGCAGGCCCATAAATTCATACAGGTTGCGCGCAATCGCTTCGCCCTGTCCGCGCTCCTCCGCGCTGATGCCGCAAAACGCACCGGGCGTATCAACAAAGCAAATGACCGGCCGATGAAATTTTTCCGCCTGCTTTGCGAGCCGAAGCGCCTTCCGATAGCCCTCCGGATGCGCCATACCGAAGTTCGCAGCAATATTTTCCTCCGTGGAATGCCCCTTACGCTGGCCAATGACAGTCACCGGTATCTCTCCCAGACACGCGATGCCGCCGCACATGGCATAGTCGTCACCGAAACAGCGGTCGCCGTGCAGCTCGATAAAATCGGAAAAGACACCAGAAATGATATCGTCAATATTGGGACGCGCCGCGTCGTGCACGATGCGCAGCTGCTGCTCCAAATCCGTACTCAAGCCCGGTCGCCTCCCTTCGCCGTATAGCCATGCAGCGAAAGCAGCTGCGAGAGCGTCTGTTTCATGCGGCTGCGCGGCACAATGGCATCACAAAAGCCGTGCTCCCGTGTAAATTCCGCGGATTGGAACGAATCGGGCAGCTTTTCGCCGATTGTGCCCTCGATGACGCGCCGTCCGGCAAACCCGACGGTTGCACCCGGCTCTGCCAGAATGACATCGCCCAGCATGGCGAAGCTCGCCGTCACGCCGCCGGTTGTGGGGTCGGTGAGCACAGTGATATACAGCTGACCGGCTTCAGAATGCTTTGCCACTGCGCCACTCACCTTTGCCATTTGCAGCAAAGAAAACATGCCTTCCTGCATGCGCGCGCCACCGGAGCACGTGAACAAAATGACCGGCAAATGCCGCTCGGTCGCATATTCAAACAAACGCGTCAGTTTTTCACCCACAACACTGCCCATAGATGCCATCATAAAATGACTGTCCATCACGCCGATACAGGTGCGGATGCCGTCAATCCGGCAGGTGCCGGTGAGCACCGCGTCGTTCATACCGGTCTTATCGCGTAGCACGGCGATTTTGTCCGCATAGCCATCAAAGTCCAGCGGGTCTGCCGTCGCGAGCGACGCAAATTTTTCCTGAAACGAATCTTTATCTGCGATCTGGCGAATGCGCGTACGGGCAAGCAGTCTTGCATGTGCGCCGCATTTCGGGCAGACATAGAGATTTTTTCCGTATTTTTTCGCGTTCAGCTCCTCGCCGCATTTCTTGCACACCGCGATGACCGGCGCATCCTTCCGCACGGTCTGCGGCTTGATCTGCATCGAGCTTTCTCTGGTTTTTTTGAATAAATCCAACAGCATGATAATACCCTCCGAGCGAATGCTGTCATCGCTTCACAGCAAACGTACCGTCCTCAATGGAACACGTGTTAAACTGTGCGGTTTCAAAGGCTTCTGACAGTAAAATCGACATTTGATAGTCCGTATTGGTCACAATTCCTTCAAATAGCATTTCAGACAGCGCACGCTTCATGCGCGCAAGCGCTTCCGTGCGGTCTTGCCCGTGGGTAATCAGCTTCGCTATCATACTATCATAAAATGGTGGAATTGTATACCCCTGATAAGCGGCGGTATCAACACGGACACCTGCGCCGCCTGCCAGGTGCATCGACTGGATGGCGCCCGGGCGCGGATGAAAATCCGCATCCTCCGCATTGATCCGGCACTCAATTGCATGACCGTGCAGCGGAACCTCCGCCTGTGTGATATCCAGCGTCTCGCCCGCCGCAATGCGTATCTGCCATGCGACCAAATCAATTCCGGTGATCGCCTCGGTGACCGGATGCTCAACCTGAATGCGCGTGTTCATCTCACAAAAATAAAAATTCTGCTGTGCGTCCACCAAAAATTCAACCGTGCCCGCGCTGATATAGCCCGCGCGCTTTGCCAATGCGACCGCACAATCTCCCATGCGCTGGCGCGCGTCCTCACCCAAAAACGGGGACGGCGCTTCCTCGATCAGCTTCTGATGGCGGCGCTGGATGGAGCACTCACGCTCATGCAGATGAATGATATTGCCCACCGCATCGCCTAAAATCTGCACCTCAATATGGCGCGGCTTTGCGATATATTTTTCCAAATACAGCCGTCCATCGCCAAAGTTGGCGATCGCCTCACCTGTGGCGGAAGCAAACGCCTCACGCAGCTGCGCCGCGTCCTCGACCACGCGGATGCCCTTTCCGCCGCCGCCAGCGGACGCCTTGAGCATGACCGGATAACCGATCTGTTCCGCCCATCGCTCCGCATCCTCTGAGCATTCGACAACGCCGTCTGAGCCTTCTGCCAGCGGAACACCTGCCTCACGTGCCAGCTGACGCGCTGCCGTCTTGTCACCGAGCATTTCAATGGTTTCCGGCCGTGGCCCGATAAAGATAAGTCCATTTTGTGCACACGCGCGCGCAAACGCCGCATTTTCCGACAAAAAGCCATAGCCCGGGTGAATGGCCTGCGCGCCCGCGCCTATGGCGGCCTCAATGATGTTGCTGACGTTGAGATAGCTGTCCTTTGACGACGCCGGTCCGATACAAACCGCTTCATCCGCGATCTGCGCGTGCAGCGCCTCCCGATCCGCTTCGGAATATACCGCGACGCTGATGACACCCAAATCGCGGCACGCGCGGATGATACGCACCGCAATTTCGCCGCGGTTGGCAATCAAAATTTTCGTAAACATGAATTTAGTCTCCGATGGCACAGGTAAACGTCCCCTGCGCCGCTTTCTCTTCGCCGACATAGGCAACGCCGTCTGCGACGACGATTCTGCCGCGGATTTTTACCATTTTCACCTTGAGCGTCAGCGTGTCGCCCGGCAAAACCTTGCGGCGGAATTTAATTTTATCCCATGAGGCGAAATAACCTGTCTTGCCACGAAATTCATCGCGTGACAAAATGGCAACCGCGCCGGTCTGCGCCAGCGCTTCGATGATAAAGACGCCCGGCATGACCGGATTGCCTGGAAAATGTCCCGGGAAAAACATCTCGTCGCCCGTCAAATGCTTGATGCCGGTAACAGTACCGTTTGGGATATCCATCTCTTCAATGGAATCAACCATGAGCATCGGGTCGCGATGCGGAATAATCGCTTTGATTTGTTCGGTATTCAGCAGCATATCGTTTTCTCCTTATGCAATCACAATAAGCGGCTGATGGTATTCCACCACATCGCCGTTTTGGACCAAAATGCGTGAAACCGTGCCGTCACAGGGGCATTCGATGCTGTTCATCGTTTTCATCGCCTCAATAATACAAAGCGTCTGTCCCCTGGTGACCTGATCGCCAATTTCAATGAGCGGCGGCTGGTCCGGCGCGTCCGCCGCATAAAACGTACCGACCAGCGGCGCGGATACCACCGTGCCGGCTATCTCCGGTTCACTCTGTGCGGATTCCTCCGGCTGCGTCGCCGGCGCACCTGCGGGATCTGAAGTACAGACGGCGCCCGCCGTCGGCGCATGGGTCTCAACCGTTACGGAAAAATCGGTATTTTGAATGCTAACCCTGGAAACATTCAACCTGGATGCCTGCTTCATCAGTGAAACGGCAAGCTGTTCTAAATCCTTTTCCTGCATAATCTGCCTCTTAATCGCGAAATTTCTCAATGAGTATGGTCGCATTGTGTCCGCCAAAGCCCAGCGAATTGGACAACGCCGCATGAACGGCGCAGTCAATGGCCTGATTCGGCACATAATCCAGATCACAGTCCGCGTCCGGCTGCTCATAGTGAATGGTCGGCGGGATTTTGTCCTCATGTACCGCCATCGCGCATACAATCGCCTCAATCGCGCCCGCCGCACCCAACAAATGTCCGGTCATCGACTTGGTCGACGAGACCTTGACCTCATGCGCGTGCGCGCCAAGCGCAAGCCGGATGGCGTTTGTCTCACACGCGTCATTGATGGGTGTAGACGTGCCGTGCGCATTGATGTAGGAAATGTCGGACGGCGTCAGCTCTGCATCCGCGATCGCCATTGTCATCGCGCGGGACGGCCCTTCACCGGACGGGTCAGGGCTTGTGATGTGATAGGCGTCGCTCGTCGAGCCGTAGCCGGACACCTCCGCCAAAATCTCCGCGCCGCGCGCCTGTGCGTGCGATAGGCTCTCCAGCACCAGAATGCCGGCGCCCTCGCCCATGACAAAGCCGCTTCGTCGGCTGTCAAACGGGCAGCACGCCTGCTCCGAATCACTCTCGTTCGACAGCGCATGCATATTGGAAAAACCAGCGACGGCAATCGGTGTAATGCTCGCCTCCGCGCCGCCGACAACCGCGATATCCAAATAACCGTGCCGGATGGCGCGCATTCCCTCTCCGACCGCATGTGTGCTGGATGCGCACGCACTGACCGGCGAAAAGCTGGAGCCTTTTAAACCATACGCCATGGAAATATGCGCCGCCGCCATGTTGGAGATCATCATCGGAATACAGAACGGCGAGACACGGCGCGGTCCGCGCTCGTTTAGCTTGCTTTGCTCCGTGCTGAACGTCTGAATGCCGCCGATGCCCGAGCTGACCAGCGTACCGGCACGAAACGGGTCGAATCCACCCTGTGTCAGACCGGCCTGCCGCATCGCCTGCGCCGCCGCTGCCAGCGCATACTGGCAATAGCGATCCATGTGCTTGATTTCCTTTTTATCAATATAGGCCGCGGCATCGAAATTTTTTACCTCGCCCGCAACCTTCGCCTTATAGCCCTCTGTGTCAAACGCAGTGATGGTGTCGATTCCGTTTTTTCCCGCCAACACATTGCTCCAAAATTCTTCAGCGGTATTTCCGACCGGCGTGACCGCTCCGATACCGGTAATGACAACACGTTCCATGTCTTGCCTCCTTGCCCGCGTGCTTACAGGGCGGTATTGCCGTCCACCGAAAGCACCTGTCCTGTGATATATGACGCCGCATCCGACGCCAAAAACGCCACGGCTGCCGCGATCTCCTCCGGCTTCCCAAAGCGACCGAGCGCGATGCGTGATTTCGCGTTTTCCTTGACATCGTCCGACAGCACAGCCGTCATGTCGGTCTCAATAAAGCCTGGGGCAACCGTATTGACACGAATGCCGCGCGTGCCAAGTTCCTTGCTCGCCGTCTTTGTGATGCCGATGACACCTGCTTTCGCCGCCGTATAGTTGACCTGACCGAAATTGCCCTTCATGCCGGAGATCGACGTGATATTGACAATGCTGCCTGTGCGTGCGCGCACCATTTGTGCGCCAACCAGTGTGGTCATATAAAAGACGCTGTTCAGATTTGCCTGTATGACAGCGTTCCACTGCTCCGGCTTCATGCGGATCAGCAGGCCGTCGCGCGTGATGCCCGCATTGTTGACAAGTACGGCGGGCGTACCTAAATCCGCCTTGATCTGCGTGAGAGCCTGCTTGCACGCATCATAATCAGATACATCCCACGCCTTTGCGTAGGCCTGCACCCCATACGCGCGGCACTGCTGTGCAACAGCTTCCGCCTTGTCCACATTGGAAACGCAGTTGATAACGACATCATAGCCGTCCTGCGCCAGTTTTTTCGCGATCGCCGCGCCGATGCCGCGCGACGCGCCGGTAACGATTGCCAATTTACCCATTCGCTTCTCCTTTATCCAATCAGGCTCGCGGCGCCCGACAGCAGCGCCTCCGCGTCACGAACCATGGTTTCCACAATTGTACGGCAGTCGGACGGGTGATTGACCATACCGGCAATCTGGCCGGACATAAATGTGCCCTCCTCATAGTTGCCGTCTTGCACCGCCTTGCGCAGCGCGCCCGCCGTCATCGTCTCGATCTCCTCCAACGTGCGCGTTTCAATATGTCCTTCCATTTTGACCAGCTTGCGCGCAAGCGGGGTCTTGAGCGAACGCACCGGATGACCGGATGCCTTGCCGGTGACGACCGTCGAGATATCGCTTGCCTTGAACACCAGCTGCTTATACCGCTCCGAGATACGACATTCCTCTGCCGAGAGAAAGACCGTGCCGCACTGCACGCCCTGCGCGCCCATCAGCCGCGCCGCCGCCAGGCCGCGTCCATCCGCAATGCCGCCCGCCGCAATGACAGGGATATCCACCGCATCAACCACCTGCGGCAGCAGCGCCATCGTCGTGGTCTCACCGATGTGTCCGCCGGACTCCATGCCCTCCGCGATCACGGCGTCCGCACCCATGCGGGCCATGCGCTTTGCATAGGCAACGGATGCAATGACCGGAATGATCTTAATACCCGCCTGCTTCCACGCGTCCATATATTTTACCGGGGAGCCTGCACCGGTTGTGACGACCTGTACCCCCTCATCAATGACCATCTGTGCGATGTCATCCGCTGTCGGGTTGAGCAGCATGATATTGACCGCAAATGGATTTTTCGTGCGCCCCTTTGCCTCACGGACCTGTTCGCGCACGACGTCAACCGGCGCCGCACCGCCCGCAATGATGCCCAGGCCTCCTGCTTCGGAAACAGCCGATGCAAGATACCCATCCGCAATCCATGCCATCGCACCCTGAAAAATCGGATGCTTGATTTGTAATAATTCCGTAATTTGTGTACGCATTTTTACCTCATTTCCCTTGGTCACACACGCATCAGCACAGCGCCATAGGTCAGACCACCGCCGAAGCCAACGATAATGACACGCTGACCCCGATACAGCAGACCCTTTTGACGCATCTCATCCAGGCAGATCGGAATGGACGCGCTGGAGGTGTTCCCAACATACGGCAGATTGACATAGACCTTGTCCGCATCCAGACCATAGCGTCGGATGACGCTGTCGATCATACGGACATTTGCCTGATGCGGCACGATCCAGTCGATATCCGCGATGTCCAGTCCGGCGCGCGCCAACACATGGTCGATCGCGTCCGGCACGGCGCGCGAAGTAAATCTAAAAACCGCGCTGCCATTCATTCTTAAAAAGCGCAGGTACTCCGCGCTCACCCGTTTTGTATCAAATGGATTTTCTGTCGGCAGCGCCTGTGCCATCAGCGCGTCACCAGACGCGCCGTCTGCGCGCTGATAGGTGGCGATAACACCCTCGTATGCGTCGTCCCATGTATATACTGCCGCGCCCGCACCGTCTCCAAACAGGCAGCAAGTCGTGCGGTCGGTGTAATCTATCAATCGGCTCAGTGTCTCCGCGCAAACCACCAGTATATGTTTTGCCTTGCCGCAGCGCAGGTAGCAGTCGGCAACATCCGTCGCATAAACAAAGCCCGAGCAAGCCGCAGAAATATCAAATGCAAATGCGTTGACCGCCCCGAGCTTCGCTTGCAGCTCACAGGCAAGCGACGGAGTGAAATGATCAGGCGTCACCGTACAGGCAATGATCAGATCAAGCTGCGCTGCCTCGCATCCGGCCTGCGCCAATGCACGCTGTGCCGCCGGAAGCGCCAGCTCCAACGTCGACATGTCGGCAGCGATCCTGCGCTCCCGTATGCCGGTTCGCTGGACGATCCATTCATCCGAGGTATCAACCATTTGCGCGAGCATATGGTTTGTCAGCCGTGTCTCCGGCAAATAGCTGCCGGTTCCCTTTAAAACTGTGCCGATTACAATCACTTCCAATTCTATTATGAAAATTTAATTACTTTGATTGACAAACTTAACGGTGTACATTATAATTTATGCCAATCAAGTTGTCAATCACTTTTTTGAAATTTTGCCAATAACAGACATATTATATTAAAAAGTTTGATTTTATACTGTATGTGGAAACACAAGGAGGTACAAATTTTGGATATTTCAGCATTTTTCCCCGGTCAGGGTGCGCAAAAACCGGGTATGGGGCAATCGGTATTTGAGGCGAGCGCAGCGGCAAGGGAAGTATTTTCATGCGCAAGCGATATCGTCGGCAGTTCGGTTTCCGCGCTGTGCTTTGACAGCGACGCGGCGACGCTGTCAAAAACCGTAAACAGCCAAATTGCAATCTTCACCTGTTCGATGGCAACGCTGGCTGCGCTGCGGGAGAACGGTGTGCAGCCGGATTCCTGTGCGGGCTTTTCTCTCGGTGAATATACCGCGCTGACCGCGTCCGGCATGCTCTCGTTGGAGGATGGCATTCGCCTGGTGCGCCGCCGCGGTGAACTGATGCAGCAGGCAACCGATCAGGCAGACGGCTGCATGGCGGCAGTGCTCGGACTGGCGGATGAAACGGTGGAGCAAATCTGTGCGTTCGTCTCCGGAACTGTACTTCCCGTCAATTATAACTGCGAGGGACAGCTGGTGATCGCAGGCGAACGCGCCGCTGTCACGGCAGCCGCCGACGCATGTAAGCAGGCCGGTGCGCGCCGGGCTGTCCCGCTGGCGGTATCCGGTGCATTCCACACACCGCTGATGGCGGACGCCGCCGACGCGCTGCGCGAATTTGCGCAGGGAATGACCTTTCACGCGCCGCGCATTCCGCTGTACACCAATGTCACCGGCGAGATTCTGGATGCATCTGACATGCCGGAGCATCTCGCGCGGCATATGACCTCTCCGGTACGCTGGAAGGAGCTGGTGCGCACGATGCTGGCTGACGGACATTCGACAGCACTTGAAATTGGCCCGGGCAGGACGCTCACCGGCTTTGCCAAGCGAATCTCAAAGCAGCTGCATTGCTCCCCTGTCGAAACAATGGAGCAGGTGCTTGCCGTAGCCGGACAGACGCGCTAACAGGATAATCAAACGACGCTGAGCCGCATAAAAGCCAGCGTCGCTTTCTTTTCTATTGCATTTTCGCTGTTTACGTGAGCATACGCGAGCTTCTCTTCAATTTTATTTATCATGCAGTTTGACTGACGCGCGTTGATCCGTTGTACAGTCAACAGCGGGTATGCTGCCCGCTTCAGGCTGTAGAAAAACCCTAATCTCTTGCGCAGGGATTAGGGTTTTGTTACGTTTCGGGCAGCGCCGCGTAAATGAAGGCTTGCCAAATTATGTGATATCATACGTTTACGAACAGACAAATGGGGCTGTCCGCAATCAATGACGAGCTGGCGCAAGTGCGAAAAAAGATTTTTTATCTACAGATAGATCGCATCGCTCCAGGGGGAAGTCGATTGCACGCATTTGATCGCACGATTGCGCGTCACGCCAGCTTCCAGTCAACGGCCTGCTTCCGGTCTGCCACGAAGCGACGGTACAGCCCGTCCTCAGTCATGAGACTTGCGTGTGTACCTTGCTGTACGATCCTTCCATGATCAATGACGAGGATTTGGTTCGCGTGCCGCACGGTTTTCAGGCGATGGGCGATCATGATGACCGTCTTTTCCCGCGTCAGCTCGGAGATAGCTTCCAGCAGATCCTTTTCGTTTTCCGGGTCTACGTTTGCCGTCGCCTCGTCCAGAATGATGATGGGGGAATCCTTCATCATGGCCCGGGCGATGGACAGCCGCTGCCGCTCCCCGCCGGAGAGGGTCCCGCCGCCCTCGCCGATGACCGTCTCGTAGCCCTCGGGCAGCGCCATGATGAAGTCGTGACAGCGGGCCTTTTTCGCCGCCGCGACGACGGCATCCATGGACGCCTCCGGCTGTCCGAAGCGGATGTTATTGGCAACGGTGTCCTTGAACAGCGTCACATTCTGGAACACAAAGGAGAAGTTCCGCATCAGGCTGTCCATGTCGTACGCCCGAATATCCACGCCGCCCAGCGTGACCGCGCCCTCGTCCACGTCCCAGAAGCGGGACAGCAGATGGCACAGCGTCGTTTTGCCGCCGCCGCTGGGCCCTACGATCGCGGTAGTGGTCTTTTCGGGGATGGTGAGGGATACGCCGTCGATCACCTTTTTGCCGCCGTAAGAGAACGAAATGTTTTCCGCTTTCAGCGTGTGGTTTTTCGGCGCAATGTCCTTGCCGTCGATATCCATGGTCGGCGTGTCCAGTATCTCCTGCGCCTTTGCCACGCTGATGTCCACCGTGCGAAGCAGCGCGGAATAGTTCCCCGCCGACTTCAGCCCCTCCATCACGAGGAAGGAGCAGATGAGCATCATCACGCAGTATAGCAGCGACATGGCGCCGCCGCAATAGAGGTACAGGGAGCAGACGGCCACGGCCACGCCGATGAGATCGGCCACAAAGCCCTGCAGGGTCATCCATGGGATGAACGCCATTTCCATATCGGTGTTCACCTTTACGCTCCCGTCAATGGCCAGATCGCACTGTCTGGCCATCTTTCCCACCAGACGGCAGGCCTTCACCTCCGCGATACCCTGAATATACTCCAGAACCTTTTCCACCTGTCTGGCGTCGGCGTCTACCTTTTTCCCGGACAGTCTGGATCCGGCGTTTTGCAGGAAGCGGTTGGCGAGGGCGTATACGCACAGTCCCGCCGCGCAGACGAGGCCGACGCGCACGTCGAACAGCAAAATCATCAGCGTGATGATACCTGTGGTCATCAGGCCCTTTGTAACCATCATGACCACGCGGGTGGCCACATTCTCCAGATTTTGCATGGTATTGGTGGCCACGGATGTGATCTGCCCCAAGCTGTTGGCATTAAAATATCCCATGGGCATATAGCGCATATGCTCGGC
>CAZEMM010000017.1:0-32642 GCA_964513445.1 uncultured Butyricicoccus sp. | reverse complement strand
GAGCCGAACCCGCTATACTCGCAACCCTAAATCACATAGATTTAAGGACTGACCCTGAAAAATCGAAGATTTTTTAGGGTGCGATAGCGAGTTCGAGCCTCGTCATCCGCTCCAGCATCGCCGCAGGCAGAAGAAGCCAGCGGCGATTTTATTTGAACTCGCTACCTCCACCCGTCCGCCGGAGGGTAAATTTCATAAATTCTATATCGTTTTGACACATACTTGTGTTATAATCAAAAATACGCTATAGCAATGCTGGGAGCGAGGGGACGTAGCATGATAAAGAAAAAAATACTTGCTTTGCTCTGTGCGGCGGCATTTGCGCTGACTGCCTGCGGGTCGGGTGAGAACGATGTCAGCAATGCGGTCATAGCCGGAAGTGCGACGCCGGTGGATGAAACCGGCGTTACGCAGCAGATGGGCAGCGCGGACACGGATGCCATGCCGCAGAGCACGGCGGCTGCGCTGATTATGCAGAACGGCAGCTTTGACGGCATATCGTATTCGTCCACCGGTGATGATGAAAACGCGCTGCGGATCATTGGCGCGCTGGTGACGCTGTCGAACATCACGGTCAATAAGTCATCCGGTACATCGTCGAATACCGAAAATGGTGAGTATTATGGCTTAAATGCCGCGCTGCTTGCGGCGGACGACGCGGATGTGACGATAACCGACGCGACCGTGACCTCCTCCGTACGCAATGGAAACGGCGTATTCTGCTATGGTGGGGATACGATGGTCAATATTTCGGACAGCACGATCACCACGACAGGCGATTATTCCTGCGGCCTGCAAACGACAGGCGGCGGCACGACAAGCGCGTCCAACCTCACCGTCAGTACGACGGGACGCTTCTCCGCCGCCATTTGCTCCGACCGCGGCGGCGGTACGGTGGATGTGGTCGGCGGCAGCTATACGAGCCAAGGGGTGGATTCGCCTGCGATCTATTCCTCTGCCGATATCACAGCAAGTCACGCGCAGCTGACAGCGATGTCCTCCGAGGCGCTGGTGATCGAGGGGAAGAATTCGATTACACTGAAGGACTGCACAGTTTCCGGACGGATGCATGATACCGACGGCGCAAGCTCGGATGAAAATGTACATACGGTTATGCTGTATCAGGCAACATCCGACGATGCGAGCGTTGGCGCCGCGCGCTTTTCTATGACAGGCGGCAGTCTGACGGGCGGAAACGGCGATCTGTTTTTCCTCACCAATACTACCTGCGAGTTATCGCTGTCCGGCGTTACGCTTGAAAATACAGACCCGGATGGAAATTTGATGACGGTCAGCGGCAACAGCGCGCAGTATGGCTGGGGAGAAGCGGGCGCCAATGGCGCGCAGGCATCGGTTACGGTGAACAATCAGCTGTTGGAGGGCAGTATTGTGGTGGACAGTATTTCGTCGCTCCAATTGCACTTGACAGGCGCGAGCACGCTGCAGGGCACGATCAATATTGTGGAAAACGAACAGGACGGCGAAGCGGTGGACAACAATGCGTCCGTTACAGTGGACAAGGGAAGCAGTTGGTCATTGACCGGTGACTGTACGGTAACATCGCTGGAAAACCATGGTGAAATTCGATATAATGGCTACACCATCACGCTTGCGGACGGAACCGTCATGGGAGAATAACGAAGGGAAAAAAGCACCCCTGCACCAATTGTGATATGCTCCCTCTATGAGAGACAGCGAAAGCATAAAAAGCACTGTCAAACATAGGGGAGCATATCAAAAACATAGCGGGGATGCTTTTTATAAAGGGGGAGAAACCAAGAGAGAAAAACTGATATTGTCAGGAATTGGCGGACAACCGACAATTCCTATGCTTAATATACCACGGAATATGATATAATGCTTGCACAATATAGGGCAAGGATGATACAATATCGTCAGATAAAGCAATAGGGGATGGGAAAATGGGAAATCAGTTTTTTGAAGAGTTGTCGTTATATCAAAAGGAAGTAGATCTCCCGGTGAGAGACGACGAGACGTTTTTTGAAGAGAGCGGCGAGGTACAGTTCCCGTTTGCCTGCTCCTGGACGCATGACCATGTGCCGTCGGGTGTTAATGTCAGCTGGTTTTGGCATTGGCACAAGGATGTCGAGTGGGCCGCGGTGATAAACGGGACGATGGATTATTTTATCGGGGACAAGCATGTCGTTTTGTATCCGGGAGACGGTATTTTTATTAACAGCGGCATTATCCATAACTGTGAAACGAGGGAAGACTACGGCTATCACTGCCTGCGCGTCGCAACATTCTTCCTCGTGCCTGTTCAGTCAGCGGTGTATCAGACCAGCATTGCGCCGGTCGTTAACTATGGTAGCCCGTTTGTCGTACTGCGGCAACAGGTGGATTGGCAGCGTAATCTGATTGCACACATTAATGAAATCGCGCAGTTATGCCGGCAGCCGGAGCAAGACGAGCATGTGCAGCTGGAGGTGTTGCTGCGCTATTGCGAGCTGTGGCGCGATTTTGTCCGGGATGGGAAGGAAGCGCTGCGTGTGGGACGCTCTGAGCGCGAGATGGAGATACAGGCGCGTCTGCATGTCATGATGCGGTATATCTGGAAGCATTATACGGAGCATGTGACGCTGGATGACATTGCGGCGGCGGCAAATATCAGCAAAAGCTCCGCGTTGCGCAGCTTCCAGACCGGGCTGCAGAGCACGCCGATTCAATATCTCAATGCCTATCGGCTGCAGCGAGCGAAGGAGCTGCTGTGTACGACCGACCAGCCGGTTTCCAATGTGGCGTTATCGGTTGGATTTGACAACATCGGCTATTTTGACCGCATATTCAAACGAGCAAATGGGATTACGCCGCAAAAATTTAGAAAAGCGATCAGTACATTGTAAAATGTGCTGATTTACTGCAAATAATATGGCTTTCGGCTGGCAGAGTGTACAATCTGTCAGCCGTTTTTTGTGCATATGCACACTATTTTGACGATTTTGTACTATAGATATTGTGATTTTTTAATAGTAAAATGGATTGCGATGTGCTATACTATAAAAAGGTAGTCAGATGCATGCTATATTGCATCTGAAGAGAGAACATTCGTTCGCTATTTTATGGGAGAAAGCGAGGAGAATCATGAAAATGAGAAAATGGATGGCTATGGCATTGGCCGGAATGCTGTGTGTTGGCATGCTTGCGGGCTGTAGCTCAAGTAAGACCAGTACGAAGACGGAAGACACGTCCGAGGCTTCGGCGGCATCAGTGGATTATGACGGCAACATTACAATACTGACGGCGACGAAGGACGAATTTTTGACGGTAATGGATCAGGCGGCGCAGGGCTATGCAACGGCATGCGGCTGCGAATACACCAGCATCGACTGCGGCGACAGCTTTGACCAGCAGCTGGAATACACAAAGGCGGCGGTTGCCGACGGCACGGACGCGCTGATCATCAGCTTGGCAGCGGATAATACCCGCGCAGATGAGATTATCGAGGCGGCGGGCGATGTTCCGGTCGTATTTGTCAACCGTGCACTGTCGGACACCAGCGCGCTGGATGAAACGCATATTTATGTCGGTTCAGATGAGGATACCTGCGGACAGTATGTCGGCGAGCTGCTGGCGGATTACTGCAAGGCAGCGGGCAAGGACAGCGTCAATTATCTGATGTTCAAGGGCACTGCCGGTCAGACCAGCACGACCAAGCGTTCGGAAGGCGCGCTCGATGGACTGGAGGAGGCGGGCATCACCGCGACTGCGGTAGCTGACCCGATCGACTGCGGCTACAGCCGCTCGACCGCGATGGAGCAGATGACCAATCTGCTGTCCAACGGACTGGACATGAGCACAGTTGATTTGATTATCTCAAACAATGACGCAATGGCGATGGGCGTGATCGAAGCGTGCGAGCAGAATGACGTAGACCTGTCCAACATCGCGATCGTCGGCACAGATGGTATGCCGGATGCGATCAAGGCGATTCAGGACGGCAAGATGATCGGTACAGTCTATCAGAATGCGACGGCGCAGGGTGCGGTCAGCGTACAGGTTGCAATCAATCTGGCAAGCAGCAAGGATGCGCTGGACGGTGTGAAATACGATACCGCAAAGGACAACGAGTACATCGTCGATATTCCGTTTGAAAAGATCGACGCGAGCAATGTCGATCAGTTTAACTGAGACAACGATTCATATCCATTAATATCGGAATAGCAGCGGGCCTGCTCCATTTGGAGCAGGCCCATGCATTGTAAAATGCGTAGTTTTACTGCAAATCATGTGGCTTTCGGCTGGCAGAATGCACAATCTGCCGGCTATTTTTGTTGTGTTTTGCACCATTTTGACGATTTTGTGCAACACATTTGTGATATCCTAGAAGCAAAACGGACAGCGGCATGCTATACTGTGAGCATACAAACGGATGCATTCGAGAGAACGTTGGCCTGCTATTTTATGGGAGAAAGTGAGGAGCAATTATGAAAATGAAAAAATGGATGGCTATGGCACTGGCCGGAATGCTGTGCGTTGGCATGCTTGCGGGCTGCGGCTCGAGCGAGACCAGTGCGAAGACGGATGACACGTCCGATGCTTCGGCGGCATCAGTGGACTATGACGGCAAGATTACGATACTGACGGCGACGAAGGACGAATTTTTGACAGTAATGGATCAGGCAGCGCAGGGCTATGCAGAGGCATGCGGCTGCGAATACACCAGCATTGACTGCGGCGACAGCTTTGACCAGCAGCTGGAATACGCAAAGGCGGCGGTTGCCGACGGAACGGATGCGCTCATCATCAGTTTAGCGACTTCGGACAATTCCCGCGCGAGTGACATTATCGAGGCCGCGGGCGACGTTCCGGTCGTATTTGTCAACCGTGAACTGGCGGACAATAGCGTGCTGGATGAAACGCATGTTTATGTCGGCTCAGATGAGGATATCTGCGGACAGTATGTCGGCGAGCTGCTGGCGGATTACTGCAAGGAGGCAGGTAAGGACAGTGTCAATTATCTGATGTTCCAGGGCACTGCCGGCCAGACCAGCACGACCAAGCGTTCGGAAGGCGCGCTCAATGGACTGAAAGAGGCGGGTATCACCGCGACTGCAGTAGCTGACCCGATCGACTGCGGCTACAGCCGCTCGACCGCAATGGAGCAGATGACCAATCTGCTGTCCAACGGACTGGACATGAGCACAGTTGATTTGATTATCTCGAACAATGACGCGATGGCGCTGGGCGCGATCGAAGCGTGCAAGCAGAATGACGTAGACCTGTCCAACATCGCAATCGTCGGCACAGATGGTATGCCGGATGCGATCAAGGCGATTCAGGACGGCCAGATGATCGGTACAGTCTATCAGAATGCGACGGAGCAGGGTGCGGTCAGCGTACAGGTTGCAATCAATCTGGCAAGCAGCAAGGATGCATGGGACGGTGTTACATATGAGACCGCAAAGGACAACGAGTACATCGTCGATATTCCGTTTGAAAAGATCGACGCGAGCAATGTCGATCAGTTTAGCTGAGAAATACCTTTATATCGCATAACAATGAGCCGACTCCAAATGGAGCCGGCTCGCCGTTTATCTTATGATTCGCTGTCGAGATATCGTCCGTCATAACGCGTCGTGTGGAACGGATAGGAATAGGTGGAGGCCTGCACGCCGGTCTGCGCCAGCGTATCCAGCAGGTTGCGCACCAGACCCATGTTAAAATCACGCTGCGCAAGGCTGATCTTTAGATATCCGTTGTACGAGCTGACGAGCACGCCGAACGGCTGATACGCACATGGCAGAATTGCGGCATAATCCAGCACATACGGCTTCATGCTCTCCGGCAGCGCAAACGCGCCGATGTTGGTGAGGATAAAGCTGTCGCGGCGGATGTAATCGCGGGCACGCTTGCGCATTGCCTGTTCCTTTTCCGCAATCGGCATATCGGCATTGTGGATGGCGAACACCGCGTCGCCGTTGCGCTTCGCCCACCATGCGCTGTGCGGCAGCGCGCGCTGCGTGGCAAAAAATTCCGTGCAGCGGCGGCATGCCTCTGCAAACGGAAGGTTGAAATATTCCTTATAAAACGGCAGATCAAGCAGCGAAACAAAGAAATGGGTAGTCGGGCTGGGTACCTCATTGCGCAGATCCATCGGGATTTCCGCGACGATTGCGTCGTTGACGTCATAGGTTTGCAGCATCGCCTTTGAGATGGCCGTCATCACGTAGGTCATCGGCGTGCCGCCGTTTTTCTTCGTGAATGCCTTGAGCTGTGCAAAGGGGAATGCGATTTCCGTTACCAGCTCGTTTGCGTCCGTCGTGCTGTCATATTCCGGCATGTGGAACGACGGAATATCCGGATGATGATTTGCGTCAGAGCGCTCGACATCCTCCAGCAGCGGGAAGCCGTCCTCGCACTCGCGTGCGTCAAACGCCGTCTCACGCGTGCGGATGGTGCCGTCGTTCTGCACCGGCTTGCCGCACAGCGTCAGGTATTCAAACAGCACGCAGCGGATAAACTGGTCAAAGCCATGACCGTCGCAGGTACAGTGCTGATACTCCAGAATAATCGTATTGCGGTTGTAGCCGCAGGTGAACAGATAGCCGTTGGTATCGGCCGAGCCGATCCAATATGGGGAAAGCTGGTTGTCAAACGGCAGGACGACCGGCGGCTTGTCAATATAGTGATAGGAATAGGCGGTGTCTCCGCGGGTCAGACCGACTGCCATCTGCGGAAAACGAAGCAAAGCCAGCTCGAGCGCACGCTGCAGCAGCTCCGGGTGTACCGGCTCCGACATGCGGATAATATGGCGCGGCGAGGTGGTCAGGTCGCGGTGCGTTGCATACATAAAGATATTGCCATAGGTATCCACATTCAAGACAGGATCATTACAGACTGTTTTCATTGTTATTTCCTCCATGCGGCAGACCGGGTGCCTGCCGACTTGACTAGGGCGTATCCGCGTTTTCAGATATCGCCTGGGTGGATCATATTCTCTATGCTGCCATTATAAATGAACAAATTTCGAAATAATAGAGGATTATTAAACATAAATAAAAAAGATGTTGAGTTTATAAAAGGCAACATGTACAAAACAAAAGTTCAAAATTTGACGAAATGCACAAAAAAGCGAAGCATACACAAGCGATGCCTGTTGGAGGCGCGGAAATGCGGTATGGCGCAAAAAGAGGCGCAAAGCGGCAACCGATCGGCTCTTGTCAGGCTTGCAGGATTTGTCGACAACTTCAGGGACGGTTGCGCTTGACTTTTTCGCGATGAGATGTTATACTAAACTCGCTTCCAAATTAGGTTCATTGATCTCACATATTTTTGTAAGTCATTGCACGACAGAACGGATGGCCTACAAAAATATGTGATTTTTTTGTGCCGGAGGGAAGCAGATTTCTTGAATGGAGGTACCTGGAATGAATAAGGGTACAGTAAAGTGGTTTAACGCAGAAAAGGGCTACGGCTTTATTTCCAACGACGAGGGCGGCGACGATGTATTCGTACATTTTTCCGCGATTCAGATTGATGGCTACAAGACGCTCAACGAGGGTCAGGCAGTTGAGTTCGACGTAGAGCCGGATCCGAAGAACAGCAGCAAGATGCGCGCTGTCAATGTAAAGCCGCTGTAATTACACATTTTATACCGGCAACAGGAGAGGGCGGATCCGCGAGGGTCCGCCCTCTCAGTCTGTCACCCCAATGGGGCATTTGACTTTTCCGCTTTCTTGTGCTATTTTTATATGGAAACAAGCATGCCGCTTTAAAGCGACAAAGAGAGAATTTACACAGGAAGGATAGGAATTCCAATGCCCATTACCGATTTATTGGAGAAAAACAGCAAGCTGTACGGCGATGACGTCGCGCTTGTTGAGCTGAATCCGGAGATCAAAGAGATCCGCCGCGTGACGTGGAAGGAATACGATCTGATGGAGCCGACGCCCGCGACGGATTACCGCCGTGAGATTACATGGCGTGTATTTGATGAAAAGGCAAACCGGTTTGCCAATCTGCTGCTCAGCCGCGGCATCAAAAAAGGCGATAAGGTTGCAATTTTGCTGATGAACTGTCTGGAATGGCTGCCGATCTATTTTGGCGTGCTCAAGACAGGCGCGCTGGCTGTGCCGTTTAATTTCCGCTATGATACGGACGAGATCAAATATTGCGCCGATCTCGCGGAGGTGGACGTCATTGTTTTTGGCGACAATTTCATCGGGCGTATTGAGCCGATAGCGGACGAGCTGAGCCATAACCGGCTGCTGTTTTATTTGGGTGCAGGCATGTGCCCGTCCTTTGCGGAGGATTATACCTCGCTTGCCGCCAACTGCTCGTCGCAGGCGCCGCTCATTGACATCCGTGACAATGACGACGCGGCGATCTATTTCTCCTCCGGCACAACAGGATTCCCGAAGGCGATTTTACATAATCATGAGAGCCTGATGCATTCCGCCCGCGTGGAGCAGATGCATCACGGTCAGACCAAGGATGACGTTTTTCTGTGTATTCCACCTCTGTATCATACCGGCGCAAAAATGCATTGGTTTGGCAGCCTGATCTCCGGCGGCAAGGCCGTATTGCTCAAGGGCACCAAGCCGCGCTATGTGCTGGAGGCGGTCTCGAAGGAGCACTGCTCCATCGTCTGGCTGCTGGTTCCGTGGGCGCAGGATATTTTGGATGCGCTCGACCGCGGCGATTTCAAGCTGGAGGACTTTGAACTCGACCAGTGGCGTCTGATGCATATCGGCGCGCAGCCGGTTCCGCCGTCGCTCATTCGCCGCTGGAAGGCGTACTTCCCGAACCATCAGTACGACACCAATTATGGCCTGAGCGAGTCCATCGGTCCGGGCTGCGTGCATCTGGGCGTGGAGAACATTCACAAGGTCGGCGCGATCGGCGTGCCCGGCTTTGGCTGGCAGGCCAAAATCGTCGATGAGGACGGAGAAAAGGTACAGCGCGGCAAGGTCGGCGAGCTGTGCGTCAAGGGCCCGGGCGTCATGACCTGCTATTATCATGACGAAAAAGCGACGGCCGAGGTGCTGCGCGACGGCTGGCTGTATACCGGCGATATGGCGATGCAGGATGAGGACGGCTTCATCTTCCTCGTCGACCGCAAAAAGGATGTCATTATCAGCGGCGGCGAGAATATTTATCCGGTGCAGATCGAGGACTTCCTGCGCTCGTATTCGTCCGTCAAGGACGTGGCCGTGATCGGTATGCCGGATCCGCGACTGGGCGAGATCACAGCGGCGATCATCGAGGTCAAGGAGGGCTTTACGTGCACGGAGGATCAGATTCGCTCGTTCTGCAAAAAGCTGCCGCGCTATAAGCGTCCGGTCAAGATTATTTTTGCGGATATCCCGCGCAATCCGACCGGTAAAATCGAAAAGCCGAAGCTGCGCCAGATGTACAGCGTCGAGAATCTCGTCGCAAAGGAAAATCAGGCGTAAGCCGTTATATTGCAAGCAAACCGTCACGTTTTGGCGTGGCGGTTTTGTTTTGCAAGGTCGCGCAGCGAAAGCGAGGCCCCGTCCGAATGTCATATGCGCGCCTCAATCTAACAGCATGCTTCCGCTGCATCGTTGCGTTTGGCTTGGACAGCGCGACATCTCCGCGCTGTTCTTCATTGTGCCGATAAACAGCCGAAAAATCTGGTTGCCTTTGTGAAAAAACACAAAAAACAGTTTACGGAGACGCTTTGATGTGTTAAACTGATTTACAGGAGCGTGTTTCATTTTGCCGTCCCATGCGGGCGGCAAGCGGAAGGAGTGCCATATGGCGAAATTAGATCACAAGGAGCCGAGTCTGGCTCTGTATCAAAGCATTCTGAAGCTGAGAACCGTGGACGAATGTCAAAAATTCTTTGAGGACCTGTGCACAGTAACGGAGGCACGGGCGATGGAGCAGCGCTTTGATGTTGCAGTCCTGCTCTCTCAGGGCAAGATTTACAATGAAATTCTCGCGCGGACCGGTGCAAGCAGCGCGACCATCAGTCGCGTCAGCCGGGTGCTGTCCGCCGGAACGGGAACGCTGCGCGGTTTGATTCAGCGGCAGAATGAATCAGACAGCTAGCGATTTTGTTTTACCGCCGCACGCATTTGTGTGCGGCACTCATTACATATAGGAAGGATCGAACAAATATGAAACAGCTGATGTTGGGCAATCAGGCGGTTGCCCGCGGCTTGTATGAGGCTGGATGTAGTGTGGTTTCCAGCTATCCGGGCACCCCGAGCACAGAGGTGACGGAGGAAGCCGCAAAATACGATGAGATTTACTGCGAATGGGCGCCGAACGAAAAGGTCGCGATGGAGGTTGCCTTTGGCGCGTCGCTTGCCGGAAAGCGCAGCTTTTGCGGCATGAAGCACGTTGGCCTGAACGTCGCGGCCGACCCGCTGTTTACGGTATCGTACACCGGCGTCAATGCCGGTATGGTCATCGTCGTCGCGGACGACGCCGGAATGCATTCGTCGCAGAACGAGCAGGATTCCCGCCATCATGCGATCGCGTCCAAAATCCCGATGCTCGAGCCGTCGGATTCCGCTGAGGCGCGTGAATTTGCCATGCGCGCGTTTGAGCTGTCTGAGCAGTTTGACACGCCGGTTATTTTAAAAATGTGTACGCGTGTGGCGCATTCGCAGAGCATTGTCGAGACGGGCGAGCGCATCACGCCGCTGGCAAAGCCGTATGAGAAGAATATCGGCAAATATGTCATGATGCCGGGCAACGCAAAGCGCCGTCATCCGATCGTAGAGCAGCGCACTCGCGATCTCATCGCCTATGCGGAGACCTGCGATCTAAACCGCGTGGAGATGGGCGATACCGCCATCGGTATTATCACCTCCAGCACCTGCTATCAGTATGCCAAGGAGGTCTATGGTGACAAGGCATGCATCCTCAAGCTGGGCATGGTCAATCCGCTGCCGGAAAAGCTGATTTTGGACTTTGCGGCAAAGGTTGATAAGCTGGTCATCATCGAGGAGCTTGACCCGATTATTGAAAACCACTGCAAACAGCTCGGCCTGCATGTCACTGGCAAGGATGTTCTGCCGATGGAGGATGAGTTCTCGCAGAACCTGATTGCGGAAAAGCTGGGTGTTCCCGTGCCGAAGAGCGCAGCGCTTGCCGAGACGATGCCGGCGCGCCCGCCGGTCATGTGCGCGGGATGTCCGCACCGCGGCCTGTTCTATACGCTGCAAAAGAATCACTGCACAGTTTTGGGCGATATCGGCTGCTATACGCTGGGCGCAGTCGCGCCGCTGAGCGCGATGGAAATGACGCTGTGCATGGGCGCGTCCATCTCGTCCATCCATGGCTTTAATAAGGCGCTGGGCAGCGAGTCGGAGGGCAAGACGGTCGCCGTCATCGGAGATTCGACGTTTATGCATTCCGGCATGACCGGCCTTGCGAACATCGCGTATAACCAGAGCAATTCCACGGTTATCATTTTGGATAACTCGATTACAGGCATGACCGGCCATCAGCAGAATCCGACGACCGGCTATAACATCAAGGGAGACCCGGCCGGCAAGATTGATCTGGAGGCGCTGTGCCGCGCGATGGGCTTTGCGCGCGTGCGCGTTGTCGACCCGTATGACCTGACCGCGTGCGACACGGTTCTCAAGGAGGAGCTGACGGTCGCCGAGCCGTCCGTTATCATCAGCCGCCGTCCGTGCGCGCTGCTCAAGTATGTCAAGCACAACCCGCCGCTCAAGGTGGATACCGATGCGTGCCGCAGCTGCCGCAGCTGTATGAAGCTGGGCTGTCCGGCCATCAGCATCAAGGAGAAAAAGGCTGTGATCGACAATACGCTGTGCGTTGGCTGCGGCGTTTGCCAGCAGCTGTGCGCATTTGACGCACTGAAGGCATAAAGGAGGCGCTGGAAAATGACAAAGAATGTAATGATTGTCGGCGTCGGCGGACAGGGCTCTCTGCTCGCGAGTAAGCTGCTCGGCCATCTGCTGCTTGAGCAGGGCTATGACGTCAAGGTATCCGAGGTACACGGTATGAGCCAGCGCGGCGGTAGCGTCGTCACCTATGTCCGCTTTGGTGAGCGCGTTTATTCGCCGATTATTGATAAGGGCGAGGCGGATTTCATTGTCTCGTTTGAAAAGCTGGAGGCAGCCCGCTGGATGGAATATCTCAAGTCGGGCGGACGCGTGATCGTCAATACGCAGGAAATCGATCCGATGCCGGTCATCACGGGCGCGGCGGAATATCCGACCGGGCTGATCGAAAAGATGCGCGCATTGGGCGCGCAGGTGGACGCGATGGACGCGCTGTCGATCGCGACGCAGGCCGGCTCCGCAAAGGCGGTCAATATCGCGCTGATGGGCCGCCTGTCCCGTTATTTTGAAGAGATCTCCGAGCAGGCGTGGCAGGATGCAATCACGGCCTGCGTGCCGCAGAAATTTTTGGAACTTAACCGCAGGGCTTTTGCACTTGGCCGTGCGGAATAAGCAATAGAGACAAAGAGAAACAGGAAGGGAATGATTTTGTTGAATCGTTATTTTCAGCCGGAAATTGAGACCATGCCGGTAGAGGAGATCAAAAAGCTGCAAAGCGAGCGATTGGTCAAGCAGGTGCGCCACGTCTATGACAACGTGTCGTTCTATCGCAACAAAATGCAGGAGAAGGGCCTCACGCCGGATGACATCCATGGCATCGAGGATCTGCACAAGCTGCCGTTTATCACGAAGGACGACCTGCGCGACGAATATCCGTATGGTCTGGTAGCTGTACCGCTGTCCGACTGTGTCCGCATCCAGTCCACCAGCGGCACCACGGGCCGCCGTGTCGTTGCGTTCTACACGCAGCATGATATCGACCTGTGGGACGAGTGCTGCGCGCGCGCCATTGTTGCAGCGGGCGGCAGCAAAGAGGATGTTGTACACGTCTGCTATGGCTACGGCCTGTTTACCGGCGGCCCGGGTCTCAACGGCGGCTCGCATAAGGTCGGCAGTCTGACGCTCCCGATGTCCTCGGGCAACACCGACCGGCAGATTCAGTTCATGACCGACCTCGGCTCGACCATCCTGTGCTGTACGCCGTCGTATGCGGCCTATCTCGCGGAGAGCATCAACGAGCGCGGCCTGCGCGACAAGATCAAGCTCAAGGCGGGCATCTTCGGCGCAGAGGCATGGACGGAGGGAATGCGTCATGATATCGAGAACGCACTTGGCATCAAGGCGTATGATATCTATGGCCTGACGGAAATCTCCGGCCCGGGCGTTTCGTTTGAATGCGAGGAACAGAAGGGCATGCATATCAATGAGGATCACTTCATCGCGGAGATCATTGATCCGGATACCGGAGAGGTACTGCCGGAGGGTTCGCGCGGCGAGCTGGTATTTACCTGCCTGACCAAGGAGGCATTCCCGCTGATGCGCTACCGCACGCGCGATATCTGCATCCTGACGCGCAAAAAGTGCTCCTGCGGACGCACGCATATCCGTATGACCAAGCCGCTTGGCCGCAGCGACGATATGATGATCGTCAAGGGCGTCAATGTATTCCCGTCGCAGATCGAGACGGTACTCATCAACAACGGCTATCCGGCAAACTATGAGATCATTGTCGACCGTGTGGGCACGAGCGATACCATCGACGTCAAGGTTGAGATGTCGCAGGAGATGTTTGACGATCTCAAGGTGACCAAGGCGGAGCGCGAGAAGAAGCTGGTTGCCGGCCTCAAGTCCATGCTGGGCATTTTGGTCAATGTCGAGCTGGTTGCACCGAAGAGCATCGCGCGCAGCGAGGGCAAGGCTGTCCGCGTCATTGATAAGCGCAATCTGTATAATTCATAAGCGGACTGCGGCATAAAACGAAAAAGAAAAAGCTCTATGTGTTTGAGGAGATCATTCGCATAGAGCTTTTTGCGCTGCATGCGGTGCGCGAGTATGGTGGGCGATTGTACCTGACGCAACCAAACCGAACAGCATTCCCGCCGTTCTGTTCGGTTTGGTTGGTAGACACCTGCGGGGCAGCGCGCTATAATGAAAACAAACATAACAAAGGTGGGAAAAGTATGCTGCATGAAAATTTGTTGACACTGCGCAAGCTGCGTCAGCTGTCGCAGGAAGCGGTCGCGGAGCAGGTGGGTGTCTCCCGGCAGGCGCTCGCGAAATGGGAGAGCGGCGAAACGGTGCCGGACATCGAAAAGTGTACGAGACTTGCGCAGCTGTACGACGTCTCGCTGGACGATCTGGTCAGCTATTCGGCACAGAAGGAGAACGGCTTGCCCATCCCGCCGAAGGGCAAGCATATTTTCGGTGCGGTGACGGTCGGTGAGAAGGGACAGATCGTGATTCCCAAACGGGCGCGGACGGTGTTTGACATCCGCCCGGGCGACAAGCTGATTGTGCTGGGCGATGAACAGCAGGGCATCGCGCTGATTCGGGAGAAGGATATTCTGCGTTTGATACAGGAGGTTCAGGGTGCAGAAGAGAGGTGATGACGCGTGAGACAGGCTTATTTGGACAATGTGCGCGGCGCGGTGGAGCTTTCCGTCATCGTCTATCACATCTTTTATATGTTTAACAGCGTCGGCGTCATCCGCAATGTGGATATTCCGGGCATTCCGCAGCTGGATGTCGTGTTGTATGCGCTGTATCCGTGGTTTATGGTGTGCCTGTTTGTCATCGCGGGCATGAGTGCAAAATATGCATTGGATAAATATACGGCAAGGCAGTTTTTTGTTGTCCGCGTGCGCCGCATTTTGATCCCGTCGCTGGCGGGCATCGTGCTGCTGGGCTGGCCTGCCGGTTGGGTGACAGCGCAGTATGTGGACATATTCGGCGGGAATGGAGCGATGATTCCGCTGCCGGTTCGCTTTCTCATCTATTGTCTGTGCGGGATCGGCCCGCTGTGGTTTTTGCATCAGCTGTTTGCCGCGACGCTTGTCCTGCTGCTCGTGCGCAGGCTGGACAGGCGCGGCCGGCTGTATGCGTTGGGCGGGCGCGTCAATCTGCCCGTGCTGCTGCTGTTGGGCTTGACTGTCTGGGCAAGCGCGCAGGTGTGCAATGTACCGCTTATCGAGGTATATCGCTGCGGCATCTACATCTGGACGTTTCTGCTGGGCTATTATGTGCTGACACAGCGCGGCGTACAGCAGACGCTCGCGCGGTATGCGCCTGCGCTACTGGCAGTCGCCGTCGTCACCGGCTGCTGCTATATCGTTCGGTATTGGGGCGAAAATTATACGCTGATGCGCAACCTCCAATCCGCGCCGACCAATGCCTATGCATGGCTCGGCACGCTGGCAGTCGTCGCCTGCGGCAGGCGGTTTTGGCAAAAGGAAAGCCGCTTCACCGCCTATATGCGGAAAAACGGCTTTGCATTGTATGTGCTGCATTACCCCCTCATGGCGCTGCTGGCGTATGCGCTGGGTCAGCTGCTTGCGCTGCGCGGCGGAGCGCTGTATGTCGCCTTGCTTGTGTGCGAAGGCGTCTGTCTGCCCGCGCTCGTCATGCTCGTGCGCAGGCTGCCGGGCGTGCGGCGGCTGGTATTAGGGGAGTAAACTCAAAGCTGCAGCAGCCTGCGTGCGTTTTCGCTCAAAATCGCAGTCTGTTCCTCTTCGGTAAATCCGGCGGAGCGAAACAGCTCGAGCGCGGTTTTCTGGTCACTCCATGGACAGTCGGTGGCGAACAGCACGCGGTCTGTGCCGTGCTTGCGGATGATGCGGGCAAGATCGGTTAGATTGAGATTGTGCGATTCCTCCGGCGTGCGCGTCGTGCCCGGCGCGGGCTCAATCTCTCCGAAGGAGAAGGCTGTGTCAAAATACACCGGCAGGCCGCACAGCTCATTTTCCACGGCGTTCCAGTCCCACCAGCCGCCCATGTGGGCGAGAACCAGCTTGTCCGGCGCGACCGCCTTCATGACGTGCAGCACCTGCGGGACCGAGCAGAAATTGTGGTGCGGGATGCCGATATCCCAGCCGGCATGCGTCAGCACAAACAGACCCAGCTCGGAGGCGCGGTCGATGATGCGCAGAAAGCGGATGTCATCGAAATCGACATTCTGGTAGGCCGGATGGATTTTGATGCCGCGTATGCCGAGCGACGCGATGCGCGCCAGCTCCGCGCGGTAATCCGAACAGTCGGGATGGATGCCGCCGAGCGACAGCAGTCCGGTCTGCTCCCACGCTTCATTGATGCGCGCGGCATTGTCGTTGAGCTTATGTACCTGCTCGGTGTTGGTCATGACGGGAAGCAGGATGGACAGATCAATGCCAGCCTCCTGCATGGAGCGGCGCAGCCCATCCGGCGTGCCGTCGGTATATGGCTTGGAGCGCGACAGCCCCTGCAGCTTGCGCAGGACGCCCGCTGCAATTTTGGGCGGGAAGGTATGGGTGTGGAAATCAATAATCATGAGGGCTCCGCCTTTCGCATCAGGATACGTGTGAGTGGCGTGCGCAGACGTGCTGTGAAGAATTTGATAACGATTCCGGTGAAGATGGCGGCAATGATTGTGCCCTCGCGCGTGCCGACGATCATGCCGTCAAAAAACAGCAGGGAGAGCGCCAGCGCAAGCACGACACAGCTGATATCAAATCCGATTTTCAGATTGCCAAAATCGCGATGCGTCGTGTCGGATATCGCCTTGACAAACGCCTCGCCGGAATTCATGATGGTATTCGCGATGACACAGCAGGCGATGCCGAGTCCGAGTAAAATTGTGCCGGCGGCGACATTGACCAGCCGGAATACATATTGCTCCGGCGCGATCCGCGCAAACAGCCACATGCCGAAATCGGTAAAATAGCCGAATAAAAAGGACAGTGGAATTTGCAGCAGCTGAATCCATTGGAATTTGCTGCGCAGAATGAGGAGCTGCCCGATGATCAGGATACAGTTCCAGATAATCAGCCAATTGCCGAGCGACAGCATGGGAAAGTTCAGGCTCAAGACATTGGGGACGGATGAGAGTGGAGAGACGCCTAATTCACCGAGTTTTGTTATTGCGACGCCCTGTGCGGAGATGAATAACCCCAAAATGCACAGCGCGTAGCGTTTGATACGCTCTGTTTTGTCTTGCAAAAATATCCCTCCTTGGAATACAATATAGAATCAGACTGTAGAAAAGGTGAAATCTCCTTGCGTACCATTCAAGGATTTTGCCCGCTGTCAGCGTCAGCAGACAGCGGATTGGGATGCGTCATTTTTGGCGACATGTGCGTCAAAAATGACACCTCTGCCCGGAAATGTGACAATATATAGAGATGAAAAACGTGATACACCGGGCAAATTCCAGTATACCACGTTTTTTTCAGTTAGGACAGTGCTTATTTTCCAAGCGCTGTCTTTTGTGAAACCGTTGTCGGCTTGTCATAGCAGGCAAAGGTTTCCTCTACCATGGCCTTGTCCGGCGCCGCTGTGAAAAGGCTGACGACCGGAACAATGACAAAGCCTGCAATCATCGCCAGCGCGCCGCAGTTGATCGGCGACTGGAAAAATACCGGGAAGCTGGAGCGGAACAGCATGTTTGCAATCAGCAGACCGCAGCCGAAGATAAAGCAGACCCAGCAGGAGGCCTTAGTCGTGCGCTTCCAATACAGGCTATACAGGAACGGCGCGAGGAAAGCACCGGCCAGCGCGCCCCACGAGATGCCCATCAGTTGTGCGATGAATGTGATGCTGCTCTTGTACTGTATGACGGCGATAATAGCCGAAATGGCAATAAACATGAAGATAAAGATGCGAATCCACAGCAGCTGCTGCTTCTGATTCATATTCTTTATAAACGTGCCCTTGAGGAAGTCGATGGTCAGCGTCGAGCTGGACGCGATGACAAGCGACGACAGCGTGGACATCGAAGCGGACAGCACCAGAATGACGACCAGCGCGATGAGGAAAGGGGAGAGGGTGGACAGCATGGTCGGAATGACCGAATCATAGCCGTCAGCCTCTATATTGATCTGATCGGAGAACAGGCGTCCGAAGCCGCCGAGAAAATATGAGCCGCCCGCGACAACCAGCGCGAATAGTGTGGAAATGATCGTGCCCTTCTGAATGGCGGATTCATCCTTGATGGCATAGAACTTCTGTACCATCTGCGGCAGACCCCATGTGCCAAGGCTGGTCAGGATAATGACGCCGACCAGATTGGGAAGGTCAGGGCCGAAGAACGACGCGAATACACCGGGCTGGGTGGAAACCGTCTCATCCGAAATGGTCGCCAAGCCATTTATTGCCTCTGTAAAGCCGCCCTTGCTTGCGAGTACCGCTGCGACGATAATGACGATGCCAAACAGCATGATGATGCCTTGAATAAAATCATTGATCGCAGTTGCCATATAGCCGCCCGCGATGACGTAGATTGCGGTAAGCACTGCCATCAGCACAATACATACGGTATAATCAATGTTGAACGCCATGCCAAACAGACGGGACAGGCCATTGTACAGCGACGCAGTATACGGAATGAGAAAAATAAATACGATTGCAGATGCACCAATCTTGAGCGAGGGGCTGTTAAAGCGCGTGCCGAAGAAGGCGGGCATGGTCGCAGAATCCAAATGCTGTGTCATGATGCGGGTGCGCCGGCCGAGGACAACCCATGCCAGCAGCGAGCCGATGACCGCATTTCCAATGCCGATCCACGTGGAGGCAATGCCATATTTCCAGCCGAACTGCCCGGCATAGCCGACAAATACAACCGCGGAAAAATAGGATGTGCCATAGGCAAACGCGGTGAGCCACGGGCCGACCGAGCGGCCGCCGAGTACAAAGCCGTTGACATCGGTCGCATGCCGTCTGCAATACAGGCCAATACCGATGAGCACGGCAAAGTACAAAATCAATACCACTAACTTCATAAAAATCCTCCCTATACATGTGAAACTGCCGCAGGATACTTCAATGATTAAAAGCAATAAAGTTATACGGACAAGCTAACTTTATCACATAAAAGCAATGAAGTCAAGCCCTTGCGGTTGATGCAGCAGCGTTTTCGCCGGAAATATGCGGCACGCGTGCGCAGGCTGTGTCCCTCCTGCATCAAAGTGAAAAAAGCTGTACTGTCACACCTGCCGGTTCATCCGGTGATTTTATCATGGGAAAAACAAAAACCGCTGACCTCTCGCGAGATCAACGGTTTCTGGTACGCCAGAAGGGATTCGAACCCCCGACCTTTTGGTTCGTAGCCAAACACTCTATCCAGCTGAGCTACTGGCGCATTTCTTGACTGCTTGATTAGTATAGCAAGAAACTGCGAAGTTGTCAACGATTTTTTGCGTTTTTTTCCAGAACATTCGTTCAGTCCGTGATCGCCCATCCGATTGCGCGCTCGACCGCCCTGTGCCAGCCGTCCAGCCAGCGTTTGCGCGTCTCAAGCTGGAGCTCCGGTGTAAAGCAGCGCTCCGGCTGAATCAGCCGCTGGATATCCGCAGGACTTTCCCAATAGCCAACGGCAAGCCCCGCCAAAAACGCCGCGCCCAATGCCGTTGTCTCAACGCACGCCGGTCGTTCCACCGAGACGCCGGAGATATCCGCCTGAAACTGCATGAGGAAATTGTTCGCGCTCGCGCCGCCGTCCACACGCAGCGACCGCAGGCAAAGCTGTGCATCATGCTCCATGACGTCCAACACATCCACCGTCTGATAGGCGAGCGATTCCAGCGCCGCACGGACAATGTGCGCCCGTCCGGTCGCGCGGGTCATGCCGATCAGCGTGCCGCGCGCATAGGGATCCCAATACGGCGCGCCCAGTCCGGTAAACGCAGGCACGAGATATACGCCTCCGGTATCCGGCACAGAAGCCGCGACTGCCTCAGATTGCGCCGCGCAGTCGATCAGTCCCAGATCATCGCGCAGCCATTGGATCGCCGCGCCCGCGACAAACACCGAGCCCTCCAGCGCGTAGGTGATGCGTCCGTCCAGCTCCCATGCGACTGTGGTCAGCAGGCCATTTTCACTGTTAACCGGCGTTTCGCCGGTGTTCATCAGCAAAAAGCAGCCGGTACCATACGTATTTTTCGCTTCGCCCGCCGAAAAGCAGGTCTGTCCGAATAGCGCTGCCTGCTGGTCGCCCGCAATGCCCGCAATCGGGATGCAGCCGCCAAACAGTCGCGTTTCGCCCACAATGCCGCTGGACGCGACCACCTCCGGCAGCATGCAGGCCGGAATATCCAGCTCACGCAGGATGTCCGCATCCCACTGCCGTTTATGGATGTCAAACAGCATGGTACGTGCCGCGTTAGACACATCGGTGACATGTCGCTGGCCGTCGGTAAATTTCCAAACGAGCCAGCTGTCCACCGTGCCGAACAGCAGCTGGTCGTTTTGCGCGCGCGCACGTGCGCCCGGCACATGCTGCAAAATCCAGCTGAGCTTGGTCGCGGAAAAATAGGCGTCGACAATCAGTCCGGTGCGCTCATGCAGCATCGGCTCCAAGCCGCGGCGCTGTAAATCCTCTGCCATTTCCGCAGTACGGCGGCACTGCCAGACAATAGCCGGCGCGATCGGCTCTCCAGTCGACTTATCCCACACGATGGTGGTCTCGCGCTGATTGGAAATACCGATTGCCGCGATCTGCGACGCATCCGCATCAATCTGCTTCATTGCCGCACGGCAGACGTCCAGCTGCGTCTCCCACAGTTCTGCGGCGTCCTGTTCGACCCAGCCGTCCTGTGGATAGGAAACATGCAGCTCCTTTTGCGCCAATGCGCATGGCGTTCCGCTTCGGTCAAATAAAATACAGCGCGCGCTTGTCGTGCCCGCGTCGATTGCCATAATATATTGTTTCATTTTCACACCATCCATCTGAAAAATCAGACTTCTCCGATGTGGAGAAGCCTGTCTCGCTATCCTCTCAACAGCGTCTGATAATATTCGGAATCCTCGATCTGGCCGACCGCGCACAGCGACGCGCGGTCAAAATCAAAAATCTGCTGTGCCAGATGTGCAATATCGTCCGCAGTGACGGCATCGTACAGTGCGGCGACCTCATCCAGCTCGAGTGAGCGGCCAAAGAACATCTCGCTGCGTCCCAATTGGTTCATACGTCCAGAGGTGCTCTCCAGGCCGAGCAGCATGTTGGTCTTTGCCTGCTCCCGGCAGCGGCTCAGTTCCGCGCGATCCGGACCGTCCTGCGCCAGACGCATACATTCTTCCCGAATCAGTCGGATCGCTTTTTGCTCCGTCTCCTTGCTCAGCGCGGTATAAATGGCAAACACGCCGGTATCCTCATGCGAGGTATTAAACGAATAGATGGAATAGCACAGACCATTTTTCTCACGAATGGTCTGAAACAGGCGGGAGGCCATGCCGCCGCCTAAAATCGCGCCCATCAGTGCGTTGATATACCGCTGCTCCGAACACATCGGAATACCCGGAAAGCCGATACAAATGTGATTTTGTTCGATGTCCTTGCTGTGTGTCACGATGCTCGGAATATAGTCCACAGGCTGGATGACATTTTTGCCCGTTCCCTGCATCGCGACAAACATCTTGCAGATATAATCCACATCATCCTGCGTATAGGAGCCTGCCAGCGCGACTACCGTATCTTCCGGACGATAATATTCCGCGACATAGCTGCGCAGCGTCTCGCCCGTCATGGTAGTCAGCGTGCTTTTATGTCCCAAAATCGGCCGCCCCAGCGCAGAGCCGGCAAAGCACGATTCGAATATCTTTTCAGTGGCAACATCCTCCGGTGAATCCTTATACATATCAATTTCTTCCAGCACGACGCCGCGTTCCAGCTCGATATCCGCATCGTCAAACCTGGAATGCAAAAACATGTCCGCTAAAATTTCTACGCCGGTCTGTAAATGCTTGTCCAATGTTTTTAAGTAAAAACAGGTGCATTCCTTTGTTGTAAAAGCATTCACCTGTCCGCCGATTGCATCCATTGCAATTGCAATATGCTGTGCCGAGCGCTGCTCGGTCCCTTTGAATATCATATGCTCGATAAAATGGGAAATTCCGCTCAGTTCCTCCGGTTCATGCCGGGAACCGTTGCGCACCCAGATACCAATGGATGCGGAACGGACGCCGGAAATGGGTTCCATCACGATTCGCACACCATTGGGCAAAACGATCTTATCATACATAACCTTTTCTCCATTGTAATGAGATAAATTCTCTTCACCCAGTATAGCACATTCTGTCGATAAGTCCCACTGTTTCCATACGTTTTTTATCAGAACATTTTGCTTCCCCTGCAAAAGGCCGCCGCGCTTGCATTTCGTGCCGCCGCGCGGTATACTTTTTTTATCGAAATTCAAAGGAGCTGAACTGATTTTATGCAGCGATTTTTCCGCCTACTCATTTGGGACGCGCTGTACTGCATTGTCCCGACGGTCGGCTATGCCGCGCTGTCCATCCTGACCAATTCGGACGCGACGTACCTCATCACGCTGATCGTCTACGCTGTCTGCGCCGCCTTTTTATCCCAGCTGTCCCGGTGGGGTTCCAGCTGCATGACGCTGCTGCTCGTCGCGCTGCCCGGACTGTATCTCGCGCTCGCACCGTTCCTTGCGCCGTTTCTTAACGCGTTGCCCATCCCGTTTGATCCGGTGCCCGCGATCCTGCTGCACAGCAAAACGGAGCTGCTGCGGCAATGCGGCGCGCTCGCCGCAGGCTTTGCGCTGTGGCAGAGCATCCATTTGCGCATACCGTGAGGTTGCGGTGATTATCGGACCGGAAAATCCGCCGGCAGCGGTTCAGGGCGTATAAATGTCGTTTCCATCACACCGAACTGCTGTGTTTTCGCGCCGGACAGCATTTTTTCCATCATCTCAAGCGCATGCAGCGCCATTGCGCCGCTGGCGCGCGCCGGACGGTTTTCCGCAATTGCAAGCGCGATATCTACCAGACCGATGCCGCGGCTGTTTTCCGCGTGGCTGGTGGATGCAAATGGACGTGTTACAGGGACATGAATCCAATCCTGCTTGACATCATGCCAATCGCGCGGCTGCTGATACCAGCGATAATTTTCCTCTGTCCGCATCCAAATATCACCGCCAAAAATATTCGGGCCGTCCAGCGGGTCAATATCCGGTATGCACAGCGTGCCCTTTGTGCCATAAATCTCAATACGCGGCAGGTTGGAATCCCATACGTCAAACGAGAAGATCGCCGTTCCGATGGCGCCGGATGCAAATTGCATCAGACCGGTCGTATATGTATCCACCTCGACGTCGATCATTGCACCCTGATGCGGCTGCGTCAAAATCGGACGCTGATCAAACGTGCGCTTTGACATGGCGCAGCATGTGCGTACCGGGCCGAGCAGCGACAGCAGCGCGGTGACATAATAGGGGCCGATGTCCATCAGCGGACCTGCGCCCTTGTGGTAATAGAACGCCGGATTTGGATGGAACGATTCGCAGCCATGATAAATAACGAACGCAGACGCACCGATTACCTCACCGATTGTACCGGAATCCAGAATATCACGGCAGGTTTGCAGGCGCGCACCGAGAAATGTGTCCGGCGCACAGCCGATGCGCAGCTGCTTCGACTGCGCCAGCGCGAGCAGTTCCTTTCCCTGTGCATAGGTAAACGCCAGCGGCTTTTCTGTATAGACATGGCGACCGCATTCCAGTGCCAGCTTATTGAGCGGATAATGCATATCCGGTGTAGTCAAGTTGAGGATGAGGTCAACGTCCGCTTCACGGATCAACTCCTCCGCACTGGCATACGCCCGGGGAATGTCATATTCCGCTGCCTTGCGCTGTGCCTTTTCCAGTGATCGCGAGGCGCATGCCGCGACCGTCACATAATCGCTGTATTTTTTCAGGTTTGTCAGATATACATGGCTGATATCGCCAAGACCGACAACGCCAATCCGAAGCTTTTTCATAGGGAAACTTCCTCCTTATCTTTGTTACAATGAGTATACCAAATTTTTCAAACTGTGACAAGGTACTGTCCTGCTCCCCAAAAAATGATGCACCGTTCGCGAAGACGCGGCTGCATATCTTTCAACCGCACACAAAAAGGCTGCACCCGTCGCGGATGCAGCCTTTCGCTCTATTATTCGGGAGGATTACAGAACCTTTTCCTCCTCCTTGACGTCCTTGCGGGACAGGTTGATACGGCCCTTGTCGTCGATCTCAATAACCTTGACCCAGCACATATCGCCGACCTTGACGACGTCCTCGACGCGCTCAACACGTCGCTTCTCCAGCTTGGAGATGTGCACCAGACCGTCCTTGCCCGGCGCGATCTGTACGAACGCGCCAAAGCCCATCAGACGGACGACCTTGCCGTAGAACACATCGCCAACCTCCGGATCCTTGACGATGGTCTCGATCATTTTCTTTGCTGTTTCGCCGTCTGAACCGTTGATGGACGAGATGGTCACGGTGCCGTCCTCTTCGATATCGACCTTCGCGCCGGACTCTGCGGTAATCTTCTGAATGACCGAGCCGCCCTTGCCGATGACGTCGCGAATCTTGTCCGGATTGATATGAATGGTCAGCGTTTTCGGCGCCCACTCGGACAGCTGTGCGCGCGGCTTGTCAATCGCCTTGAGCATGACCTCATCCAAAATTCTATAGCGCGCGTCACGGCACTTGCGGAACGCTTCCTTGATGATGCTCGGCGTCAGGCCGTCCACCTTGATATCGACCTGAATGCCGGTGATGCCCTTCTTGGTACCAGCCACCTTAAAGTCCATATCGCCATAAAAGTCCTCAACGCCCTGAATATCGGTGAATGTCGTCTCCTGACCGTCATCCGTAATCAGACCGCAGGAAATGCCTGCTACCGGCGCAGTGATCGGAACACCCGCATCCATCAGCGCGAGCGTTGAGCCGCAAACCGAGCCCTGCGAGGTCGAGCCATTGGAAGACAAAACCTCAGATACGACGCGGATTGCATAGGGGAACTCCTCTACCGGCGGCAGCACAGGAAGCAGCGAGCGCTCCGCCAGCGCGCCGTGGCCGATCTCACGGCGTCCCGGGCCGCGAGACGGACGGGTTTCGCCGACCGAGAAGGACGGGAAGTTATAATGATGAATGTAACGTTTTTCCTTTTGTTCAAAAATGGTATCCAGCGTCTGGGCATCCGACATCGTGCCCAGCGTGCAGACGGACAGAACCTGTGTCTGACCGCGCGTAAACAGGCCGGTACCATGCGCGCGCGGCAGCACGCCGACCTGCGCGGCCAGCGGGCGAACCTCTTCCATGCCGCGGCCGTCGACACGTTTGCCCTGTGTCAGCCACTTGCGGACGACCTTCTTGCACAGCTTGTCCACAATTTCGGAAATCTCCGCCGCGCGCTCCGTCGCGATCTCTTCGCCGAGATACGCGTCGATCTCCTCGCGGACGACCTGCATGCGCGCGTCGCGCACTGTCTTGTCGTCGGTGTCGAATGCAACCTCGACCTTATCGCGCGCAAACGCCTCGATCTGGTCAAACAGCGCGTGGTCGATGTCATGATGCTCATACTCAAACTTCGGCTTGCCGATTTCCGCCTTGATGGAATCGATAAACGCGCACATCTTCTTGATCTCCTCGTGCGCGAACATCAGCGCATCGAACATCTGATCCTCCGGCACTTCTTTTGCGCCGGCCTCGATCATGACGATCTTTTCCGCCGTGCCGCAGACCGTAACGTCCATCAGGCTTCTCTGGCGCTGCTCGAGCGTCGGGTTGAGTACAAATTCGCCGTCTACCAGGCCGACATCCACGCCGGCTACAGTGTAGTCAAACGGAATATCCGAAATAGAAATCGCGATGGAAGCGCCGTTGAGCGCAGTGACCTGCGGAGAGTTGTCGTAATCGTTGCCCAGGATGGTGCACACGATGGAAACATCGTTGCGCAAATCCTTCGGGAACAGCGGACGCATCGGTCGGTCAATCTGGCGGGAGGCAATCGTTGCCTGCTCGCTCGCCTTGCCCTCGCGGCGCATGAACGAACCCGGTATGCGGCCTACTGCGTACAGCTTCTCTTCGAAGTCAACTGAAAGCGGGAAGAAATCAATGCCGTCGCGCGGCTTCGGGGATGCCGTTGCGGTGACCAGCACGACGGTGTCGCCATAGCGTACCAGCGCCGCGCCATTGGCCAGTTGAGCGACCTTGCCGGTCTCCACGGTCAGCTTACGGCCCGCGAACGTCGTCTCAAACACGCGATGCTCATCAAACGACTTGTGCGTAATCGTAGTCATAATACTGTCTCCTTTTTTCATAATTGATGTGGAAAGACGACAGTCCTATAAGCACTTGAAGCGCATGCTCGATGCATTCGGGCTTGTCCTTCAACTGCTCAAGGAATTGCCGTGCCTTCCGAATAAACTGGGAAAGAGGAGACCGCACCTGGCCCCCTCTTCATTGGTTTTTACTTTCTCAGGCCGAGCTTCTTGATGATCGCTCTATAGCGTTCGATGTCCTTCTTCTGCAGATAAGCGAGCATGCTGCGACGCTGGCCAACCATCTTCAGCAGGCCGCGGCGGGAATGATTGTCATGCTTGTGCTCCTTCAGATGCTCGGTGAGCTGCGCAATGCGCTCAGTCAGGATTGCGATCTGAACCTCCGGCGAACCGGTGTCCGTTTCGTGCATACGGTTTGCTTCAATAACAGCAGCTTTCTGTTCTTTGCGGATCATAAAAACACCTCATAAAATAATTTGAAATTTTCCCATATGCTGGGCAGCGGCGCAAGGTGATGGATACGGTCATACGCATCCGGTATCCAGACTGCTAAGCATAGGGAGACGGCCGGTATCCGGCAACGCTCTAACTACTGAATCATATCACACCAAAAGTGGTTTGTAAAGTATAAGATAGGCATTTTCATCGAATTTTATACCGGCCAACGCAATTTACCCGCGCACAGACAGTTGTTCCAAATGCCCAATACCGATGCTGCCGCCGCATTGAGCAGGGAAGATTTTTGCTGGGAATTCCCATTTTATGTAAATCTCACACTGTATTTTGCGTGATTTTCCCGCTTTTTCCGTTGATTCATAGCAAAATTCCGACGGATTTCACATAAATTTCCTGAACTCAATGCATTTTACAAGTCGCAATTCTGCAAAATATTCGGTAAATTTGCGGAATATCGCAGGCTTTGAGCACTATTTTGCAGGATCTGATTTTTTGATGTGCAAATCTGCGCATATTGTACATATTTTTTTCTCGCTTTTTGTATGTATTTCATGAAAAATTCATATTTCCATCCTTTTTTGGGGGTGCTATAATCTTAATCGTCGAAAGACAAACGGAAGATCTAATTTTCACTTCATTCTTCTGTGAAGTCGCATTTTTGTGCGATATCTTTTATCTTTTTTGCTAGCGAAGGCACATGACGGTAGCTGCGCAACAGTGCGGCTTGGATGTCATGTGTTTTTCCTTTTTTCCTTAAAAAGCGGCGAGGTGTATCAGCTACATCTCGCCGCTTTTAGAAAAGGCTGGGTTGTTATTAAAATTGGTGCGATTTGTGGTCAGGCGTTCGGGTATTATTTGTCCTCCTCAAATGCCTGCTTCAGCTTTTGCTGAATTTCCTTCAGAGCAACCATGTTTTCCAGGCCGATTGTCTTGCCTGCTTTTTCCGCGTTTGGAACCAGATCCTTCGCACAGATGAACAGGTCAGCGGCGCCCGGATGGACATCATCGATGGTGGAGTGCTCCACGGTGACACCTTCGATGCCAAGCGCCTTCAGCGCCTTCTTTGCATTCATTTCCATTACGAACGACGTGCCGAGACCGGAGCCACAGAAACAGAGAATTTTTTTAATCATTTTTTTATACCTCCTGAAAATTATTTGTTTGACTGATGATGGGGACAATTACTGTTTGTTCTTTGCTCTGCCGATCGTGTAGTTGTAGACGATGGGGAGGAGGAACAGTATGACGACGATCACGGTCAAAACATTGTTGGTGACAATGTTGGCCAGATTGCCGAAGATAATACCAACAAGCGTAAAATCGGTGTCAGAGAACGTTGTGTTGGCAAAGCCCATGGCGCCCATAACCGGATACAGACCTGCGCACAGGAAGGTCGCCACAACGCCGTGGACAAATGCGCCTGCGATACAGCCCTTGAGTCCGCCGTTTGCGTTGCCGCAAACGCCTGCGGTTGCGCCGCAGAAGAAGTGCAGAACCGCGCCCGGAAGAATAATCGGGACAACGAGATTGGCATTGCCCATGAGGGCGAGGATTACCATTGCGAGAATGCCGCCGACGAAGGAGCAGAAGAATCCAATCAGAACCGCGTTCGGTGCGAACGGGAACACGATCGGGCAGTCCAGAGCCGGCTTTGCGTTCGGGACCAGCTTTTCGGAAATGCCCTTGAATGCCGGAACGATCTCATTAATCAGCATGCGGACGCCAGACAGTACAATATAGATACCGGCAGAAAATGTGATCGACTTGATGATGGAGAACAGCACCCAGTTGTCAGAGCCAAAGATTGTGGCAGCCTCCTCCGGCACATGAAATGCGGCGACACCTGCGACTACAATATAGCAGAGGAACATAGCCAGTGCGATAGAGATGGTGTTTTCACGCAGGAAAGACAACGTTTTGGGAAAGTTGATATCCTCGGTGGTAACAAAATCGTCCTTGTCTTTGTTTTTACCAAACAGCTTGCCGATCTGCGCGCTCAGCCAGTAGCAGCCGCTGCCGAAGTGACCCAATGCCAGCGAATCATCACCCGTGATCTCGTTGATGGTCGGCTGCATGAGGGCAGGAAAGATGGACATAACGAAGCCCAGCAGCAGCGCGCCGGTTACGATCAGCTGAAGGCCTTGCATGTTGCTGATCGAGAGAATAACGGCGATCAAACAGGACATGTACAGCGCGTGATGGCCAGTCAGAAAAATGTATTTGAGCTTGGAAAAACGAGCCAGAATAATATTGAATACCATGCCCAGAGCAAAGATGGATGCGGTCTGGACGGCGAACTGGCTGAGTGCCAGCGAGGTGATGGCCTCGTTATTTGGAACAACGCCTTCGACACCGAAGGCCATCTGGAACAGATCGCCAAATGGTATGATGGATTGCTGTACAACGTCAGCGCCGGCATTGAGCACGATAAAGCCTAAAATTGTCTTGACGGTGCCGGAAATGCAGGTCTGTACGTCCTTCCTTTGCAGCAGCAGGCCCAAAAGAGCGATCAGGCCAACGAAAATAGCAGGTGTTGACAAGACCTGCTGAATAAAATTCAGAATGCCTAACATATCAATTTCTCCCTTTTTCTGATTCTTTTAAAGATAATTTTTTATTCGCCTTAGGATATCTATGTTCCCGAATTACTGAAAATATGAAAATAAAGTATCCGCGTCTTTCGATGCAAGAATATTTGCAACGGTGTCATCATCAGAAAGCAGCGCAGAGATTTCCATCAGGGCGTTTAGATGGCTGTCCGCGTCCTTTGCGCACAGCGTTACAAACAGACGGGCGGTTGAATCCGCATCGCCAAAGCAGATGTCTTCGCGGAATAGAGTCACGCTGATCTGTGTTTGAATCGCGCCCTGCTCCGGACGGGCATGCGGCATGGCGATGTGTTCTGCGACAATGAAATACGGTCCTAATTTATTTACATTGGAAATGATTTCATCTTTATAGCGCGCGTCAACGTATCCATGCTGCTCCAGCGGGCGGACGGCCTGATAGATGGCATCCTGCCAATCGTTTGCCGTTTGCAGAATCTGAACATTTTCTCGTTTTAGTAAATCCATTGGATTGTCCCTCCTTTGCGAATTTTTACATTGTCACGGTAGGCAGAAGAGCAACCGGTTTGCGCTCCGCGTGTGCCGCGACAGGTTGATGTGTTAGGCGATCACCTTTTGTGATTTTAGTGTATCATTGGCGCGGTGAAAATGGAAGTTTGGAAAATGTATATTGTCCGTGCAATCGACTGGACGGTTGAAATATCTCTGCGCCAGAGGCTGTCACGGTAAAGGGTGGTGGCATTCAAGCTTATGAGGTTTCCTGATGCAGCATCGAGCGAATCAGCAGCAAGACCTTGTCCACGTGGTCGCAGGCAGCCAACAGCTGGATGGACTCCGGATTGCTGATAAGCTCCAATATATCCTGCAGAATTTTTAAATGCTTTTCCTGATCCTCTGCGGCGAGAACAAATATCAATTTGGCATGTCGCTGCGCGGAAAACCGCACCGGCTTTTGAAAGATTGCCAGCGATAAATCCAGACAGTTGACGCCATCCTCCGGCTTTGCGTGCGCAAGGATCACATCCTCTGTCAAAAACATATATGGACCATAATAATGCAGATGTGAAATGATGGTATCCAGATATCGTTTTTGCACGCTGCCGCTGTCAAGCAGGCATTTTCCCGCTGCGCGAATGGCATCCTGCCATGATTTGGCTTCATCCAATATGCATACACGGCTTGCGTTGAGCACGTGTAGCAGACCGCAGTCGGCTTTTATATCTGAGGGCTGAAATATCTCCTCTCCTGACAGACATGCGCTGAGATCCGCGAGCAGCGCTTCATAATTGGATGGGTCGACATATTTTTTGACCGTTTGAAACAGTGCATCACGTTTTACGATTGAGCGCTTGGGCACGACGACGCGGTGGTTGAGAATAGAAGCGCGGTCAAAGGCGGTCAATACCGGATGTACCGTAATGGATGGGACAACGCTGTTGATTTTAATGGTGGAAATAATCAGATTGCAGATATTCTGCGCGTTGTGCACATCCACCGCCGCGACAACATCGACGATCTCCGCATAGGGGAGAAGCTTTTGTACCTCACGCTTAATCATATTGCCGGTGGAAATGCCGTTGACGCATACGATCAAAATGCGCAGATGCTCGTTGTCCGTCTCCGCGATTTTCAAAAACGCGCCGAAATGCAGTGCGAGGAAGGCAACTTCTTCATCCGGAATGGGAAGCTCCATCGTCTGTTCCAGCCGCTTGGCTGCAATTTTTGTAATGCTGAACAGCTCCGGATATTCCTGCTTGATGTCATCACACAGTAAATCGCCGATCTGCACACCGAATTGGTAGCGATAGATCGAGGTTTTGAGGTGCGCGTACAGCGCGCGTTCCAACGACGCTCTGTCGTCAAAGTTGACGCAGGCGACCCGTTCAAATTCCGAAACCAGCGCGGTCACGATATCCGCGATGTTTTGATAAAACACATCTTCCAGAATGTTCTGCGGTATCGCGGTGGTGCGGGAACCTAGCAGGTGCAGCGTGAGATAGATTGTTTCATCCTCAATTAGATCAGGGAAATATTTGCAGACCAGCTGAAATTCATGTGTTTGCTTGAGCTGTTCGATATTGAGGCCGGGGAAGGAAAACGGGTGTTCGTGCCGATAGGCGAGCGGAATTACTGCTGCGATGGACAGAAGAATACCATCCACATAATTACTTTCCAGTTCACCCTCCAGCTGCTTGAGCTTGGTATAATACGTGTCAATCGGTTCCTGCTGAAATGCCCGCAGCAGCCCGCTCTGATACAGCGGTAACAGCTCTCTGAAATACAGGATGAACAGAGCGCGGATGCGAATGGGATCGCCTTCGATCACATATCCGGTTTTAGGCTGATAGAGCAGATTTAGGTCATAGTGCTTGAGCTGTGCGGTAATTTCCTTGAGATCACTGAATATCGTGCTGCGGCTGACATCACAGCAGGCCATCAGCTGTTCCATAAAAACAGGCTCCTCGGATTGAATAATTTGCAAAATAATCAGCTTGACGCGTTCCTCCGGAGAAAAAATGTAAACATCCTTTTCACTGGGAGCCGCCAAAAAGGTCTCAATGCAGCTGCGATCTTCCTTTGGAATAAACAACCCGTGACCACGTTCCACCTCCAGAGGATGAACGTGCATTTGCTCTAACCAGACGTTAATTTTACAGATGTCATAATAGGCGCTTCGTTTTGAGATATTCAAACGCTTCGCGAGCTGGTCAATTGTCATGTATTGCGTTTGATTGAGTAAAATCCCTAAAATCTGTCTGCATCGGGCGTTGATATATAAAATAGCCATGCTCCCGCGTCTCCTTTCGCTTTCTTAGATATTTTGTTTATATTATAATGTATAACACAGAGGGACAGCAAGGCTGATGGAGTCCGGTTTTTTGCAAGGATTTTGTGCAAGTTATAAACGATATATGCACGCAACGACAGCACAAAAAAGGACGCATCTGCGCGATGCGTCCCTCTTGGTATCCTATATTTATCAATTTTCTATCAATTACTCCGCAGTGTAAGGCAGCAGAGCGATATGACGCGCACGCTTAATAGCCTCTGTCAGCTGGCGCTGATGCTTTGCACAGGTGCCGGTCATGCGGCGCGGCAGAATCTTACCACGCTCGGACATGTATCTCTTCAGCTTTGCTACGTCCTTATAATCAATCGACTCAACCTTGTCTACACAGAAAGAGCAAACCTTTCTGCGGCGGCGACCGCCGCGGTTGGGACGATACTCTCTTTTTTCTTCAGCCATTGTCATAACCTCCTCATTCGGTAATCAGAACGGAACCTCGCCGTCATCATCGGAAATCTCACTGAAATCCGAGTCGCCTACCGGCATATCAAAGCTCGGGGTAGGGTTGGTCTGCTGCGTCGCACCATAGGTGCTGTTGTAGCCGCCCTCCGGCGCGCCATAATTGTTCGCCTGATATCCGGAATTGCTTTGAAATCCCGAATTTGCGGCACGCGCCTTTTTGGTTTCGCCGAACTGTACCTCATCCGCAACGACTTCGATGGATGTGCGGTTATTTCCGTTTTTGTCCTGCCAGCGTCTGGACTGGATGC
>CAZEMM010000016.1:0-32727 GCA_964513445.1 uncultured Butyricicoccus sp. | reverse complement strand
CAGCTTGAGCTGCGGATACAGCTCCTTGAGACGGTCGCCGGTGGACATCGTACCGGCGGAGCCGGAGGTGAAGCACGCGCCCGCAAAGCGGTCGCCCGGACGCTTGACGGCCTCATAGACGTCCGCCAGCGCGTTGCCTGTGACGTTGTAATGCCACAGCGGATTGCCCATCTCCTCAAACTGATTGAAGATCATGTACTGCGGGTCGCGTTTCAGCTCGTTTGTCTTGTCAAAAATCTCCTTGACGTTGGATTCACAGCCGGGAGTCGCGATGACCTCCGCGCCGATGGAATGCAGCCAGTCAAATCGCTCCTGACTCATTTCCGCCGGCAGGATGGCGACGCCCTGTGCGCCCAGCAGCTTGGAGTTGAATGCACCGCCGCGGCAGTAGTTGCCGGTGGACGGCCAGACCGCCTTGTGCTTTTGCACGTCAAACTGACCGGTCACCAGACGCGGCGCAAGGCATCCAAACGATGCGCCGACCTTATGGCAGCCCGTCGGGAACCATTTGCCGACCATTGCAATGATGCGGCACGGCACGCCGGTCAGCTGCGGCGGAAGCTCAATGTAATTGGGAACAGCCTGAAACGTGCCGCCGTATTCGGTCGGTTGGTTTTTCCACGTGATACGGAACAGATTGAGCGGGTTGACATCCCACAGGCCGACCTGTGTCAGCTTGTGCTGAATGGCCTGGGGGATCGTTTCAGGGTGCTGCATCTGCGCAATCGTCGGAATGATAATATTGTTTTGCCTTGCATTTTCAATATTACGTGCAAGCGATGCTTCGTTGCGGGTCAGATCTATCATTGTGCAAATTCCTCCAAAATTGGGTTTGTGTTAGCATGTGCGGTTGGTTAGTTTTACATGCTTTCTTTATTGTAACATGCCAGACAGTAATATGCAATGCACGTGCAAAATAAAAATTAGGGTATCAAAATTATTTAGAGAAGAACGGCGCAATCCCATATCACAGCGCGTCCAGCAGGGGGCGTGCGCGGGGAACATAGCGTCCGATTTTGCCGGAGATGCACGCATTGTCCCGAACGGTGCAGACGCCGCGCAGATAGACGCGGTCAATGGTGCAGGCGAGCGGGGTGCCCTCCAGCGGTTCATAATCCGCCGCGCTGTGGTGCGTCTGCACGGAGATGATAGACGGGCGGTTGGGGTCGAGCACAACGATATCCGCATCCGCACCGACGGCGAGCACGCCTTTTTTGGGATATAGGCCGAATAGCTTGGCGGGATTTTCACTGAGCAGGCGGCTCATATCGCGCAGCGAAATGCGGCCCTCAGCGACACCGAACGTGTACAGCAGCGTGCCGCGCGTCTCCACGCCGGGAAGCCCGCCGGGAATTTTGCGAAAATCGTCCTTGCCCAGCTTTTTCTGCTCGGTTGTAAATGAGCAGTGGTCGGTCGAGATAATCTGGATCTCATCTGCCGCCAGCGCGTCCCATAGCGCTTGCTGGTCGGCGGGGGTGCGCAGAGGCGGCGCGCAGATGAATTTGTCGCCGTCCGGACGGGAGAGCAGGCTGTCCTCCATCAGCAGATACTGCGGACAGGTTTCCACGATGACCTGCTGGCCGCGCGCGCGTGCACGGCGCACCTCATCCAGACCCTCCTTGGTGGACAGATGAACGATCCAAACCGGCGCGTGCGCGACCTGACAGATGCGCAGCAGACGGCTGATCGCCTCCGCTTCCAGCGCGGCTGGACGGCTGACCGCGTGCGAATGCGGTCCCGCGTCCGGCTTTGCCGCCTCCAGTTGCCGCAATGCCTGAATTACCTCGTTGTGCTCGCAGTGTACACCGCAGATGCCGCCCATCGGGGCAAGCGTACGCACAACCTCAAAGATCGCACGGTCACCGATCATCATATCGTCATAGGTCATGTACAGCTTGAACGTGCTGACGCCCTGCTCGAACATCGACGGCAGCTGCGCGCGCGCCTGCGCGTTCCAGTCTGCAATCGACATGTGAAAGCCGTAGTCACAGCTGCATTTGCCGTCCGCCTTGCGGTGCCAGTTGTCCAGGCCCTGCTGCAGCGTTTCGCCCTTGTACTGCGTGCCGAAATCCACAATGGTCGTCGTGCCGCCCGCAATGGCGGCCTGTGTGCCGGTTTCAAAGTCGTCCGCTGTCACTGTACCGGCGACAGCCAGATCCATATGGGTATGTCCGTCGATAAAGCCGGGAAACAGCAGCTTTCCGGTCACATCGACGCGCTGTGCCTCCGGTGCGTCCAGACCATCACCGATGGCGGCGATGGTCTCCCCGTCGATCAGGATATCCGCGCGTTTCGCACCTTCCGGTGTCACAGCCGTTCCGCCGAATAACAATGTTTTCATATGAAAGCCTCTCTCCTACTAGAAAAAGGGCAGGGACACACAGCGTGCGTCCCTGCCACAGTTGTGTGGATGTCATGCCATATCAGCGTGCATGCTGCGCGTAGATATGCATGTCATACGGTTTGTTTGTCCTTCTTGCCCGCATCCTCCTTCGGCAGCACAACATTGAGAATGATCGCAGCGAATGCCGCAGGGACAATGCCGGATCCGCCGAAGATCAGCTGTAAATAGTACGGCAGCTGGCCGGTTGCACCGGCCGTGGAGCCGAGACCGTAGCCCAGGCCGAGCGCGACCGAGATAATGGTGATCTCGCGCGCTGTGATCGCCTCGCGGGTAACCAGCTGAATGCCGGAGACCAGGATGGAGGCGAACATCATGACAGCCGCGCCGCCGAGTACCGGCTGCGGCATGATGGAAACGCATGCGCCGATCTTGGGGCACAGGCCGCACAGAATCAGGAAAATTGCGCCGCAGGTCAGCGCCATGCGGTTGACGACCTTGGTCATGGAAACCAGACCGACATTCTGTGAGAACGAGGTGTTGGGCAGTACGCCGAATATGGAGGCGAGCGTTGAGCCGAGGCCGTCGCAGATGACGCCGCCCGACAGCTCAGAATCGGTTGCCTCACGGTTCATGCCGCCCTCGATGCAGGCGGAGATGTCACCGACCGTCTCAACAGCCGTGACGATGAACATAATGCAGATCGGAATGATCGCCTGCGCGTCAAATACAAAATGGATGTCGGACAGCTTGCCCATGCCAACGAAGCTTGGCAGGGACAGCCATGCCGCATTCCTGACCTGCTCAAACTTGACGACCCATGCATAGGTATACTCGACGCCGTCGGCATTGACACCGGTGTTTGGAAGGACAAGCGTCATGATAATGCACACGACGTAGCCAACCAGAATGCCGATGAGGATAGAAGAGGTGCTGATCATGCCCTTCGGATTGGTAAAATGCTTGAGGACGAGGATGACCAGCAGGACGATCAGACCGACAAAGATGTTTTGCACGGAGCCATAGTCGCTGACACCGCTGCCGCCGCAGAGGTAGTTGATGCCAACGGAGATGAGCGACAGGCCGATGGACATGACCACGCAGCCCGTGACAACCGGCGGGAAGAAGCGGCGAAGCGGCTTGAGACAAAAGCCGAGGACACCCTCAAACAGGCCGCCGATCAGGCTGGCCGCCATGATCGCGCCATAGGAGACGACGCCCGCGCCCATTGTTGCCACAACGCTCTGGAACACGCCGAGAAAACCGGACGAGGTGCCCATGATGATCGGCACCTTGCCGCCGCATGGCCCGATGGAAAACAGCTGGATCAGTGTGACAACTCCCGCGATGGTCATCGCATTTTGCAGCAGCGCGGTGCGCAGGTCACCGAAGCCGGCGTCAGCGGTCAGGCCGCACGCGCCCATGATGATGATAAGCGGGGTCAGATTGCCCACAAACATAGCCATGACATGCTGTAGGCCAAGCGGAATAGCTTGCTTGAGCGGGAGCTTGCCATAAAAGGTATACGGCGAGCCCAGTTCGGGAGATTTGGTTTCTTTGCTCACTTTGATTCACTCCTTTTTTTGTGGCGGACGGGGAAAAATTGATGGAGCACCGTGCAGGAAAACAAAAGAGTAGTCGAAATGCAGAAGGCTGCATGGCTACTCTCCGTTGAACAATGTCCTATCGTTTTTTCTTGTGAAAATTATAACACAGGATACGCAGTCCGTCAACAAAATTTTTCGTTTTTGTGCATAGAAAGGCTTGCATACAGAAAACGCAGGGAAGGGAAGAATGCTTCACTTGCAGACGGATATTGGATAAAAAACGAAGGAATTGCGAAGCGGCAGCACGGTCTGATGTCAGGCGCGGGCGGCGTTGATGCGCGCCCACAGCGCGCGGGCGGACTGACGTGCATCGGCGAGCAGCTTTTCTTCATCCAGCTGCGTCAGCTGGCGCTCACGCATGAGCATGTTTCCGGCGGCGATGGTCGTGACGACGCTGCGCCCGTTCATGCCGAACAGGATATGGCTGTTGCAGTTGTCCGCGTCCATCGGCGTGATGGGCTGGTAGTCCGTGACGATGATGTCTGCGCTCGCGCCCGGGCGCAGGACACCGAGCGGCTGCTTAAAGTACCGGTTTGCCATTTTTGCGTTGCCGTAAAACAGCATATCGGGCACCTCGCTCCACGCCGCCTGGCTGTCATGCAGGTTGTGCTTGTGCAAAATATTTGCGACCTTGTACGATTCGAGCATGTCGTGCGTATAGCCGTCCGTGCCCAGACCGGTCAGGATGCCCTTGTGATACAGCTTCATCGTGGGCGGGCAGCCGCAGGCGTTGCCCATGTTGGACTCCGGATTGTGCACGACCATCGTGCCTGTGTGCCGCAGCAGATCCATCTCATGGTCGTTGATGTAGATGCAGTGCGCGCACAGCGTTTTTTCGCCCAGCATGTCAAAATTCATCAGGCGGTCGATAATGCGCGTGTGATGCTTGTCCAGACAGTCGTACAGATCCTCGATGCCCTCCGCAACATGGATGTGATAGCCGGTGTCCGGCGGAAGCTGCGCGGCGCAGGCATCCAGCGTTTCATCGCTCAGCGTAAAGCTCGCGTGCATGCCCATCATGCCCGCGATCATATCGCTGTCATCCGCGCGGGCGTGCCGGATAAAGTCGACGTTTTCGCGAATGGCGTCGCGGCATTTGTCCGCGCCGTCGCGGTCGGAGATCTCGTAGCACAGGCAGGAGCGGATCCCGGCCTGCCGTGCGGCCTCCTCAATGCGGAACAGACTGCCGGAGATCGCGCCAAAGCTGGCGTGGTGGTCAAAGATGGTGGTCACGCCGTTTTTGATGCAGTCGATGTAGGTGAGCATGGCGCTGTAATATGTATTTTCCAGCGTCAGATTGCGGTCGAGCGTCCACCACATGCCGTCGAGAATATCCAGAAAGCCGTGCGGGTCATAGCCCTTTACCTGCATGCCGCGCGCCATTGCGCTGTAGATGTGCTCGTGCATGTTGATAAAGGCGGGCATGATGACGCCACCCTTCGCGTCCAGATAGTCGGCATCCGGGTATTTTGCGCGCAGCGCGCCGGATGCGCCGACCTCTTTGATCGTGCGTCCTTCTACCGCCACCGCGCCGTCACGCAGATAGGGATTGGCGGGGTCGCGTGTGATCAGGCGTCCGTTACCGACAAGCAGCATGGTAACACCTCCATTCAGTATTTTCTTTATTGTAAGCGAATTTGTGGCAAATTGCAACCAAAGATTGGCAATACGGGGGAAGAAATTTGACATGCGCCGGCAGAATACGCGCAGACGGAATGGAGCTTTGTGGAAAAAGCGTCCGTGCAGCGCGGCGTTCCCGACAGCAAAAGGCGGTATGGGACTTCAGCTGAAGCCCGTACCGCCCTGTTCTGATAATGGATTGATTATTACCGCCCGATTCGCTTGACCATCGTCTCATAGTGGATGCAGTAGAGCAGCGCGGTATCCTTTGTGATGGCGCCGTCGCGGTACAGCTGCATTAGGCTGTTGTCCATCGTGCACATGCCGTCTGCTGCGCCAGACATCAGCGCGGATTCCAGCTGGTGCAGCTTGTCCTCGCGGATCATATTTTGGATGGCCGCTGTGTTTTTCATGACCTCAAATACCGGCACCAGCCTGCCGTCGGTCGTCGGCACAAGCTGCTGGCAGATGACGCCCTTTAGAATCTGGGCGAGCTGGATTTTGATCTGCTGCTGCTGGTTTGCCGGGAACACATCGACGATGCGCCCGATGGTGTTAGCCGCGCTGCTGGTGTGCAGTGTGCTGAACAGCAGAACGCCGGTCTCCGCGGCGGTGACGGCGGCGGAGATCGTGTCGTAATCGCGCATTTCACCGAGCAGGATGACGTCGGGGCTTTCGCGCAGCGCAGAGCGCAGGGCGGATAAATAGCTCGGCGTGTCGATCGTCACCTCGCGCTGTGAAACAATCGCGCGGTCATGGCGGTGGACATATTCGATCGGATCCTCCAGCGTGATGATGTGGCAGTCACGGCTGCGATTGATGCGGTTGACCATGCAGGCGAGCGTGGTGGATTTGCCGCTGCCGGCCGCGCCGACGACCAGAACCAGCCCCTTCTGGTTGTCCGCAAGCGACAGCACGTTTTCCGGTATGCCCAGCTTTTGCGGGTCGGGCAGGCCGAAATGGATCACGCGGATGACGGCGGCCAGTGAGCCGCGCTGCCGGAAGATGTTGACGCGGAAGCGTCCCAACCCGTGAAGGGCAAAGGAAAAATCATCGTCGTTGCAGGAATCCATCGGACGATGCAGACTGCGACCGCTGACTTTATAGATTTCTTCAATCAGGCGGTGCGTATCGTCCGGCTTGAGCCGTTCGCTCTCCTGCCGCAGCTGGCGCCCGTGGTGCTTGAAGGTTACCGGCAGGCCGGCGATGAGAAAAATATCCGAGACGTCGATATCGATCGCCTGTTTGAGAATTTCTTCGATTGTCATGAAAAAGCCTCCTCTATTCGCCGTCCCACAATTGGCCCGGATCGTTGTCCGCCTCCCAGTTGGTCACGGTGCGCCAGCTGACGATGCGCAGGTCATCGGCGCGCAGCTGGATGACCAGCGCGGCGCGGTCGGATGTGATGGTTTTCTGCAATAGGCCGGACGTTGTCTGCTCGTCGGATAACGCGGCGAGCGGCGCGCCGGAGGCGGCCGCGCGGTGTGCATCGCGCACAAATGCCTGACCCTCCGCCTCGCGCGCGTATTGCTCGCGCACCGTGTCGGCGTAGGTTTCCGCCAGACGGAGATCGGCCTGCGCGGTGGAAAGGGTCAGAATGGACAGCATCGCCATGCTGACGGTGATGACGGTCAGGACCAGAGAGATCGGCCCCAGCCGAATCGGAATGTGCTTCATGATGCGTCCTCCTCCACATAAACCGCCGTTTCCAGCTGATAGAGCTGCGCGCCGTCCGCACTGCGCGTGACGGTGACGGTACAGTGCACCAGCGTGTCCGCGGCCTCGTCCTCCGGCTCCCACGCGATGGAAACGCGCAGCGGGCCGTCCGCCTGCGGCGTCAGATCGTAAGCATAGGCTGCCGTTATGGTATCGTCGTCTAATGCGGCGTTGTTCTGCGCGTTGAGTCTCTCGCACAGCTCGGACGCGTCACGCGCATCGGCGGCCTCCTCCGCCGCGTTGGAGGCGAGACAGACCGCACGCGTCAGCTCATACGCCTCGTCGCTTTCCAGTCTGGACGCGGCGAAGATCCGCGTCAGCAGCAGGATGATCGAGATAAAGATGCCGATGAGCAGCAGAGCCTCGAGAAAAAAGGCTGTCATGGAATGTCGCTGCTTCATGAAAGGCCTCCTTCACTGCGCAGACGGATGCAGACGGTTCCGGCGTCGGTTGTCACGAGCAGGCGCGCGCCCTCCTCGGTGATGGAAAAGGTACGCGTGCTGCCGATGGTCTGCGCCGTCTCCGGTGCGAGCGGCGCGTCGGCCGCGGCATATTCCTCCATCAGCGCGCCGTCATACAGGTAAATGCGCGTCTCATATCCGTCGGTGTCCGCAATGGTCAGCAGGTCGCCGTATGCGCTGCCTGCGATGTGTACTGCGTCCGTGCTGTCGCCTGCGCGCACGCGTGCGGAGACGTAGGAGAGCAGCGCGCGCGTGTCGTTGTTGCACGTCTGCACCTCGACGGTATTTTGGTAGCTGCGCGCGCCAAACAGCACGAGCAGCAGAAAGCCGACCAGAAAGAGCGCCGCAATGCCGATGGTATAAAACCCTGTGCGAAACGATTGTTGCTTCATATCTCGGACGCTCCTTTACTTGGATTTTTCAATCACCCGCACATCGGGCGGCAGATTGGATGCAAAGCTGTCATAGGTGACATAATAATCCGCAGTATTGATGCGCAGGCCGTAGCGCTGCTCCAGATAATCGAGGCTGGGCGGATAGACGCCCTCGACGACATAGCATTGCAGCGCGCTGCGCGCGATGGCCTGCTGAACGGCGTCCGCGCTCGTCTGCGCAAGCGCCGGTGCGGAGGCCCTGCGCGCCGCAAGGATGGCAATTACAATGATGAGCGCGGCCAAAATGCCGGCGACATATGGCCAGCGCGCCCGTTTTTTATCAATGTACATGCTGGATCACCTCAGCCGATCGAGCTCATCATACCGATGAGCGGCAGCATGACGCTGATGAGCGACAGCCCGACGGTCACCATCAGCACGCCGGAGAGCAGCGGGTCGATGACGCCGACCAGCCGGTCGACCTGCTCGGTGCAGTGCTCCTCCAGCAGCTTGATCAGACGCTGCAGCACCGCGTCCATATTGCCGCTGCGGTCGCCCGCCAGAAGCATTCTGCCGTACACCGGCTCAAACAGCTGCTCATCATACGCCGCCTGCGCGATGCCATGTCCCTGCTCCATGCGGGAAACGCAGCCCTCCAGCTTCTTTTCAATCGGCGGGCACTGCGTCATCTCGGCGCTCTGCATAACCGCCAGATCCTGCGGTGTGCCGCAGGAGAGGAAGGTCGCCAGCGCGGAGGTAAACCGAAACAGGCCCATTGTGTCCAAAATTCCGGCGCAGACAGGGATTTTGTGCAGCGCGCGTTCGACAGCCGCGCGGCGCTTGCCGTTCCACAGCAGCAACCCGATGAGCAGCGCTGCGGCGAGCGCCAGCATGAGAACGAGCGCGACCCAGCAAAAGCCATACGCCCAGCGGATATATCCATACGATGAGGCGGCCAGACTGCCGGTCATGCTGTTGTACACGCCGGTGAAGGCGGGCAGTACCATTGTGAGCAGCACAGCCAGCACCGCGACGATCAAAAGCAGCATGACGGCCGGATAGGTGACGGAGGATTTGAGCTTTTCCGTCACGGTTTTCTGCTCCGCATAATAGGAAGCCAGACGAAACAGCACGTCCTCCAGCCGCCCGGCGTCCTCGCCCGCCGCGATCATTTTGACGGCGTAGTCGGGAAACGCGCCGGCGGACGCCATCGCGTCGGACAAGCGCATGCCCTGCTCCATCTGCGGCTGCATGTGCGCAAGCGCTTGCTCCAGCTCGCCGCCGCGGCGTTCATCCTGCCGGAGCAGCGACACCGCCTCAAAGGTCTGGATACCCGCCTGAACCATCATCGCCATGCTTTCGCAAAACGCGCTGACGCCCAGACTGTCTAATTTGGTATGTCTCATATGTGGTTTCACCTGCTTTTCTAATAGATATATACATCGGTGTAATTTTCGCCGTTTCCGATAAACGTGTCGTCCGAGCCGTTGGCGGAGAACGTCAGATCCAGCCGCTGCCAGCTGTTTCCGGTCACCTGATAGTCGACGGTGACCCAGCCGGTTTCCTCGGTGTAGAACATGTTCCACGCGTGGTACAGATCGTTAGGCGAGACATAGCCGAAGATGACCTTGGTGGGAATGCCCTGACTGCGCAGCATCGCCGCGACGAGCGAGGCGTAATCGAAGCAGATGCCCTTGCCGCTCGACAGCGTTTCGTCAATGTTTGGAATATAGCCGGTCTGGACGTTTTGCGCCTTTTCCTGATCATAGGAGATGGATTCACAGACGTAGTCGTATACGGCGCTGACGACATCGAGCGCGGTAGACGCATCTGCCGCAAGCGCCTGCGCCTGCTTGACGCAGGCAGAGTCAGCGTCATAATTGACATAATCATTGGGCCGGATGAACGGCTGGAACGGGTCGGCGAGCGTGACCGAGGCGCGCGTATCGTATAGTACGGCGTATTTTGTGCCGGTCACATTTTTCATGACGCGGAACTGATAGTCGCCGTCGCCGCATTGCAGCGGGAAGTAGGAAACCGTGCCGTCGTTCGCGATGTCATAGGTATAGGTATATTCGCCGCACAGCGTCTGGAATTTCAGCCGTTCGGCTGTGGTCGCGCTGACCGCAACATAGCCATAGGCCGTGGAGGAGAGGTCAAGCCGGACGCTTTCGTTGCCCTCCGCCTGATCGGCATGAAAGACGCAGACCGCCATTTCGGGGGCGGTATAGGTCTGACCGCTCGATTCGGCTGCGGACGGCGCCGCAGACTGCTCCGTGGTATCCGGCGCAGGCGCATCGCCGCAGCCGGTTAAGCCGGACAGCAGGGACAGCACGAGCAATGCGCTGAGCGGCCTGCTGCCGTGCTGTAGAAAAAAATGCTTAAAGGGTTGCATGGTTACTCAATCGGTTCGAGCACGCCGTGAATGACGTAGCGTGCGTTTTTAAATGAATAGGTACAGGTGGAAAGCGTGACGATGCGCTGCGTGCTGGCAGGGGTGACAGACGCCTTGAAGTCGGACTGTGCGACACGGCTGCTTAAAAAGGCAGCGTAATCCGCGCCTGCCTCGTCAAATACGGTGTACGCGTCCGAATAGTTGTCGGTGGTATAACCGCTGAACAGCAGGATTTTATAGTCCTGCTCCGGCGTCAGAAGCCAGATAATCGGATGCGCCTGATAATACGCCTGATCGGCAAATTCCGAAAGGCCGGCGAACATGGTGTTATTTTTCATGTTGTGGCCATAGATGATGGTATTGGTGTCGGTAAAGCCGGGCGAATTGTAGCAGTTGACAAAAATCGCGCCGTTGGATGAGCTGGTGCCGTCGTAGGCATGCTTGAGGTAGTAGGAATTGTCCTCGCCCTGCACGACAGGATAATTGATGAGCGTGTCCGCGCAGTAGATCCAGCCGACGATATTCGGGCATTCCTTCCGCAGCTGGTCGAAATCCACGGTGATGGGTGTCCTGGCGTCGTCCGGCTGCTCGGTAACAGAACGCTCGAGCACGTCCTCATAGATCTCCTCGCCGAGCGCGTATTCGCGCATGGTGGAGTATAGCTTCCAGCCGGAAAAAGCAAACACGCCTACACATACGATGAGCAGGATACGAATGATGATTTTTTTCATAAATTCATCCCTCATTTCTTTGCATTTTATGATAGCAAAAAACAGACGAAATGTAAAGGAAAGGAAACGCGTGCCGGCGGCGGGCCGCATATAAAAATGAGGCAAGCGATTCCCGGGTACAGGGATACGGATTGCCTCAGTAATCGGTTACTTTTCCCGCAAAACCACGACGGTGATGCCGTTGTTGTGCCGGTCGATGTCGCGGTCGCGGCGAAATTCCGGGCAGCATTGCAGCAGCGCGCGCGTATCCGCCTCAAAGATGGTCAGCTTTTCGCCGGGGATAAAGAACGCGATGCGGCGGCTGTTCTGCATGGCATCCAGCTCGCGCCGCACGGCGATACGGATTTTCCCGCCGTTTCCGGTGGAACCAAAGCCGTGAATCAGCTTTAGCACCCAGACGCCCTGCCTTTTTGCCAGCCGCAGCTCCAGCTGCAGGCGGGACAACGCCTGCGCGACAGTTGGGCGGCCGTCCTCGAGGTTTACAATGCGGATTCGTTGCTGCATGGGTGGATTCCTTTCTGATTATGACGGTGCGATCATGGAGAAAAATGCGGAAAACAACGGTGTCATTTCTGCGTCCGTGTCACAGCACAGGCCGTCGATCATGCGTTCCGGGTGCCATTGCACCGCCATAATGGGCAGGCGTTCATGGTCGATCGCTTCGATCACACCGTCCACGTCGCTCACCGCCGTGACGCGCAGCCCCGCGCCCAGTGTGCGGATGGCCTGATGGTGATAGCTGTTGACCGGGAGCCGCTTGCCCAGCAGCGGTCGAAGCGGACTGTCCTGTGCGGTGATGACGGTATGAATGGTGCTCTCGTGCACATATGCTGTTCCAAGACGCTGGAACAGCGTGCCGCCAAAAAACACATCGATCAGCTGAATGCCGCGGCAGATGCCGAACACCGGCTTGTTATGCGCGCAAAATTGTCGCAGCAGATCCCATTCGCGCTCGTCGCGCCTGCTGTCGACGCTGGCATCCCGTCCGGTTCGCTGCTTCCCGTAATAGGCAGGATGGATATCCCCGCCGCCGGAGAGCAACAGGCCGTCCGTGCGCTGCGCGAGAGATTCCGCGCTGCCGTAGCCGCCGTCGAGCAGCATAATGCCGCCGAATCGGGCGAGTGCGCGCGCGTAAAGCTCGCTTTGCGCGACCTGCCGGCTTAATTTCCCGGAGATCGTTCCAGATGATACCAGTATAACAGAATTTGCCGTTTTTTTCACCTCCTGCATCGAAAAAATTTGAACCGGTATTGTGCGTTCGATTCAGCTTTAGCATGCCATGGACGGTGTGCGAGTGTGCGCGAAACGCGGCGTGCTTTTTGAAAAATTTTCAAGGAAGGCGGGTAATGCGATGATCGGATCACATGTTCTGCGACTTGCCGCCGCACTGCTGCTATTTTTGGGCGGCATGCGGCTGCTGTGCAGCGGGCTGCAGCGGTGCGCGCATGGACGACTGCAGCGGCTTTTGGCACAGACAGCCGGCTCGCTGCCGCGCGCTGTGCTTTTCAGCGGCGTCATCACAGCGGTTGTACAAAGCTCGTCCGCAGTGACCGTCATGCTGGTCGGACTGTCCTCCGGCGGCGCGCTCACGGCGGTGCAGACAGCCGGCTTTGTCGCGGGCGCAAACATCGGCACGTGCTCGACGGCGTTTCTGGTGGCACTCGGGCTGCGCGGCGCGGGACGCACGCTGTCCGTCCTGTGGCGGATTGTCCCGCTCTGTGCGCTGCTGACGGCTCGCAGGCACCGCGCCGTCTGCCGCATCGGCATCGGCCTGTTTTGCGTGCTGACCGGCCTTCAGCACATGCAGCTTGCGCTCGAGCCGTTATCGAGCCTGCCTGCCGTTCATGCTTTGCTGATGGCGAGCGGTACGCCGTGCATCGGGTTTCTGGCGGGCATCCTGCTCGCCGTTCTGCTGCAAAGCTCGTCTGCCGGCATTGCGCTGCTGCAAACGCTGTCCGCCTCCGCTATGCTGCCGCTGGGCACGGCGGTTCCAGTCATTCTCGGACAAAATATCGGCACGTGTTCGACCGCGCTGCTGTCCGCTGTTGGGGCAGGGGAGCAGGCGCGGCACACAGCGCTGCTGCACCTGTGGTATAACGTCGGCGGCGCGGCGGTTCTGCTGCCGCTGTGGCTGCTGCTGCCGCAGGCGGTACGCGATATGCCAGCGGACGCGCTCAGTATTGCAATGGTGCATCTGTGCAGCAATCTGCTCTCCGCCGCGGTTTTTCTGGGCGTGTGCGGCGCGCACGGTGTAAAAGCGTGCGAGAGGGCATAAAAAGAGCCTGCAATCGTTGTGAATGCAGGCTCTTCAGTGTATCAAGTTGTCTGGCTGTCAGATCGCCGTTAAGTTTTTCAGCGAGATATCCATGGCCGGAGACGCGTAGGTCAGCGCGCCGGACGATACAAAGTCCACGCCGATGTCGGCAATCTCCAGCAGGCGATCCGCTGTGACATTGCCCGAGCATTCGGTCTGTGCGCGCCCGCCGATGAGCTTGACCGCCTCGCGCATCGTCTCGTTGTCCATGTTGTCCAGCATGATGATATCCGTGCCGCACGCGACCGCTTCTCTGACCTGCTCGAGCGTCTCGCACTCGACCTCGATCTTGCGCACAAACGGCGCGTATTCGCGCGCCATCTGTACCGCGCGCGTGATGGAGCCGGCCGCGCAGATGTGGTTGTCCTTCATCATCACGCCGTCCGACAGGTTGTAGCGGTGGTTGGTCGCGCCGCCGACCTTGACCGCGTATTTTTCAAAGATGCGCAGCGTCGGTGTGGTCTTGCGCGTGTCGAGCAGCGTCGTTTTCGTGCCCTTCAGGATGTCGACCATCCTGCGGGTGTTGGTCGCGATGCCGCTCATGCGCTGGAGGTAATTGAGCGCGGTGCGCTCGCCGGTCAGCAGCGTGCGGATGTCGGCATAGATGACGCCAATCAACTCGCCTTTTTTGACCGCGTCGCCGTCCTGATATGTCGTCTCAAAATGCGCGCCGCTTTCCAGCAGCTCAAATACGCGTGCAAAAACATCCAAGCCGCATAAAATACCGTCCTGCTTACAGATCAGCTCTGCCTTGCCCTGCTGCGGCCCGCGCATGATGGCGTTGGTGCTGACGTCCTCGCTCGTGATGTCCTCGCGCAGCGCGGCGAGGATCGACGGATCCATATTAAGAATCATAGTGGAGCCACTGCTCATAAAATGCTTCGTCCTTTCGCTTGATTTCCTCCAGAACCGCCGCGCGGTTGCGCTCGTCGATGTCGGCATACTGCGCGGGGTCAAATGCAATATTCTCGGTCGGGATGGGCTGGTCGGCGGATACATGCTGCGCTGCATGGTGCGCGGCGCGCTCGGCAAACACAAGGCTTTCCAGCAGCGAATTGCTCGCCAGACGGTTGCGGCCATGTACGCCGTTGCAGCTGGTCTCACCGATCGCGTACAGCCCGTCCATCGACGTCTTGCTGTCCAAATCGACCTTGATGCCGCCCATGAAGTAATGCTGTCCCGGGGTGACCGGAATCGGCTGCCGGGTCATGTCATAGCCCTCCTCCAGACACTGCTTATAGATGTTGGGGAAACGCTTTTTGACAAAGTCCGGGTCGAGATGCGTGACGGACAGCTCGACATAGGGGCGCCCGTCGCGCTTCATCTGCTTGCCGATCTCCTGCGCGAGCAGATCGCGCGGCAGCAGCTCGTTGACAAAGCGTTCGCCCTTTGCGTTGAGCAGATAGGCGCCCTCGCCGCGCACAGATTCCGAGATGAGGAACCGGCGGCCCGGCTTGGTGGTATACAGCGTGGTCGGATGAATCTGTATGTAATTGATGTGCTCGACCTCTATGCTGTGACGCATTGCGATGGCAAGCGCGTCGCCCGAGATATGCGGGAAATTGGTGGAGAAGCGGAACAGGCCGCCCAGCCCGCCGGTCGCAAGCACGACGGCGCGCGAGCGAATCTCACGAATCGTACCGTCCGCATCGCGCACAACGGCGCCGCAGCAGCGGTTGTCCTCCGCCAGAATATCCACCAGCGTTGTGTTTTCCTTGATGCGGATGTTTTTGCGCCCCCGCGCGCGCTCCAGCAGCTTGCTGGTGATCTCGCGGCCGGTGAGATCCTCATGGAATAAAATGCGGTTTTCCGAATGCGCGCCCTCGCGCGTAAACACGAAGTCGCCGTTCTCATCCCGCTGGAAGTCTACGCCATAATCCACCAGCTCCTGCGCAATGTGCTGCGAGGAACGGATCATAATATCGACGGAGGCCTTGTTGTTTTCATAATGCCCCGCCTTCATGGTGTCTTCAAAATAGCTGTCATAGTCATCCTCGTCCAGCAGCACACACATGCCTCCCTGCGCGAGGAAGGAATCACTGTGATCCGCTGCTTCCTTGGTGATGACCAGTACATCCAGATTGTCAGGCAGCTGCAGTGCGTGAAACAATCCGGCGGCGCCGGTGCCGACAACCAAAATGTCAGCAGTTTCCATATTGGCTCCCCCTTACTGTGCCAGCTCGCGCATACGAACCAGCGCGCTCTTTGCGTCCTCACGCAGCTGCTCCGGCATTTCGATCTGGTTGTCGAATGTCTCCAGCACGTGAAGCACCTTTTCCAATGTGACTTTCTTCATGTCCTCACAGACACCCATCTGCTCGAACGGGTAGAAGGTTTTGTTTGGATTCTGTGTTTTCAGGCGATGCATGACGCCCGGTTCGGTGACGATAATAAATTCCGTTGCGTCCGATTCGGTTGCATACTGGATGATACCGGAGGTGCTGCCCGCATAGTCGCTCATCGCGACGGCCTCCGGCACGCATTCCGGATGAATCAAAACCTTGGCCTGCGGATGCGCGGCCTTAGCTGCGGCGATGCCCTCCGGCGTCACGCGGGCATGGATGGGGCAGCAGCCGTTGTGGAAATGAAACCGCTTGCCCGGCATATCCTTTTGCAGAAAACGGCCGAGATTGCAGTCAGGAATGAAACAGATGTCCTCATTCGGCAGCGCCTCTACGATTTTCTTTGCGTTTGCGGAGGTGACGATGACATCGGAAACCGCCTTTGTCTCACTGGTGGAGTTGATGTAACAGACAACCGCGCAGCCGGGGAACTGCTCCCGCATCGCCGCGACGTCTTGCGGGGTAATCATATGTGCCATCGGACAGTCCGCCGTCAGATCCGGCATGAGAACCGTTTTATCCGGACTGAGGATTTTTGCGCTCTCGCCCATAAACCGGACGCCACAGAATAGGATTGTGCTTTGCGGCGCATCCGCTGCAATCTTGCTCAGGTAATAGGAGTCGCCTATGTAGTCCGCGATGTCCTGCACATCGTCCTCTACATAAAAATGCGCGAGGACGACGACATTTTTTTCCTTTTTGAGCTGCTCAATGCGCTCCGTCAACTGTTTCATTTCCAAATATTCTCCCTAAATACGTGCACAGCAAAGCGCTGCGCGGTCTTTCACATCAGTATACCATACCGCTGCTGTCCCTGCAAGCCGGAAGCGAGTATCCGCCCGAGTGAATTTTGCATTTTTTGCCTGCCGCTGCTTCATTTTTGCGACGGTGGCGCACAGCAGTCGCGCGCCAGAAGATGTGGGTTCTCGATATATGCCTCGACCTGCTGGCGGGTTGGTGCGGAATATAGCGCCGCGCCCGGATGCTGGATGGCGAGCGCCGAGGCATAGCTTGCAAGATGCAGCGCATCGGCCGGCGCACGGCCGCGCAGATGCTCCGCAAGGAAGTATCCCTCAAAGACATCGCCTGCTGCCGTTGAGTCCGTCACCTGCACCTTGAGCGCGGGATGATAGCACTGGCTGTGGCCCTTTTTGTAAAACGCGCCCTCTGAGCCGAGCGTGAGCACAAATTCCTTGTCCGGGAACAGATGCTCCAGCTCCAGCAGGATATCGCCCGGCTGTACATAGCTGGTCATGGCGCGTCCCTCCATCTCGTTGAGACAGAACAGCGAGACCTTGTCCAAGCCGCACTGCTTGAGACGATCCGTCCACGGCGATGGGTTCATGACGATGTACATACCCTTTTCATAAGCCTGATCGATGACGTAGGGAAGGCTGGACACCTCGTTTTGCACGAGCAGCACGTCGCCTTTGCCGTAATCCGCAAGCACCTCGTCGACGAATGCCGCGTCGATCAAACGGTTTGCGCCGCCATAGAGCATCACGCTGTTTTGCCCGACGTCGTCCACCTGTACAATGCAGTGACCGGAACGCCCATCCACCTGACGGACCAGCGAGATATCCAGTCCCGGCTGATCCACCGTTTCCAGCATCTCCATGCCGCCTTTGCCGACCATTGCGGCCAGCTTGGTTTCCATGCCGGCGCGCGCCAGCGTTAATGCCTGATTAAAGCCCTTTCCGCCCAGAAATGTTTTCATGTCAGTAGAAGCCTGTGATTCCTTTGGCGCGGTAATATGATTGACTGAATATGTGTAATCGATATTGACCGAGCCTAAAACGATAATACGCATATCTGCGCCTCCATTTTTCCAAAATGTTGTATTCCTATGTGATATGTGCTTCTATTATTGGGTAAAACAAGCTACCCTTATTATAGATTGTTTGCGGGATAAGTACAAGCGTTTCCGTCAGAATTCGGCTAAAATTCAATGATTTGTTTGTATGGCGAGAAAAAATGTAAGCTTGAGCGTTTTTTTACTGCAATTCAACAAATTTTGCTTGACTTTCCGTCCGAAGGCGGATATGATGAAAAATACCGAAATGAAAGGATGATCGCTGTCATGGCTGCAAACAGGACGGGCACGAAGCAAATCACTGCCAACAAAAAAGCATGGCACGATTATTTCGTCGAGGAGAAATACGAGTGCGGCATTGCGCTGTACGGCACGGAGGTCAAATCCATCCGGCAGGGCACGGTAAGCCTGAAGGATTCCTATTGTATTTTCCGCGACGGCGAGATTTTTATCAAGGGAATGCATATCAGCCCGTATGAAAAGGGCAACATCTTTAATAAAGACCCGCTGCGCGAGCGCAAGCTGCTGATGCACAAGCGGGAGATTATGCAGCTGTACGGCAGATCCAAGCAGGACGGCTATTCGCTCATTCCGCTGGCGCTGTATTTCAAGCGCGCGCGCGTCAAGGTTGAGCTTGGCCTGTGCAAGGGCAAGAAGCTGTACGACAAGCGCGCAGCGATGGCACAGCGCGATGCCAAACGCGAGATTGACCGCGCGCTCAAATCGCGCCGATGAGCCTTCATTTTGGAACGATAACGATATAGATACGGGGACGTACCGGTTTCGACGGGGGTGCGGAATCCGGGATAGCGGGCCGCAGTGAGGACGCTGCGTTAAAAGCCTCAACTGTTTATAAATTAAACAACAAAGATTATTCTTTACAGGCTGCCTGATTAGGCCGGCCCGTTCTGCCTGAGAGTATCGCGGCTTGGGACAGAGCGTCATTTAGCGGTGAACGTGCGGCGGGTAAGCTTTGCCTCGCCCATGAATGATGAAGCTACCAAACCCGTAAGCCTGTCATTTGGCGTGCGGCGGAGGGAATTTTCGTAAAATGACTGCGCCCGGAGAGATCCTTGAGGAAGTGCTTTCGGACAGGGGTTCAACTCCCCTCGTCTCCACCAGATTGTGCATATCCGAACACCTTATTTTCGTAAGGCACTGTTTCGGATATGTTTTTTTGTTTATGCATTGCTTTTGCTCATAAAAATGATGTATGATAAGCTGGAAAAGCAACGGATTTGATATCGAAAATTCTGCAATAGGGAGAAGAGAACATGAAAAAGAGCAATCCGATGGCATTATTGCCGATCGCTGTGTTTTTGGCGCTGTATCTGGGCCTTGGCATTGTATTTGAATACATCATGAAGATTCCGATGGGATTTTATAATGTTCCCATTGTAATTGCCTTTATGGCCGCCATTTTTGCGGCGTGCCTTCAAAACCGGCAATGGACGCTCGATGAAAAGCTGGAGATCATGGCAGGAGGGCTGGCGGATAAAAATATCATCACAATGATCTTCATTTTCCTGACTGCCGGCGCGTTTGTCGGCGTGGTGGGACGGAACAGCGCGGAGAGCGTGGCATATTTTATGCTCTCTCTGATTCCGGCGAGATTTGCGGTGGCTGTGCTGTTTGTCGTATCCTGCTTTGTCTCGACAGCCATGGGAACCTCCGTGGGAACGATTACGCTGATTATACCGATTGCGGCGGCTGTCGCGTCGGCCTCCGGATTCGACCTGCCGCTGTGCGTGGGCGCCGTAATGGGCGGCGCGATGTTCGGAGATAACCTGTCCTTTATTTCGGACACGACGATTGCGGCATGCAATGGTCAGGGCTGCACTATGAAGGACAAGTTCCGCGAGAATTTTAAAATCGCCCTTCCGGCGGCGCTGGTGACGCTGGCGCTCATTCTCGTGCTGTCGCTCCGCACGGATTCGGGCGGAGCGGTATCACAGGAGTATAACCTGATTCAAATCATCCCATATATCCTCGTTCTCATTGGAGGCATTATTGGCATCAATGTATTCGTTGTGCTGCTGGCGGGCATCGTATCGGGAACGGTCATCCTGCTTGCAGCCGGTCAGATTACCCTGGCGGAGCTGATCGGGAACATGGGCTCCGGCGCGGCCGGCATGTTTGAGACAAGCATGGTCGCCATTCTAGTATCCGCGATGTGCGCCCTGATCCGCGAGGGCGGCGGCTTTGAAGCGCTGCTTTTGGCAATCCGCCGCGTATTTAAGGGCAGAAAGGGCGGACAGCTCGGAATGGGGCTTTTGGTCGGCGTGATGGATATTGCGACAGCAAATAATACGGTGGCAATTGTAATGGCAAATCCGATTGCCGCGGAGATGGCGGGTGAATACGGTATCACACCGAGAAAGGCGGCCTCTATTCTGGATACGTTTTCCTGCGTGTTCCAGGGCGTCATTCCGTACGGCGCGCAGATGCTGGTGGCGCTCTCAGCGGTCAATGCGCTTGGATATGAGCTTTCGGCGTTCGACGTGCTGCCAAGGCTTTTCTATCCCGCGCTGCTGCTGGTAAGCTCGCTTGTTTTTATTTTCCTAATACCGGAAAAACACAAAAAAGCATAAATTGCATAAAATTGCCCGTAGGGTCAAGCCGGCAATCAGGGAGCGATTTGGAAGCTCCGATTGCGGAGGTGCGTTGCAGACGGTTCGCCGTACCGGCATCCGCGCGGGACACGGAAGAACGGCGGAAATGCGCGCAGAGAGATGCGACTGTATTGCCATTTTTCACATGAAAGCAAAAAAATTCAAAAAAATATACAAAAAATCCTTCAAATTTTCGGGGAAATGCTGTATAATTTTTCTATAGTAGATCCAAGTGAGAGGGAAACATGCGCCGAAGCTATGCTTCGGCGTGCAGATTTGAAAAATTTGAGGTGTTGAACATGGGCTATATGGAAGAATATCGCAAGTGGATGACATCCCCGGCACTGACCGAGGAGGAGCACGCCGAGCTGGCTGCGCTGGAGGGCAATGAAAAGGAGATCGAGGAACGCTTTTTTGCGCCGCTGTCGTTTGGTACGGCGGGTCTGCGCGGCACGCTGGGCGTCGGTCTGTATAAAATGAACCGCTTTACTGTCGGCGCTGCGACGCAGGGTCTGGCAAATCTCATCAAGCAGTACGGCTGGCGCGCGATGCAGCGCGGCGTTGCCATCGCCTGCGACAGCCGCATCCAGTCGGATGAATTTTCTCATCTGGCGGCAAGCATTCTGGCGGCAAACGGCATCAATGTCATTGAGTATGAGTCGCTGCGTCCGGTTCCGGTGCTTTCGTTCGCGGTACGCACCTATGGCACGCTGGCCGGCGTTATGATTACCGCCTCGCACAACCCGAAGCAGTATAACGGCTACAAGGTATACTGGGAGGACGGCGCGCAGCTGCCGCCGAAGGAAGCGGACGTTGTCGCAAAGGAAATGGGCGCGCTGGATATGTTCACCGAGGTCAAGACGATGGACTATCAGCAGGCGATTGACGAGGGCCTGATTAAGATCATCGGTCCGGAATCGGACGAGATTTATCTGCGCCAGATTCAGAAGATGTCGATCAATCCGGACTGCATCAAGCAGGTAGCGGACGACTTCAAAATCATTTACACGCCGTTCCATGGCGCGGGCTACAAGCTGGTACCAGAAATCCTGAAACGCATCGGCTATAAGCACGTCATCTGCGTGCCGGAGCAAATGGTCATTGACGGCAATTTCCCGACCGTCAAGAGCCCGAATCCGGAGGACAAGGAAGGCTTCAACATCGCCATCGGCATGGCAAAGGAGCAGGGCGTTGACCTCATCATCGGTACCGACCCGGATTCCGACCGCTGCGGCGTCGTGCTAAAGAGCAGCACGGGCGATTACGTCACGCTGAGCGGCAACCAGATGGGTGTTCTGCTCATTGATTATGTCATCACTGCGAAGAAGCTGACCAACACCATGCCGCCGCATCCGGCTGTACTCAAGTCGGTTGTATCCACGGAGATGGCGCGCAAGGTCGCGGTCGACAACGGCGTCGAGTGCTTCGACACGTTCACCGGCTTTAAGTTCCTCGCGGAGAAGATCAAGGAATTTGAGGCAACCGGCTCGCATCAGTATCTGTTCGCGTTTGAGGAGTCATACGGCTACCTGTGCGGCGACCACGCGCGCGATAAGGACGCGGTCATCGCATCCATGCTGATCGCGGAGATGGCGGCCTATTACCGCACGAAGGGCATGACACTGTATGACGCCATGCAGGAGATGTACAAGCGGTACGGCTTCTATGAGGAAAAGACGCTGTCCATCGTTATGCCGGGCGTTTCCGGTCTGGCGCGCATGGCAGAGCTGATGAAGGAGCTGCGCGAGAACCCGCTCAAGGAAGTCGGCGGCACGGCGGTCAAGGATGTGCGCGATTTGCAGACGGGCATTCAGACCGAGCTTGCGACCGGTGAGACCAGCGAGGTCGAGCTGAAGGGACAGAACGTTCTGTACTACGATCTGGTAGACGGCACCAGCTTTATCATCCGTCCGTCCGGCACGGAGCCGAAAGTCAAGGTCTATATTATGGCCAACGATGAAACGAAGGAAGCGACTGCCGCAAAGGTAGAAAAGTACACAGCTGCCGCAAAGGAAATCGTGAAGTAACGAATATATAACGGGATGCTCCCAATCGGGCGAACCTCGAGAGTTTCGAGACTGTGCGGTTGGGAGCATTTTGCGCGGCAAATATATAGAAGAGACGCGGAAATAGCGAAAAAAAGAGAAAAAATGCCGGAATCGGTTGGAAGATGAGGGAAAAACGACAGGATTGGGTTGCTTTTAGGCGGCGCGACTGGCAGCGCGGAGAAAAAGGGGAAGGCAATGAAAAAGCGTATCATGGGACTGTTGACGGCGGCGTTCCTGCTGTGGAGCATGCTGCCGGTGCCTGCGCAGGCGGCAAGCAATAGCATAGAGAGCTGCACGGTATCGCTTGCGGGGAATATGACGTATAACGGAAACGCGATCACGCCGATGGTAACGGTGCTCGATGGGAGCACGATGCTGAAGCGCTATATACATTATAATCTGACCTTTCAGGACAACGTCAACGCCGGCACTGCCTCCGTTATCGTGACCGGCGTGGGGGATTATGAGGGAACCAAGAAGACGGTCTCCTTCACGATTGCGCGCGCGAGCCAAACGGTAACGCTGACAGCTGAATGCGATTCACTTGCCATCGGGGAGACGGTTCAGCTGCATGCGTCAGCGACCGGCGCGATTTCCTATGCGTCCAGCAATGCGGACATTGCGTCGGTGGATGCGGCTGGCGTTGTGACGGCGAAAGCGATCGGCACGGTCACGATCACGGCGACCGGTGCGCAGACGAACAATTACAATGCGGGAAGTGCGAGTGTGACGCTTGCTGTTACAAAAAAGCGCACACCTGTGCTGGCATTTGCACAGACGGCCTATCAGTGCACGGATGAAACCGCTGCGTTTGTCCATCCGCTCAGCTATACGGGTGATGGAACCGTCAGCTATACCTCCTCCGACCCGTCGGTCGCGGCAGTGGACGCGGCGACCGGATGCGTCACACCGCTGTGGCCGGGCACGACGACGATTACCGCAGCCGCCTCCGAGGGCGCGACCTATGAGGCGGCGACGGCGACGTACACGCTGACGGTAGCCGGTGCGTCGGGCGCGCAGTACGGTGTCTGCGGCGAGAACCTCAAATGGAAGCTGGCGGCGGACGGCACGCTGTATGTACATGGGAGCGGCGAGATGGCGGAATCACCGCCGTGGCTGACGTATGCGGATGCGATCAAGCGCGTACAGCTGGACGACACGATTACGACAATCGCGGCGGGCGCGTTTGAAAAATGCACAAATCTCGCAGAGGTCAGCACGCTGTCCGATCAAATAACGAGCATTGGAATGGGTGCGTTTCGCGGCTGTACTGCGCTGGCCGCGCTGTCGGTCTCGGCGGACAATCTAATCTATACCGCCGCCGACGGCTGTGTGTATACAAAGGATATGCAGACGCTTGTCCTCTGTCCTGCGGGGAAGAGCGGCGCGTTTGTCGTGCCGGATGGCGTGACGTGCATTGCGGACGAGGCGTTTTACGGGTGCGACACATTGACACAGCTAACGTTTCCATCCGGTCTGACACAGATCGGCGCGCGCGCCTGCATGGGTTGTACCTCGCTGTCCAGCGTGACCATACCGGATGGCGTGACCACGCTCGGGGAACAGGCGTTTTACTGCCAATACGGCGGCCTGCAAACCGCGGTCATCCCCGCGAGCGTGACGGCGATTGGTACAAATGCGTTTGCATCCAATGTGGTGCTGTATGGCGTTTCCGGCTCCATGGCGGAGCAGTACGCGAAGGAAAATAAGCTGGATTTTTACACGGAGAACAACAACCTGTCCACCTATGACATCAAGCTGGAGACTGCGCGGTATACCTATGACGGGCAGGCCAAGCAGCCGGAGGTGGTCGTATGTACGCCGGATTTGGCGAAAACACTGACGGAGGGCACAGACTATACGCTGCAATATCGCGATAACATCCATGCGGGAGACGCCACGGTCGTCATCACGGGCTGCGGTAGCTATACCGGCGCGGCGGCGGAGCGCACCTTTGTCATTGACAAGGCGTCGCCGGTTCTGTCGTTTTCTGCGGCGCAGGTGAGCAAAACCTATGGCGAGACGTTTGCGCAGTGCGTCAGCGCACAGACGGACGGTACGATCACCTATCGCTCCAGCAATACCGGCGTTGCGCGTGTCGACGCGTCTACCGGCGCGGTGACGCTTTGCAGCAGCGGAACGGCGGTCATCACGGCGCAGGCGGCGGAGGGACACGATTATCTCAGCGGTACAGCGGCATATACGCTGACGGTCAATCGGGCGGCACAGCGCATGCAGGCATCGCTGGACGCTGCGCAGCTCGAGGTGGGGCAGTCTGCGGCGATGCATGTGTCGGACGCACATGGCGAGGTGCGCATCGTGTCGTCGGACAGCACTATCGCGTCGGTCAGCGGCAGTACCGTTTGCGCCAAGGCGGCGGGCGCCGTCACGATTACCGTGACGGCCGCAGGCGACAGCTGCTATAATGCGGCGTCGGCTTCCCTGCGCCTGACAGTCATTCCGATTCAGGCCACCGGCGTGTCGCTGTCGGAAAGCGAGCTGTATCTGCATCCCGGTGAGACGTATACGCTCTCGGCAGCTGTCAGCCCGTCGAATGCGGCGGATCGGTCGGTGACATGGCGCTCCGGCGATGCCTCCGTTGTGACGGTGCAAGACGGCAAGCTCAACGCCGTGCATACGGGCAGCGCGCGCATCACGGCGCAGACCGCCAACGGGAAAACGGCGGCGTGCACGGTATCCGTCTGCCCGACTGCGCAGACGTTGTTTTCCGATGTTTTTCCGAATCAGTGGTTTTATCGCTATGTACAGGGCGTGTCAGACCGTGCGCTCATGAATGGCATCGGCGGCGGGAAATTTGACCCGGGCGGAACGATGACGCGCGCGATGGCGGTGCAGATTCTGTATAACCGCGAGGGGCGACCCGCGGCCAGCGGCATCGCGTTTTCGGATGTGCCGCGGAGCGCGTGGTATTATGACGCGGTGCAGTGGGCGAGCGCCAATGGCGTGGTTTCGGGCGTCGGCAACAATCGGTTTGATCCCAACGCCAACGTAACCCGAGAGCAGTTCGCGAAAATCCTGTATAATTACAGCGGCGCGCCGGCGGTGTCCGGCAGCCTGTCCTTTCCAGACGCCGACAAAGTATCCGGCTGGGCATATGACGCGATACTGTGGGCCAATCAAAATGAGATCATTCGCGGAAAAGCGACGGCATCCGGCAATATCCTCGACCCGCGGGGACAGGCAACGCGTGCGGAGGCGGCAACAATGCTGATGCAATATATTGTTATTATTTGAAAATTGTGGTAAAATAATTTTGTATTCCCGTAGATCAATACGAGAAAAATATAAAAGGATGCGCAAAGCATTCAGGGAGGTTTCTATGAGAAAACACACATGGACGCGTGTGCTCAGTCTCGTGCTGGTGTTCGTGTTCTGCCTTGGCGCGGTACCGCAGGTACAGACCGAGGCGGAAGCGGTTACCAATATGAACAGCATTTTGAATGCGACGACTGTGTACCCGCAGAGAACCGGCTACAAAGCACTGGACAAATTGGTTTCAAACGTACTTGCGCCGTATGCGAACAAGTCTACGGCGGAAAAGGTGCAGGCCTGCTATGACTGGTGCGTCACACAGATCAATTATTCGTGGGCGGGCTACAGCTATCAGAATTCTGGCTATGGCGGCTTCAATCAGACCAAGAACGCGTATCCGCACAACGACTATGAGACGGGCTTGCAGCAGGCATTCCCGACGGAGACCATCAACCGCGTGTACTACACGATGGCAAACCGCAAGGGCGTGTGCTATGATTACGCGGCGGTGTTTACCGTCATGATGCGCGCCATCGGTCTGGAGGCGTATACGCGCACCGGCATGTATAAATTTGAGAGCTGGGCAAGCTCGACCGGCGGCAGCGGGCATCACGGCTGGTCGGTCGTCTCGATTGGCGGAACGGAATATATTTTCGACCCGCAGCGTGAGTATCGCCGCTGCGGCGATGGCAAGGGCACGGTCAGCCATACGGCATTTTACGGCCTGCGCCCGGGCGACACCTATTATTCGAATTATAATTTGAGCTCGGATGCGACGGCCAATAAGAACCGTGACAACAGTTTCCTGTCTGTCACGGCGCACCGGCAGCAGCTCGTTGCGATTACCGTAACCAGCTCCGCCTCCGGCAGTGCGAGCGGCGGCGGCACCTATGATGTCGGCACGAATGTGACGCTGAACGCATCCTCCGGCTCTGCGAGCTTCCAGGGCTGGTATGACAACAGCGGCAATCTGCTCAGCACAAGTCCGAGCTATACGTTTACCGTTACCGGCGCGACAACCGTACACGCGCTGTTCTCCGGCGATTATTTCTATGATGTTCCCGCAAACGCGTGGTATCGTGACGACGCGGTTCGCGCAGGCGCGGCCGGTATCATCAACGGCACATCGCCGTATTGCTTCAGCGGCTCCACCAAGATCAGCCGCGCAATGGTTGTCAGAATGCTGGCAAACTATGAGGGCATTGACCAGAACGCATACACCAACAGCAAGTTTACTGACGTCAAAAACGGCACGTGGTACACCGGCGCAGTTGCGTGGGCCGAGCAGAACGGCATTGTCATGGGCGTTTCGTCGACGAAATTTGCACCGAATCAGAACGTCACACGTGAGGATTACATGACCATTCTCGCGCGCTATATGCAGTGGAAGAACGTGCAGGTTTTTTCTGCCGAGCTGCCGTACAGCGACGCGTCCACCGTTGATTCGTGGGCAGTCGATGCGATGAAGATCGCGCAGGGCTGCGGCCTGCTCAAGGGCTTTACTGACGGCACCTGCAAGCCGCGTCAGGATATGAGCCGCGCAGAGGGCGTTACATTCCTGATGCGCATGGCGGACTATATCGCGGCCGCGACGGCGCAGGAAGAGAAGGCGGATGCGCAGCTGACCGACGAAGAGGACGAGCAGTTGACCGATGAGACTGCGCAGGAGATCGGCACGGAGGACGCGGACGAATCCGAAGAGCCGACAACCGAAGAAGTCGCAGAGGAATCGGACGAGGCCGCCGAGCCGGAAACCGCAGAGGACGCAGAGCAGACCGCACAGTCGGATATTATTGCTGCGGAGGAAGAACTGCTTCCGGCGGCATAAACAATCGTAAATTGGGGCGGCTCTGGCCGTCACAGCCGGAAACCCGCGCATTTGCCATAGGGCGCAAATGCGCGGGTTCTTTTTTGCTTCCAAGGCACAAATGCGTTCCGAGGTTCTGAACGACATATCTCACGCATAGACATGGAAACACAACGTCATGTTTGGAGGGGAGATATGTGAAGGGACAGCCGGAGGAACGCGCGATTTTACTGGCGAAGTATATGGTGGAGACCGGCGCGACTGTGCGGCAGACCGCAGCGAAATTTGGAATCAGCAAATCGACTGTTCACCAAGATATTACGAAAAAATTGATTCATCTGAATTTACCGTTATATACACAGGCGCATGAGGTCTTGATGAAAAATAAGCAGGAGCGCCATATCCGCGGCGGCATGGCGACCAGACGAAAATATCGTGGGGAATGATCCCCGCCCGCAGCGCAAAAAATACGGGAACTGTGTGCGTACAGTTCCCGTATCCTCTTTCGATGTAATGCAATCAGTAATTGTTTTTGGAAAGCTCCGTCATACAGCTGCGGCAGATATGCTTTCCCTTGAAATTGATAATATCCGTCTCAGAGCCACAGAAAACGCAGGTTGACTGGTGCTTTTGCAGGATAATACGCGAACCCTCAACGTAGATTTCCAGCGAATCCTTTACCTCGATATCAAGGGTCCTGCGCAGCTCGATAGGGAGGACAATGCGCCCAAGCTCATCCACTTTGCGTACGATACCGGTAGACTTCATAGCAATCACTTCCTTACACAATCAAATTTGCACAGATCCACAATCTGCGTCCGCTTTGAGGTTTAATTTATGATGAACTATATTTGGGTTGCGCTTATGCTACTGGCTTGCGTCACAGCCGTGCTGACCGGCAGAACCGAGCAGCTGACGGCGGCGGTGACTGCGGGACCGGAGCAGGCAGTCACGTTGTGCCTGTCGATCGCAGGATTGATGGGTTTTTGGTCCGGTGTCATGGAGCTGATGCAGCGTTCCGGCCTATGCGCCCGCATTGCCGCACTGCTTCATCCTGTGCTTGCGCCGGTGTTCCGGAAAGCCGCGCAAGACAAGGAGACGATGGAAGCGATTGCCGCAAATGTAACGGCAAATCTGATGGGGCTGAGCAATGCCGCCACCCCGATTGGATTGCGTGCGGCCGATAGCCTGTACCAACTGTATGGCTGGACAGGAACGCCGGATGAGGTGCTTGTGTTTGTTGTACTCAACACGACATCCATTCAGATCATTCCGACAACGGTAGCAGCCATACGCGCCTCTCTTGGCGCCGCGCAGCCGTTTGACATTATGCCGTCCGTTTGGATCGCGTCGATCGGCTCAGTGGCTGTGGGGCTGTTCACCGCACGGCTGCTGGCACGCATCGGACGCGGGGGATGCGCACAATGAGCGCGCTGTTTGTTCCGCTGTTAATCACATTGGTCGCACTGCATGCGCTGCTGCACGGCGTTGCGGTATTTCCGGCGTTCCTCGAAGGAACACGCAGGGGACTTAAGACCGCGCTTGGCATCCTGCCGACAATGATCGCGCTGCTCACAGCGGTGACCATGCTGCGCGCCTCCGGATTCATTGACCTGACGGGGCAACTGCTTGCGCCGCTTTTCTCCGCATTGGGCATTCCGAACGACTGCGCCGCACTCGTCCTGCTCAAACCACTCAGCGGAAGCGGCGGACTTGCGCTGGGAAGCGAAGTCATGCGCAGCTGCGGCGTGGACAGCGTCGCCGGACGAACAGCGGCTGTCATGTTGGGCGCCTCCGAGACCAGCCTGTACACGATAGGAATCTATTGCGGCCATCTGGGACTAAAACGGACAAGATATGCGATTCCTGCCGCGCTTGCAGCCGATTTAACTGCCTTTGTGCTGGCGGCCGCCTGTATTCATTGGATTGGATAGCACTAAAATATTGTATAATTTACCTAATTAAATTATATTATGACGTAAATTTTGTATTTTTTCAATATCAAAATGCAGAAACCTTGCATCAAAAATCATTTTTGAATTATCCTACAAAAAACGACACGAAAAATGGATTATTTTCATATAAAAAGACGAATCCACCGCCGCACCAAAACAATCAAAAAACGTTTTTCGAGTGAATCTATTGATAAATCAGACATGGAAAAGAGCAAATATGCTTTTATTTTACTAAGGGAAATTTGAAAAAAGTACAGAATGAAACAGACTGTCGTTACGTTTTTGAGAGGAAAACCGGAGTGAAACACAATTTTATGCAAAAAAACCTCCCCCGCAGCATGTGCAGGGGAGGCAGCAGAAATCGTTACTTGATTTGGAGCTCGCCGCCCGGAATCTCCGGACCAAACGGATATTTGTAGGTAAAGAAGCCTCTGCCGGTCTTTTGGCCGAGCAGACCCGCGCGAACCATCTTGCGGAGCAGCGGATGGGGGCGATACTTCGAGTCGCCGGTTTCCTCGTACATATTCGTCAGGTCGGACAGAACGTCGTCCAGACCGATCAGATCAGCTGTGTGCAGCGGGCCGACTTTCAAGCCGGCACCCAGCTGCATCGCACGGTCGATGTCGGACGGTGTTGCGATGTTGTCCGCGTAGCAGCTGACAGCTTCGTTGATCTCAGGAATGAGGATGCGGTTTACAACGAAACCTGCGCCCTCGTTGACAACGATCGGATGCTTGCCGATGGACTTCATCAGCTCAACAGCAGCGTCTACCGTGGAATCCAGTGTGGAAATGGTGCGTGTAATTTCAACCAGCTTCATAATGTGCGCCGGGTTGAAGAAGTGAATGCCAAGGATCTTGCCGATACGAGACGGGACTGTACGCGCGATTTCAGATATCGGCAGAGCAGAGGTGTTCGTGCCGATGATGCAGTTTTCGTCAACAATGCCGTCCAGCTGCTTCATCATGGCGACCTTTACGTCCAGATTCTCGTTGATGCACTCCAACACTAAATCAGAGCCGGTAGCTGCGCTGATCTTGTTGGAAACAGTGAGATGGTCGAGCGCCGCGTCCTTTTCCGCCTCAGTTACCTTGCCCTTCTCCATGCCGATGAACAGATCGGCAACAATACGGTTGAGCGCACTGTCGCTGTGGTCTCGGTTGGAGTCGATCATTGTAACCTCATAACCGCTTTTCAGAAATACTTCAGTTATGCGTGCGCCCATGACGCCCGCGCCGATAACACTGATTTTCATGTAACTTGATTCTCCTTTTGTTTGCGATGCGATTTTACTTAATCGTCAAGTCACCGCCGGGAATCTCCTTGCCAAACGGGCCGTCATAGGTGAAGAAGCCCTTGCCGGTTTTCTGACCGAGCAGACCGGCGCGAACCATTTTCTTCAGCAGCGGATGCGGACGGTACTTGGAGTCGCCCGACTCACGGTACAGCGTTTCCATGATAGCCAGATTAACATCATGGCCGACCAGATCACCGGTATGAAGCGGGCCGGAACGCAGGCCTGCGCCCAGCTGCATCGCCAGATCAATGTCGGACGGAGATGCAATGCCTTCTGCATAGATGCCAATCGCCTCGTTGATCATCGGGATCAGGATACGGTTTACAACGAAGCCTGCTCCCTCGTTGACTGCGATCGGTGACTTGCCCAGATCATTCATCAGATTGTAGGCAAATTCAAATGTAGCGTCGTCTGTGAGCATGGAACGGGTAACCTCAACCAGCTTCATGATATGTGCAGGGTTGAAGAAATGGACACCGATAACCTTTGACGCGCGATTCGGCACTGCGCTTGCAATTTCTGTGATGGACAGAGCGGAGGTATTGGTACCGATGACACAATCCTCGTCCAGAATTCCGTCCAGATCACGCAGCAGCTCTTCCTTCAGATCCATGCGCTCCAAAATGACTTCCATGACAAACTGGGAGCCGGCTGCATCCTTGCGGTCGACAGACAGCGTCAGGTTAGCCAACGCGGCGTCCATTTCCTCCTGCGTCATCTTGCCGCGCTTTACCGCGCCGGCGAGATCGCCTGCAATACGTGATTTGCCGCCCTCACAGAACTGCTCCTTGATATCGATCATGGTGACCTGATGGCCGCCCTTCAGGAATACCTCTGCGATACGTGCCCCCATGTTTCCTGCGCCAAATACAGATACTTTCATTGTTCTCAATCTCCTCTATCACTACAATTCAGTTGTATTGTGCCAAAAATCTTACTTGTTCTGGAATGCCTTCGGCGCTCTGCTCTTCTCAGCAGAGTGCTTCCCGGCATACTTTTGATATCACTACAATTCAGTTGTATTGTGCCGAAAATCTTACTTGTTCTGGAATACCTTCGGCTCTCTGCTCTTCTCAACAAAGTGCTTCATAGCATACTTCTGATCCTCGGTTGCAAAGCACTCGCCAAAGCAATTGCCCTCCAGCTTCAGTGCGGAGTTCAGGTCGGTCTGCATGCCGACATTGACGGCTTCCTTGACCAGAGCGACAGCGATCGGAGCCTGTGCTGCAATCTCCTCAGCCAGCTTCATCGCCTCATCCATCAGCGACTCGATCGGATAAACCGCGTTGACCAGACCCATGTCCTTCGCGTCCTGCGCCGTGTAGTTTCCGCGTGCGGTATACAGCATTTCCTTTGCCTTGCCAGGACCGACCAGACGAGCCAGTCTCTGTGTGCCGCCGCAGCCCGGGGTAATGCCCAGACCAACCTCCGGCTGACCAAAGGACGCGTTCTCCGAGCAGATACGGATGTCACAGGACATCGCCAGTTCGCAACCGCCGCCCAGGCAGAAGCCGTTGATCGCCGCGATAACCGGACGCTTGAAGTTCTCGATCTTCCAGCAAACACGGTTGGAATCGTTGCCAAACGCCTTGCCCTCAGCCACCGTCATTGTGGACATCTGGGAGATGTCTGCGCCTGCTACGAACGACTGAACCGTCTTGCCCTTCTTATTGACGCGGGAGGAACCGGTCAGAACGACACAGTATACGTCGTCCATCGCTGCGACGGAGTCAAATGCCTCTTCCAGCTGCGCGTACATATCGGTGCTCAGCGCGTTCATTGCCTGCATATGATCGATGGTTACAACTGCTACATTACCTTTTTTCTCAACTTTTACGTCTGTCATGGTAGGAAACTCCTTTTTTACATTGGTGAGGAGAGAGGGGAGCGCTGCGCGTCACCCCGGCGCTACGCGTCTCCCCGTCTCGTTTTAAATTGTCAAATGATGTCTTACTTGCACAGCTCGTCGCGCTCAAGGATGATCGCTTCGCCCATGCCGCCGCCGATGCACATGGTCGCCA
>CAZEMM010000015.1:0-35164 GCA_964513445.1 uncultured Butyricicoccus sp. | reverse complement strand
CACATGTCCTTGGAAAGGGACATTAAAAACTACTACTCTATAATACAAGGAGAAAAACATGAAAGAAGTAAAAATCGGCCTTTGCGGTGCAAACTGGATGGGCAGCTTCCATTCCATCGGCTTTACCAATGTACGTCAGGCATATCATGACGTCATTCCGGTATTTGAGATCGTAGCAGACGTAAATGAAAAGGCGGCGCAGCTTGCGGCGGATCGCTTCGGCTATAAGAAGGTCACGACGGACTGGCATGACGTTGTCAATAATCCGGAGGTTGATCTGGTTATCATTGCGACGCCGAACTTCATCCATTCCGATATTGCAATCGCAGCCGCCAATGCGGGCAAGCATATCCTGTGCGAGAAGCCGATGGCCAATACGCTGGCAGAGGGCCAGAAAATGGTTGACGCTGTGAAGAAGAATGGCGTAAAGAGCATGGTAGATTTTATTTATACCAAATGCCCGGCCAATATTCTGGCGAAGGAAATGATGGAGTCCGGTAAGCTGGGCGACTTCGTTACGTTCCGCGGCGAATTTGACTGCTCCTACTGCGCGGATCCGAACACACCGGCTACATGGAGACAGCTGGCCGCTACCGCAGGCACCGGCGCGCTGGGCGATTTGACCGCGCATGTTATCAGCCTGTCTGATATGATCGTCGGTAAAAAAATCGTTGAAGTATTCGCCTCCTGGGACACGCCGTACAAAAAGCGTCCGGATGCGCGCGATAACACAAAGATGCTAGATATCGACACGGACGACCAGATTTATGTCATTGTAAAATATGAGGACGGACGCATTGGCTCGATGTCCTCCAGCCGCATTTCCGTTGCCCGTCCGGTCAGCCTTGCTTATGAAATCCAGGGCAGCAAGGGCAGCGTAAAGTTTGAGATGACTCGTATCAACGAGCTGATTTACTACTCCAATGATTGCGATCCGAAGGAGAGAGGCTATAAGACCATCAAGGGCAACACCCGCAATGGTGATTATGCAAACTTTTGCGGTACGGACGAGCAGGGTATTGCGTATAATGAGATCATGTCCATTCAGGCGCATGATATTCTGACTGCAATTACCGAGGATCGTGACGTTTCAATCGACATGGCGTATGGTCTTGAAGTCGATAAGGTTATGGAAGCGATGGCCACCTCTGCGAAGGAGGGCAGATGGGTCAAGGTTGCGGAAATGGGTTGATTCCGTTTCAATACTACCGCTTAGATTGTTCTCTTCACTCTCTATACACACCACCTGATTGGCGAATCCGCCTGCACGATGATGCAGGCGGGTTTCGTCCTGTTAACAAAAAAGCAGGACGATTTGATACGTCCTGCGCAGCCTGCGGAAAAAGTAAAAACTTATTGCATATCGTGGATTTCATCATGAGCTGTCCGCTTTATCATCGCGATTATTTTTTCTTTGTTTTTTCTTGAACACAGGCTCGGCGTTTTTTTCTGCAACAATATAATTCTGGCGGAATTTCTTTGGAGACATACCGACGTGCTTGGTAAACTGCATGTTAAAATAGCTTTGCGTGTCGTAGCCGACCATGCCTGCGATCTGCGTTATCGAATAATCTGTCCGAAGCAGCAGTGTCTGCGCCTCGCCGATGCGGCGGCGCAGCAGATATTGGATCGGGGAGAATCCGCTCATATCCTTAAATACATGAGACAGGTAGCATTGACTGGCGTGCAGATCGTTCGCAATGGATTGCAGCGTAATTGGTTCCATATAGTGCTGATCGATGTACTGCTTCACGCGGTTGCCAAGAATATTCGGTTCGTCTACCTCCGCCTCCTCCGGTGCAATATCCGGCGTAGGCGCATTGACAATGGCAAGCACCTTGCTGAGCAATGCGTGCATCAGGCTGTTGCAGAAGCGTTCCGCGTACGGCTCGCTCTCTGATAGATTGCGGAACATCATCTCGAACAATTGCTGAAGCTCCATAAAATTGTGTCCTGTACGGAATAGATATCCGGCGTCGTCCGGTATCAATGCGTTTGGACGCAGATCGGGCATACGCAGGTTCCCGATCGCGATAGTATAGAAGCCGAGCTCGGAATCCGATGTGGAGTTTTCATCGTGTACGATACCCGAATTATATACAAGGAGGTCGCCGGCTTTTACCGCATATTTTTTGTTATGGATCAGATATTCGCTGTGACCGCTGTATATGAGCACCAGCTCGACCAGATCGTCATGAGAATGCATGATACGCGGATGACGATTGCTGACAACCGGCTTGATTTTGCAAACGTAAAGCAGCTGCGGGTTGTTTTTTGTATCAAACAGCGGCTGAAAAGCCCGCTTTACAAAGCACTGCGCATTGAGCGGCTGATATTGCGTCATAGAAACACACCTCATCTCTATCCTGTCTTTCTTCATTATATCGCCTGTCGAAAGGGAAAACAATGGATGAAAACGCTTTTCTTTGATTCGCATTTTAAGCAAGCAATACAATACAGCACGGCTTCATCAGCGGGCGTTTAAGCGGTTTTGACGAACTTTGCGGCAAATCGCAGGATATTTTAAAAATGAATACAATCTTTTTTGGTATTCAAGAAAAGAAAAAAAGCAAAATATCATAAAAACAAGTGAAGAACAGTGAAAAATTTCAACAGTAGAGAGCAAGGATTTGAAAAAAGACGCAAAAATTCGTCTGAGAAAAGTTTCTCGTAAAAATGAAAAAACAAAAGAACTTGAAAGAAATTTTTCTGGTGAAATAGTATACTTTAACCATAGAAAAGTAAGAAACCAAACAGACCGTGAAAAGATCGTAACAAGACAATTTTCCAGAGGAGGAGAACAACATGAGTAAAACAAAAATGACAGTCGGTCAGGCAATCGTCAGGTTCCTGAACCAGCAGTACATCGAGATGGACGGCAAGGTTGAGCCGTTCGTAGATGGCATCTTTACCATCTTTGGTCATGGCATGGTTGTTGGCCTTGGTCAGGCGCTGGATGAGGATCCGGGACATCTGCGCGTATATCAGGGACGCAATGAGCAGGGCATGGCACATGTTGCAATTTCGTACGCAAAGCAGCACAACCGCCGCAAGATCATCGCTTGTTCGTCCTCCATCGGACCGGGCGCGGCAAATATGGTAACCGCGGCGCTGACTGCGTCCATCAACCATATCCCGCTGCTGCTGTTCCCGTCTGATTCATTTGCAACCCGTCAGCCGGATCCGGTGCTGCAGCAGATGGAGGTACCGTCTGACCTGAATATCACCGCTTCTGATTGCTTTAAGCCGGTCACCAAGTACTGGGACCGCATTTCCCGTCCGGAGCAGCTGATGCCCGCGCTGGTCAATGCAATGCGTACGCTCACCGATACCGCAAACTGCGGCGCAGTCTGCATCAGTCTGCCGCAGGATGTACAGGGCGAGTCCTTCGAGTATCCGGATTACTTCTTCCAGAAGCGTGTACATCATATTTCTCGCCGCTGTGCGGATGATTATGACATTAAGCAGGCAGTCGAAATGATTAAGGCTTCCAAAAAGCCACTCCTGATTTCCGGCGGCGGCGTTCGTTACTCCGAAGCAGGCGAGACCGTTATGAATTTCTGTAGGGAATTCAACATTCCGGTTTCCCAGACACAGGCTGGTCATTCTGCTCTGCCGGACAGCTTCGAGCTTTCTGTTGGCGGCGTAGGCGTAACCGGCGGCTTGGCGGCAAACGCACTGTGCAAGGACGCCGATTTGGTCATCGGCGTTGGCACCCGTTTCAATGACTTCGTAACCGGTTCCAAGTGGGTGATGTTCCGCAACCCGGATATCAAGGTTCTGGCGATCAACACGTCTGAGTTCCATGCAGAGAAGCTGGACGCTACCCGCTGCGTAGGCGACGCAAAGGTCACGCTGGAGGCAATTGCGGAAGAGCTGCGCGCGGAACAGTATCAGTCGGGCTACACCACCGAAATTCAGGAAATCCGCGAAATTTGGGAGAAAGAGCGTCTGAGCGTTCTGGGCGTACAGTATCACGGTGAAGGCTTCGGCGAAGGCAAGTTCATACCGTGTGTACCGAGCTGGACGGAGAAGATCATGACTGACTACATCAATGATATCGGCGGAATCATCACGGAGTCGAATGCAGTTGGCATCCTGCGTGAAGAGATTGACGACGATGCGATTGTTGTTGCGGCAGCGGGTTCTCTGCCGGCAGATCTGGAGCGCCTGTGGGTAACCGACGCAAAGGATTCCTACAACATGGAATACGGCGCATCCTGCATGGGCTATGAGATCGCAGGCGCACTCGGCTCCAAGCTGGCAGCGCCGGACAAGGAGGTTTACGCGCTGGTAGGCGACGGCTCCTTCATGATGCTGAACTCTGAAATCCCGACCGCTATTCAGGAAAACGCAAAGATCACTGTCGTTGTATTTGATAACACCGCATTCGGCTGCATCAACAACCTGCAGATGGGCAACGGCGTGGGCTCTCTCGCAACTGAGATGCGTCACCGCAATGAGGAGACCGGCAAGCTGGACGGCAAGTATTGCTACACCGACTTCGGCAAGGTTGGCGAAGGCTACGGCATGAAAGCATTCTATGCAAAGACGCCGGACGAGTTCCGCAAGGCTGTACAGGACGCGAAGGAGGAAACCGGCTCGTGCATCATTGATGCAAAGGTTCTGCCAAAGACCATGGCAGAGGGCTATGATTCGTGGTGGCACATCGGTGTAGCTTCCACCGCCAAGTCTGAGGCCGTTCAGGAAGCGCGCAAGCTTCTGGACAAGTACATCAGCGAAGCCAGAATGTACTAATTGTTGAGAATGTATTGAGCTTGTTAATGACAACCTCTCCAACATTCACATACATCTATCCGGCAAGGCCGCCCAGAGCGGGCGGCTTTGCTGTATCAAAACAGGAAAAAAGGAGCAGAATATCATGAAATACACAGCAAAAGGCCCGTTTGAAAAGGGCTATAATAAGATGGTATCCGCGGTAGATAATCCGGAAATGATGGGCATGGAGTTTGGTGTCGTCAAAATGGCTGCCGGCGATGTCATGAATTTTGATTACGCGCAGGAGGTCGTTTATGACCTGTTAAGCGGCGCCGTTGTGTTCTCGTGGGATGGCAAGCTTGCGGATGCAGAGCGCAAGGATTGCTTCCATGAGGGCGCAATTTTGCTGCATGTTCCGCAGAATACCGCCGTTACCATCACCTGCACTAAGGATGCAGAAATTGCAGTCGCCCGAACGGAAAATGCACGCAGCTTTGAGGCAAAGCTGATGCATCCGCAGGATTGCATGAGCGCAAACGAGGAGCGCGGCGCAGGCCTGATGAACGAGGCGTCTACTCGTATGGTTCGCACCTTCTTCGACCGTTCGACCTGTCCGGAAACCAACTTCTTCATCGGCGAGGTTGTGCATCTCCCGGGCAAGTGGTCCTCCTTCCCGCCGCACCAGCATGTTGAGCCGGAGCTGTACTACTACAAGTTCCTGCCGGAGAATGGCTATGGACTGGCTGAGTATGGCGATGACGCATACAAGGTAAAGAACAACGATCTGACCGGTATGCCGGAAAATGTAACCCATTCTCAGGCAGCAGCGCCGGGTTATGCGGAATATTATCTGTGGTGCATCCGCCTGCAGGACGACAAGAACATCATCACCACGACTGTTCCGGAATATGAGTGGGTACTCAATCCGGATGCGAAATTCTTCCCGGAAATCTGACTGACACGGAGGACATGAAAATGAAATCATTTCAGCTGATTCCCGCTATTACGGAATACGAGGAATTCTCTACCTATGCAAAGGAAGCAAATCTGTGTGAGAATGATCTGATCCTGACCAATGAATATATTTATAATCCCGTGATCGCACGGCTGGAGCTTGGTTGCCAGACCCTGTTTCAGGAGAAATACGGCGCTGGTGAGCCGACGGACGTTATGGTAGATGCGATTCTCGACGAGCTGCGCGATAAGAGCTATGACCGCATCATTGCGGTCGGCGGCGGCACGATCATTGATATCGCAAAGGTTCTCGCGGTTGCAAAGCCGGAGGACAAGGTAGATGACATGTATGAAAAGATGACGGAGCTGACTAAGGTACATCCGCTCGTTATCATTCCGACGACCTGCGGTACAGGCAGCGAGGTCACCAATATTTCCATCATCAACCGCACCACGAAGGGCGTCAAGCAGGGCATCGTATCCACGGCGATGTTTGCGGACGAAGCGGCGCTGATTCCGGACATGCTGGCGAGCCTGCCGTACGGCGTATTCGCGACGTCCTCGATTGACGCGATGATCCATGCGGTTGAATCGTATCTTAGCCCGAATGCATGCGCCATCAGCGAGCTGTTTTCAGAAAAGGCGCTAGACCTGATTCTCACCGGCTGGCGTGCTGCGGTTGACAATGGCAGTCGCGACGCGTGGAAAAAATTCGCGGCGCGCTTCCTGCGTGCGTCTAATTACGCAGGTATCGCATTTGGACATGCGGGCTGTGCGGCAGTCCATGCGCTGAGCTATCCGCTCGGCGGCGTACATCATATCCCGCACGGCCAGGCAAACCAGTTGATGTTTGAGGACGTCATGTGCAAGTATCAGGAAAAGAAGCCGATCGGCAAGCTCAACCAGCTGGAGAAGATTTTGGCAAAGAATCTGGGTTGCGAGCCGGCATTTGCCCTCAGAGAGCTGTATAAGCTGATGAACGCCGTGCTGGAGAAGAAACCGCTGCATGAGGTAGGCGTAACCGCGGATGAGCTGCCGGTATACGCAAAGAGCGTACTGGAAACGCAGCAACGGCTGCTGAACAATAACTATGTTGCGCTGACCGAAGAGGATATTTTGGATATCTATACAAAGGCGTTCTAAGATATGTTCCAGCTTGTAGAAAAAAGTAAATCTCATAGCATATGATAGAGTTTCCCGAAGTACAAGCTGACGGCAGATGACATTGTACAGGCAGCCGAAAAGGCAATCGAGAGAAAAGCATAAGGATGCCTTAAAAGCAATTTCGTAAAAATGAATGCGCAGTCAGGACGTGGAAGCACGTTTTTGGTTGCGCATTTATGCGTAAGGAAGGACAAAAAACTGGAACGGTCGAAATTTCGCCTGAAAGAAAAGGCAATGTCATAATAATGGAATGCGCAGGATTTTAAAAAAATTTATTTTTCCTGTATTGGAAATACAGCACAGAATGCCGCCAAAATGGCAAAAGTCGCGCTGAAAACGGGCAAATTTTGTACAAGAAGACGGAAAAATGAAATCCGAGACAGAATGGGATAAACCAAGATGTTGGAAGAAAAATTTCGGTACAGATGTTATACTTAGCTTGTATTCAGGACGAGAAGACCGTACGAAAGGAAGGAACGAACTATGTTAGACCCCAAAAAGGTTCGGATTGGTATTGCGCCAATCGCATGGACAGAGGACGATATGCCGGAGATGGGCGCGGAGAACACCTTTCTGCAGACCATCAGCGAAATTGCGCTGACCGGTTATGTCGGCACGGAAATTGGATGCCAGTATCCGCGTGATCCGGCCATCCTCAACAAGGAATTCGGCCGCCGTGGTATCTCTGCGATCACTGCATGGATCAGCACGTATATCAATGAGCAGCCGATGTGGATGAATGAGAGGGCATTTGTGGATCACATGAATTTCCTCAAGGCAATTGGCGCCGAGGTAATCAATGTTTCCGACCAGAGCTATTCCATTCAGCATCAGTGGAATACCCCGCTTTCCAACAAGAGGGTTCTCAATGATGATGAGTTTGAGGTTCTGGCAAAGGGACTTGATCATCTGGGCAAGATCGCATATGACAGCGGCATGAAGATCGTTTACCATCATCACATGACGACCACCGTACAGAGAACCGGCGAGATCGACAAGCTGATGGAGCTGACCGATCCGAAGTATGTCAATCTGATCTATGATACGGGCCATCTGACCTTCTCCGGAGAGGATCCGATTGAGATTCTCAAGAAGCATCATGACCGCATCAAGCATGTGCATCTGAAGAACGTTCGCAAGCCGGCTATGGAGAAATGCTATGCGGAAAACAAGAGCTTCCTGCGTTCCATTCCGGAAGGCGTATTTACGGTACCGGGCGATCCGGAGGGCTGCGTAGATTTTCCGACGGTATTTAAGCTGCTGGATGAATACAACTACGAGGGCTGGCTGGTCGTTGAGGCCGAGCAGGACCCGGCTATTGCAAATCCGCTTGAGTATGCACGTATGGCACGCGCTTATGTAAAGGAACAGACCGGACTATAATCTATTATTTAGCAGACATTTTAATAATACACCAAAGGAGAGTACAATTATGAAAAAGCTGAAGATTGGTATCATTGGCGTTGGCCGTTTGGGTTATGAGCATGCATGCAACATTGCAAACCGCGTACCTGGTTCTGAGCTGGTGGCGATCTGTGATCAGAACCTTGCCCATGCAAAGGAAGTTGCAGAGGAGCTGGGCGTAACTGCCGTATACAACGATCCGAAGGAAATGTGTGCAAACCCGGAGGTTGAGGCAGTTGCAATCGTCACGAATACAGCATCTCATGTTGAGATGATCAAGATCGCGATGGATGCAGGCAAGCATGTATTCTGCGAAAAGCCGCTGTCGGATACCGTTGAGAAGTGCCTGAAAGCGGAGAAGATTATTGAAGCGCATCCGGACCTGATCTTTATGCTGGGCTTTATGCGCCGTTACGATCATTCTTATGCAGTCGCAAAGAAGAAGATGGAAAATGGCGATATTGGTGACGTTATCCTTGTTCGCTGCTATTCACAGGATCCGATTGCGATTATCGACGGCACGCTGGAATACGCGCCGCGTTCCGGCGGTCAGTTCATCGATATGTCCATTCATGATATCGACCTGATTCGCTGGCTGACCGGCTCTGAGCCGAAGAAGCTGTGGGCAATCGGCGGCTGCTTTGAGTTCAAGCAGTACAAGGATTGGGACGACGGCGACAATGTATCCTGCCTGATGCAGTGCGAGAACGATGCAATGGCATTCTTCTATGCGGGCCGTGCAGCAGCACATGGCTCTCATGTTGAAACGGAAATCATCGGTACCCGCGGCACGCTGCGTATCGCTGGCATTCCGTGCGATTCCATGGTAGAGGTTATGAGCGAGCATGGTGTTTGCCGTGAGTGCTATCAGGACTTTATTACCCGCTGGCATGATGCCTACATTAAAGAGATGGAAGAGTTCTGTGACTGTGTAGCGACAGGCCGCAAGGCTACGCCGAACGTATATGATGGAACGAAGTCCACAAACATTGCATTCCGCTGCAAGGAATCCTTCCTGAAGAATGAGCTGCTGTCGCTGTAAGCGATCGGCGCTGAACGGAGAAAAAATAAGACAAACGCATTGTATCCCATCGAGAAACGATCTGCGTCAGGCGCTGCTTTTGCAGCGTCTGACGCACAGTCTGTAGAAAAAATGAAATCTCATAGCATATGATGCGGGGGATTTCGTGAATAGAAGCAGGAGGTCTGCGCCCGCATGGCGGCCTCCTGTTTTTGGCTTTTTCAAAAAGCGCCGCCGGCCGAGTCCGGATGTATTGCCTTAAGTTTAAACATTAGGGCTGTAACAATGTCTCGTAAAGTGGTAAAATATAGCTATGGCTCAGCAAATGAGGTTTATCCGCGAACAGCGGCGATTGACGCAGGCGAGGGACATACTTTCGGTCTGCTCAACAAACCGCTCGGATACTGAGCCTTTGAAAACAGAACGCCAAAAGGATGTCAGCATTTGTGCCTGTTTATGAACGGCTCTTGCAAATCATGGAAAAATGATTTAGAATATTTGGCAAAGCTGATGCCACCCACAGGGTTCATTCGCTGCCATAAAAAATAGCTGCGGCTGATATCCGCCTTTCAGCCGAGGCAGAATGGAGAAATAACATGATAATTCGCGTTATAACGGATTCCTTGCCTGTTCTTTTAATTGAGGAGATGGCAACGTGAAGAAGTATATTGAGACGATTGGAAATATTATTGAAAAGGAAACGCTAACGCATCCTGAACGCGCGCGAAAGCTGCTGATTGGAGCATATACTTATGTCCGCGTCAAGGGAAAGCTTGGGAAAAAGCGCAGCTTGCATGCAGCTTACGACTATATGAATTCCGCGATTGCCGGAACCATTGTTGATTCGTTCCGCCATCCGGAGCAATCGGTGATGGTCAATATTTTTATGCCCTGTGAACTGCTGCACGCCATGGGGCTGCAGCCCATGTTCCCCGAAGGGATCTCCGCATATCTGGCCTGCACTGGCTGCCAGAATGTATTCGCGGAGACAGCGGAGTGTGCCGACGTGCCGGAAACCTTTTGCTCTTACCATAAAACCATGATTGGAACCGGCGAGTCGGGCGTTATGCCCAAGCCTTTGCTGATTGCAAATACGACGCTGGCCTGCGATGCTAACCAGCTCTCTTTCCGGCGGCTGTCCGAGTTATATCAGTGCCCTCATACCGTGATTGATATCCCGCATTCCACAGAGCTGGATGCGATCCAGTATGTGGCGGATCAGCTTCGCGCGCTTGCCCGACAATTGGAGGAGCTAAGCGGCCGCCGGCTGGACGAGCAGGTTCTTCGGGAAACGATGGATTGCTCCAGAAGAACCGTTGCGGCTTACAGAGACTTTTTGGAGCGCAGGGGAGAAGTGTCCCTTCCCACCACCATGACCGGAGAGATGTGTTCCATGATCGCCGATCATGTTATGCTGGGACGGCGGGAGAGCGAGGAATACATGAACCGTATTCTCCGATGCGCTGAAAACGCCCCCCGGAGAAGCGGTAGAAAAGCGCGCGTCTTTTGGATGCATACCCTACCCAACTGGCAGGATTCCATGCAGGCCATTCTGGAAACCGATGGCCGCTGTGAGCTGGTGGGTGCAGACATCGGCGTGGATACGCTGACGGAAATTGATCCAGATAAACCCTACGAGAGTATGGCGCGGCGGGCAGTGGAGAGCATCATTAACGGTTCCGCCCAGCGCCGGTTAGATGCGGTCATCCATTGGGCAAAGACGGCTCAGGCAGACGGCGTGATCCTCTTTTGTCACTGGGGTTGCAAGCAAACACTGGGATTGTCCCAGCTCGCCAAGCAGGCACTGGAGGCCGAAGGATTGCCGACACTGGTGCTGGACGGAGACGGCTGCGACAGCCGCAATGTGGCGGACGGGCAGATGGTGACCCGCGTAAACGCCTTTCTGGAACAGCTGGAAGGAGGAATGCGCGCATGACCGGATATACCTGCCGCTACGCGCCCGTCGAGCTGCTGCGGGCGTTTGGGGCGGAGACTGTGTTACTTGACGGCGAGGAGCAGGACTTTGAGCTGGCGGAAAGCCTGACTCACGCGAATCTCTGCTGCCACGCCAAGGCGCTTATCCAACAGGGAATCCATACGGAGGAATTGATTTTGATGGACTGCTGTGATTCCCTGCGTCGCTCCTATGATGTGCTGAGCCAAGAAAACCACGGATTCCTCTATCTGCTGGATCTCCCCCATGAGGATGGAGGCTGCGCGCGGGAACGGCTGAAAAAGGAGCTGCTCCTTGTTGCAGATGCCTACGGGAAATTACGGGGCAACATTTTTTCCAAGGAAGTCTTTCTGGACGCCTGCCGGGAGGCGTCCGTGCGGCTCCCTGACGAGCCGTTTATCGCGGTGCTTGGCGCCCGTGCCAGCCCTCCTCTGCTGGAACAGATCAGGCGAGAGCTGCCCCTGCCGGTAGTCAACCTGACGTGCAGCGGCAACAGGGATCTGGGCGGCCTGCCGGACAACGCCGGAGATATGGATTTTGATGAACTGATGGACTGGTATGCCGGCGCGCTGTTGGGTATGATCCCCTGTATGCGGATGGAAAATATAACCGGTCGCCGCGCTTTGACAAATCATCCCCTCTTGCGGGGAATTGTCTATAACACGGTAAAATTCTGTGATTTTTATGGGTTCGACTATGCTGCGCTGAAGCGGGAAACCGGCCTGCCTGTTTTGAAGATCGAATCAGACTATATGCCGCAGCCCTCCGGACAGCTGTCTACCCGTCTGGAGGCCTTCGCGGAAAGCCTGTTTCCCCAAGAGGCGCATGGAGGGAATAAAATGGTAAAAACACCAAAAAACGACAAAGCTCTGTATGCCGGGATCGACAGCGGCTCGACCACTACCAATATGGTGGTTCTGAATGACAAAAAGGAGATGCTGGCATGGGTCATCGTGCGCACCGGAGCGAAGGCTCAAAACGGAGCGAACACCGCCCTGAAAGAGGTCTGCGATAAGCTGAATGTCCAACCGGATGATTTTACCGCGATCATGGCTACCGGATATGGGCGAAATAATATTCCGTTTGCCACAGACACCAAGACGGAAATTACCTGCCACGCACGAGGAGCTTTCTTTGTAAATCCCTCCATCCGCACGATCGTGGATATAGGTGGACAGGACAGCAAGGTGATCTGCCTAGATGAAACAGGAGCGGTAGTGAATTTTATCATGAATGATAAGTGCGCTGCCGGCACCGGACGCTTTTTGGAAATGATGGCCCGGACGCTGGAAATAGATATGGATGAGATGAGCCGCAAGGGAATGAAGTGGGATAAGGATCTGACGATTTCCAGCATGTGTACCGTGTTCGCAGAATCGGAAGTGATCTCACTGATTGCTGACAACCACAGTGAGGCGGATATTATACATGGCCTTAATAAATCCATCGCCGCCAAGACTGCATCCATGGTGAGTCGGGCGAAAGGGACGGGCCCCTATATGATGACCGGTGGCGTAGCTCGAAATCGAGGCGTTGTTCAGGCGCTGGAAGCGAGATTAGGAGAAAGCCTGTTTATTACGGAGCAACCCGATCTGTGTGGCGCCTTGGGCGCTGCTCTGTTCGCGGCGGAGGAATGAGACGCTGGAACGACCTTTATAGTATCCTTGGCGTCCTCGATTTTGCGGACGATGGGGTCTGCGCCCAGCGGTGTTACAATAAGAGTGTCGTTGCATTCGAAAAAGAATGAAACGGCACTCTCTTTTTTTGCCGAACAGATTTTTTGGCTTACCGCAGGCAACAGAGCCATCTGCTTGAGAGGATAGAAAAGGGTATGGATATTACATAGTGCTGCGCATAAAAAATCCACCCCCGACTGGCAGAATACCTGTCGGGAGTGGAACAAAGAAAATGAGGGGGATTGTTTTGGAAAGATAATATTATATCAGGTTTTCGTAGCTTGCGAGGCGCTCCTTTGCGTCGCTTTCCGCCTTTGCGTACAGCTCGTCCGCCTTGTCCGGGAAGGACAGCGCAAGCGAAGCGTAACGGTTCTGCCCCTTGAGGAATGCCTGGAAGTCGCCGGTCGGCGCCTTGGAGTCGAGCGAGAACGGGTTCTTGCCCTGCGCCTTCAGCTCCGGATTGTAGCGGTACAGCTGCCAGTAGCCTGCTTCAACCGCCTTTTTCTCCTCTGCCTGGCTCAGACCCATGCCGCACTTCATGCCATGCTCGATGCACGGGCAGTAGCAGATGACGATGGATGGGCCGTTATATGCCTCTGCCTCACGGATTGCGCGCAGTGTCTGGTTCGGGTCTGCACCCATCGCCACCTGCGCAACATAGACGTAGCCATAGCTCATCGCCATCATGCCCAGATCCTTCTTCTTGGTGCTCTTGCCGCCTGCCGCAAACTTTGCGATTGCGCCTGCCGCCGTGGACTTGGATGCCTGACCGCCGGTGTTGGAATAAACCTCAGTGTCGAGAACAAGGATGTTGATGTCACGGCCCTGTGCCAAAACGTGATCCAGACCGCCGTAGCCGATGTCGTATGCCCAGCCGTCGCCGCCGAACGCCCAAATGCTCTTCTTTGCGAGGAATTCTGCGTTATCGCGGACAAATACAGCCTCTTCGCAGGCCTCATCAGCCAGCGCTGCGACCAGTGCGTCGCTGACATCGCGGGACTGCTCTGCGATCATGCCCTTTTCAAGATATGCCTTGCAAGCATCCGCTGCAATGCCCTTTTGTGCCATCGCTTCAATCTTTTCAATCAGCTGCATCTTAATCGCGTCCTGACCGAGCAGGAAACCGTAGGCATACTCTGCGTTGTCCTCGAACAGCGACATTGCCCATGCCGGGCCAAAGCCCTTTTTGTCGGTGCAGTACGGGGAAGCCGGAGTGGAACCGCCGTAAGCAGACGAACAGCCGGATGCGTTTGCGATGTACATGCGGTCGCCGAACAGCTGGGTTACCAGCTTGATGTACGGCGTCTCGCCGCAACCTGCACATGCGCCGGAGAACTCAAAGTACGGCTTTGCGAACTGGGAATTCTTGATGGACTTGGCGTTGACCGCGTCCTTCTTGATCGCGACTTCGTCAACCGCATACGTCCAGTTCGGCGCCTGCTTGAGCTGGGTTGCAAGCGGCTTCATGACGAGCGCCTTTTCCTTTGCCGGGCAGACGTTGACACAGCTGCCGCAGCCGGTGCAGTCGTACGGCGAAACCTGCATGCGGTAGGTGTATTTATTCAGACCTGCGCCCATCGCTTTCTTGGTCTCGAAGCCTGCCGGTGCGGCTACCTGCTCGCTTTCGTCGAGGAGGATCGGGCGGATTGCCGCGTGCGGGCAGACAAACGCACACTGGTTGCACTGGATGCACTTGGTCATATCCCATTCCGGAACGTCGACCGCCGCGCCGCGCTTCTCGTATTTGGTCGTGCCGGCCGGCCACGTACCGTCCTCCAGACCATACTTAACCATCGTGGATACCGGCAGCTCGTTGCCCTCCTGACGGTTCATCGGAATGACGACTTCCTTGATGAAGTCCGGAACATTCTGCTCGACCGGCGCGTCTTCAGCAGTCGCCCATGCAGCCGGAATGTCAATTTTGATCAGCTCGTTCAGACCGTGGTCGATGGAGGCGTTATTCATATCAACGACCTTCTGGCCCTTTTTCTTAAAGTAGCTCTTGTAGATTGCGTCCTTCATTGCGGTGACAGCCTGCTTGACCGGAATGACCGCTGCGAGCTTGAAAAAGGCCGCCTGCAGGATGGTGTTGGTGCGATTGCCCAGACCGATATTTCTCGCGATGTCGATCGCGTTGATAATGTAAAAGTTTGCCTTCTTCTCCGCGAGAGCGCGCTTCATGGAAGCCGGCAGATTTGCGTCCAGCTCATCCGGCGTCCACTGGCAGTTGAGCAGGAATGTGCCGCCCTCTCTGAGATTTTTGACCATGTCATACTGACGGACATAGGACGGGTTGTGACATGCGATAAAGTCAGCGGAGGTGACCAGATACGGGGAGCGAATCGGATCCTTGCCGAAGCGCAGATGCGACTGCGTCAGGCCGCCCGATTTTTTAGAGTCATATACGAAATATGCCTGGCAGTACAGGTCGGTTTCATGACCGATGATCTTGATGGAATTCTTGTTTGCGCCGACTGTGCCGTCAGAGCCCATGCCCCAGAATACCGCGTTGGTCTGGCCTGCCGGAGAGGTCTCGATCTCCTCGCCCATTGGCAGGGAGGTAAAGGTGACGTCGTCAACAATGCCGATCGTGAAGTTGTTCTTCGGCTGCTCCTGCTTGAGGTTTTCATAGACCGACAGAATCTGTCCCGGCGTCGTGTCCTTGGAGGACAGGCCGTAACGACCGCCGACGATTGCCATCTCGATACCGCGCTCTCTGTAGATGGAGCAGACATCCTGATAGAGCGGCTCGCCCATTGCGCCCGGCTCCTTGGTGCGGTCAAGGACTGCCATCTTCTTAACGGTAGCCGGAACAGCCGCCAGGAAGCGATCTGCATCGAACGGACGGTACAGGTGTACATTGACCAGACCGACCTTTTCGCCCTTTGCCATGAGGAAGTCGATGGTCTCCTGTGTGGTGTCTGCGGCGGAGCCCATCAGGACGATGACGCGGTCCGCATCCGGCGCGCCGTAGTAATCGAACAGGTGATGGGTGCGGCCCGTGATCCTGCCGATCTCCTGCATGTAGTGCTCCATCGCGTCCGGAACCTTGGAAATGCGCTCGTTGCACGCTTCGCGGCACTGGAAGAAGATATCCGGATTTACGGTGGTGCCGCGCGTCACCGGATGCTCCGGATTGAGCGCATTTTTGCGGAATGCATTGAGCGCGTCCATATCGACCAGCGGACGCAGATCCTCATAATCCAGCGCGTCGATCTTCTGAATCTCATGCGAGGTACGGAAGCCGTCAAAGAAATGGACGGTCGGGATGCGGCAGTGGATGGAAGCCAGATGTGCGACCGCGCCGAGATCCATGGCCTCCTGCGGGTTGGAGGACGCGAGCATGGAGAAGCCGGTGTTGCGAACCGCCATGACGTCGGAGTGATCACCGAAAATGGATAATGCATGTGCGGACAGCGTGCGGGCAGAGACGTGGAATACGCTCGGCAGCATCTCGCCTGCGATTTTGTACATATTCGGGATCATCAGCAGAAGACCCTGCGAGGCGGTATAGGTGGTGGTCAGCGCACCCGCCTGCAGCGAGCCGTGCACCGTGCCGGCCGCGCCGCCCTCAGACTGCATCTCGACAATCTGTACCGGACGGCCAAACAGGTTCTTTTTACCGTTTGCGGACCACTCGTCTACATGCTCCGCCATCGGAGAGGACGGGGTGATCGGGAAAATACCGGCAACATCAGTAAATGCGTAGGATATATATGCTGCAGCCTGGTTGCCGTCCATGATTTCTTTTTTAGCCATCAATTTCTCCTCCTTTTGTATTGCTGTGCCGAAGGGACACGGTTCAATTTTGAAATTTTGACTGTGAATGAGCTTTTTGTTAAGCCTATTGTAAGAAATCGACGGAATAATAGCTGTGCCGAAACTTCCGCTTTTTTTGCAATCCTTCTGATTGACAGAAAAGACGCGGATTTTGACGCGTACAGGGGAGGAGACTTTGCAGATTCTCACATGAGACGTTGCTTATTGTGCGGCTGCGGCCGGACTGTTTTCGTCGCATTCGCTGCGGCTGTGCAAAAGCGCAAGATGCCCCGGACATTTCTCCGGAGCGACCTTCCACATACATACGGCGCATTCGCGGCACATTCCCGCATCTCGTCCGGCGAGCACATCGTTGCCCCAGCTGTGGTTGACAAGCGAGCCGCGCCCGATGACGACCATATCCACGCCGGTGTGCTGCAAAATTTGCTCCGCCTGCTCGCCGGTGCGAATGCCGAGCACAGCAAATACCGGAATGTGAACAGCCTGTTTGACGCATTGCGCGCCGTAGATGGATGGATTGAACGGATAGCCGGCGGGCGCTTGCAGATCGTTTTCCCAGTCGCAGCCGACAAACGAATCAATGAAGTCAATCCCCATGGCCTCCAGCCAGCGGGCGTTTGCAATGCCGTCGGCAAGCCCCGGCTCAAATGCGCCCAGCCGTACGCCCAGAATGAATTTGTCCGGCGTGACAGCGCGGATGCCTGTAATGATGTTTTTCCAGATCAGACGGTCTGCGGCGTTGTACGCGTCTGTCCGGCGGTTGAGCCGTGCGTTGAGAAATTCGCTGAGCAAATAGCCATGACAGCCGTGCAGCTCGATGCCGTCGTAGCCCGCACGTACCGCGCGCCTGGCCGCGTCGATAAACGCGTGCTCGATATCGTGGATTTCGTCCACAGAAAGCGCGCGCGCCACACGCGCTTCGCCGTTTCCAAAGCAGCGGTAGCTGCTGGGAGCGACCTGATTTTTCCGTCCGGCGGACAGCAGGCCGGCGTGACTGAGCTGTAGAATTGCGGGCATGTGCGCCTCGTGAAAGACCTCGACGATGCGTCGCAGGCCGTCGATCTGCCCGTCCTCCCAGATGCCGAGCTGATCGTGCGTCAGCCGTCCGGCGCGCGTGACGCTGGTTGCCTCCTGTATGACCAGACCGGCGCCGCCGCCTGTCAGCGCACGGTAGTGCTGCACATGCTTATCCGTCACGCGTCCGCTTTCATCTGCCCATGTATAGATGACCAGCGGCGGCACACAAATGCGGGATTTGAGCGGGTAGCCGCACAGCGTCAGCGGTGAAAACAGCTTTTTGTATGATGTCATGACAACGTCCTCCATTTTTCCCAAAAGATTGACTGCGCTCTTTTCTATATTGTATCAGCATCGGACAGCGGATGCTTTGCCGCAAATGGGGAAACGCACAGCCGGATCACGGCGCATATGCAGCATGGGAGATGAGCCGCGTACTGCGCTATATCGCTATATTATTATATGGTATACATGTAGAGGCGAAGGGCAAGCCGCAGGAGGATGCGCGCGCGATGCGGTCAAACAGTTTGCCAAGGTATCAGAAGGATTGCAAAAAAAGCGGCAGATTTGGCACAGCGTTTTGCTCCGGTTTTTTCTACAATAGAATCAACAAAGGAACACCGCATACACAACCGAAACGGTGCTCGTTCACAGCAACTTATCCGGCGGCTTATATCGGCCAAACGGCGAGCCGCTGAGGAAAAACCCATCAAGAGACGAAAAAACTGGAGGTACACGAAAATGGATATGAGCTATTTGAAGGACATGCCGATTGCTATTTTGGGCGGCGGCGCAATTGGCAAGACGATGGCGGCAGACTGTGCACTGGCCGGCAAGGAGGTCCGCATTTGGGACATGCCGGCATTTGCAAAGAGAAACTTTCTCAACATTGAGAAAACCGGTATCACACTGAGCGGCAACCAGTTCAGCTTCTTCGGTTTTCAGCGCAGAGGCGTTGCAAAGGTTGCACTCGCTACCGACGACATGGAGAAGGCTGTTAAGGGCGCTGGCATCATCATTGTCGCGTCGGTTGCACTGGGCCATGAGGCGATCTTCCGTGAGCTGATCCCGCTGCTGGAGGATGGTCAGGTAATCCATATTCTGCCGGACAACTGCGGTACGCTGGTACTGCGCAAGATGATGCGTGAGGCAGGCTGCACCAAGGACGTCGTCATCGGCGCGTGGTACACTGCTCCGTATGGCATCCGCGTAGTACGCCGCGGCGGCGTTGTCACCAATGAGTGCAAGGTAGAGGACCGTATCACCACCATCCGCGGCTGTGCGCTTCCGATGACCGACAATGCAAAGTTCATGGCTTCCGCTTATTATATCCCGGCATTCGATGCGATTATCGATGCAGAGGGTGAGGTCACCATCTCCAAGAAGGGTGAGGAGTTCCATCACGGCTTCGTAGAGGGCAACACGGTTATTGATATCAACCTGTCCAACGTAAACCCGGTTATCCACGTTCCAGGCACCGTTCTGGCAGTTTCCACCATGCAGAACTTTGACACCGTTCTGGGCAAGAACAAGGCGGACTACTCGCTGTACGCGTTCGGCGCTTGCCCGGCGATTGCTGAGGTTCAGGCGAAGTTCTGGGAAGAGGAAAAAGCGCTGGCGGCAGCCATGGAGGTTGGCCTGTGCACGGTCAACTACGAGGACTTCTTCTCCCGTACCACCATGTACGGCAAGGAATACATGGGTCCGGATTTCGCGGTTCCGTACGAGGAGAACTATCAGAACTTCTGGGGCGACGGCCCGTTCGATCTGGAGAACCGCTACATCACAGAAGACGTTCCGGTTGGCTGCTATCTGATGAGCCAGCTCGGAAAGAAGTACAACGTCCCGACTCCGATCATCGACTCCATGATTCTGCTGGCCTCAACGATGCTCAAGCGCGATCTGGCTGGCGATTCCAAGTGGACGCTCGATTATCTCGGAATCGACCATCTGACGCACGAGCAGCTACAGGCATACCTGCGCGAGGGCGTATACGTCGAAAAGTAAGCCATATTCTGATGGCCGCGTGATATGGGGAACCGTTTCCCTGTATCACAGGCCGCCCGATTTTCTTTTGCGAGCAGAGTAACGGGCAATGCACGTTACACTTTCATTCACTTTTCTTGCGTCAGCGGGGGAGCAAAGCGATTTGTTCCCCCGCTGATTCATTTTGCCTAAAACATACGGCGCATATCGGAGGGATATGTGAGAAACTGCAAATACCTGCAAAATGGTGCAAATATTTTTTGCGCCACATTGCGCAAAAATTTGCACCCTGTTTGCGGTTTTTACATGTTATTGTACGACGCCCAGATAACCTCAGGGGCGGGCGTAGAAATCATCAGATAAGAGGCGCACAAGCTGGTGATTTGGGCAATCATTTCCAGAAAAAACTGCGTGTAAAATGATTTATTGACGAATCGGTAAAAACAGACGAGGAGAAATTGTGCAATATACACAAAATCGAGCGAAATCAGCTGCATATCGCGTGATATATTGGAAGAAATGCACAAATGAAGTCGTGTTTATTTTGATACTATTCACAAAAAATTTGAAAAATGGAAAAATAAAAAATAAAATCTGCACAATTGGCACGAAATTTGCTGTGTATATAGATACAAGGCTTTGGTGCATACGGTACCATACCCGGGCAGCAACAGTCAGGAGAGATTCGTATTATCATGTTTTTCAAGGAGGAACCTATATGGCGAAGAAGTATATGGAAAGAATTGAGGCCCTGCGCCAGCAGTATTTGGCGACGCGCGTTGAGTTGGACGTCTACAATGCGCAGTTCCTGACCGAAGGCTTCAAGGAGACAGAGGGCCTGCCGTGGTGCATTCAGAAGGCGACCGGCTACAAGAGGATCTGCGAAAAGAAGAGTATCTACATTCAGGATCATGAGCTGCTAGTCGGCGGCGTCGGCTTTAAGCCGCGCGCGGGTCTGCTGTGCGCGGACAGCGCGTCCGGCGTAATTGAGGCGGAGCTGGACACCATCAGCACCCGTCCGTACGACCCGTTTTATTTGAGCGAGGAGGGCAAAAAGGTCTACCTCGAGCATGTCAAAGACTATTGGAAGAACAAATGTGTGCTTGACCGCTGGAAGCTGATGACGCCGCCGGATATGCAGAAGCTGAAGGACAACGGCGCAATCTTTATTGACCGCAAGGCAGTCCGTGGCTACGGCGAGACCACGCCGAGCTGGAACCGCATTCTGCAAAAGGGCATCGGCGGCATCCGCAAGGAGGCGGAGGAGAAGCTGGCACAGCTGGACGACGCGGTACCGGGCGACCTCGAGAAGATGCATTTCTATCAGTCCGAACTGATCGTATGTGACGCGATCATCACACTGGCAAACCGCCATGCGGATTTGGCGGAGCAGCAGGCGGCGGTGTGCACCGACCCGACCCGCAAAGCGGAGCTGCTCAAAATCGCAGAGGTTTGCCGTTGGGTTCCGGAGCATCCGGCCCGCACCTTCTATGAGGCTTGCCAGTCGATCGTTTCGTATGAGTATGCGATCTTTATGGAGCAGAACGCGTCGTCTTATAACCTCGGCCGTCTCGATCAGTACCTGTATCCGTACTACAAGGCGGACAAGGAAGCAGGCATCTTGACCGATGACGATGCGCAGGAGCTGTTCGACTGCATGTGGATCAAGATCGCGGAAATGTCGCTGTTCCAGGATGAGGTCACCGCACAGTATGCTGCGGGATATTGTATCACCGTACAGACCAGCTGCGGCGGAGTTGACAAGTATGGAAACGATGCGAGCAACGAGCTGTCCTACATGATGATTCAGGCGACGCAGGACGTTCGCTTTAAGGAGCCGAACCTGTCCCTCACATACAGCCTGTCCCGCAATCCGGATTCCCTGCTCAAGAAGGCATGCGAATCCATCAGCGAAGGACTGACCATGCCGGCAATCTATTCCAACGATGTCGGAATCAGCATGATGCAGAACAAGGGCGTCCCGCTGAGCGAAGCTTGGGACTGGAACCCGTGCGGCTGTGTTGAGACCAACCTGTCCGGCCGCATGAAGCAGTACACCGATATCGCGGATATCAACATGGGCGCGATGGTCGAGTTTGCGCTCAACGACGGCAAGAGCCGCATCACCGGCGAGCAGGTCTCCATTCAGACCGGCGACCCGCGTAGCTTCAAGACCTTTGACGACTTTTTCAATGCAGTTAAGGCGCATATCGACTATGCGGTTGACGTTATCACCTCCGGCAATCAGCTGCTCGATTACCTCAGCATGAACTATCGTCCGGTTCCGGCGCTGTCTCTGGGCTATGAGCACTGCATGGAGGTTGGCAAGGACTACAGCCAGCCGGGCGGCGCGAAGTACAACTGCGGAGGCGGTGTCATCACGGTTGGTCAGGCTGACGTTGTCAACTCGGTTGCGGCGGTCAAGTATCTCGTATATGACGAGAAGAAGTGCACGATGGATGAGCTGATCAAGGCGCTCGATGCAGACTTTGCGGGCTATGAGGACATTCAGGCGATGTGCCTGGCGGCGCCGAAGTACGGCAACGACGATGAGCGCGCAGACTTCTGTGTTGGCGAGGTATTCACCCATGTCATCGACCAGTTCGAGAAATATGACACAAAGTTCGGCAAGATGACCACCGGTATGCTTCCGGTTTCCGGCAATACGCCGATTGGTCAGTGGGTCGGCGCGCTGCCGTCCGGCAGAAATGCGCGCACGCCGCTCACCGACGGCATCGGCGCGACCGGCGGCACGGACGTCAACGGTCCGACGGCGCTGATAAAGTCGGTATCTCGCATCCCGCACGCGCGCTATACGCAGGGCACACAGCTCAATATGAAGATTGAGCCGAGCCTGATTAAGGGCGAGGGCGGCATCCCGCATATGATGAATCTGGTCAAGACGATGTGCACGCTGAATGTGTATCACTGCCAGACAAACGTCGTAGACCGTGAGATCCTGCTCGATGCGCAGGTGCATCCGGCGCAGCATAAGGATCTGCTCATTCGCGTTGCCGGCTATACGGCATTCTTTGTTGAGCTGAGCAAGGAGACACAGGACGAGATCATCGGCCGCACGGAGATTGGCAGCTGGTCGGGCGGCTGTGGCTGCGGCTGCTAAGTACAGCATATTCCTGCTTCTGTAAGCGGCGGGATAAACGATTTTTGGATGAACCGCCCGGGGCTTCGGTTCCGGGCGGGAAGATCCGCCCCAGCGCAAAGAAAAGAGATGAAGGAGGACGCATTGCGTGGTCGAGGTATACGAAAAGGACAGAAAAGGGATGGTGCTGCGCATCGAGCGCTCGTCTATTTATGATGGGCAGGGCTTCCGCACCGTTGTATTTTTAAAGGGATGTCCGTTGCGCTGCCAGTGGTGCTCCACTCCGGAAAGTCAGAGATTTGACATCGAACAGACGGCGGAAAATACATATGGCATAGAGATGACCGTGGAGGACGTCATGCGTGAAATTCGGAAGGATTCACTGTTCTATTTTATTTCAACCGGCGGCGTTACGCTTTCGGGCGGCGAGATTATGGCACAGCCGGAATTTGCGCGGGCAGTTTTGCGCAACTGCTGTGCGGAATGCATGAACACGGCGATCGAGACATCCTTTTACGCGCCGTGGGAAACGGTAAAGCGCGTGCTGGAGTATGTACACATCGCGCATGTAGATTTGAAAATTTTCAACCCCGAGCAGCATAAAAAATACTGCGGCGTGGATAACAAGTTGATTTTAGATAACCTTTTGGCGACCAATGAGCTGGAAAATCCGTTCCGCCTGATCGTGCGCACCCCGCTCATTCCGGGCATCAACGACACGGAGGAGGAGCTGGACAACATCGGCCGGTTCGCCGCGCAGCTGAACCACCTGTTTCGGGTACAGCTGCTTCCATATCACAAGCTGGGCGAAGCGACCTATGAAAAACTGGGACGCGAATATCTGCTAAAAGACGTCGAGACTCCGACGGCGGAGCATATGCAGTGGTGCCGCAGCATCGTAGCGCGGCATGTAGAGAATGTGATCTGAAATAATAAAGCGGAGAAATGCATGGAAGGGAAGAGGACAAATGAATCAGAAGGCAAATATTCATGTATTTTACGAGTGTAAGGGAAAGCATATGCATGACTATGCACAGATTATGGTTCCGCTGCAGGAGAAAATGGATCTGTGGATTGAGGATACCGAATATCAGGTCACGCCGCAGGAGCTATGCTATATTCCGAGAGGCATGCTGCACCAATGCAACTATGTCGGCAAAATGCTTGCGATCAATCTGTCGGACGGTGTGGTGGAAACACAGGACAGTGTTTTGATGTCCTCGCCGCTTATCGTCTCCATGCAGGGCCAGATCATGCAGCTGGTCAGTCTGATCCAGACGGAGCTGAAGCATAATCCGGAGAGCCAGTCGGTGCGTCATCTGTTCAGCTATCTGTACAGTAAGCTGATTGAAAACTGTGCCGCGCCCTCTATCCAGTATATCAATGAGAATTACCATCTTCCGATCACGGTCGATCAGCTCGCCAAGATCGAGAGCTATAATGTCACGTATTACAACAACTGGTTTAAGCAGCAGACCGGCTTCCCGCCGAGCCTGTATTTGCGCAATGTACGCATCAGCAAGGCGAAGGAGCTGCTTGTCACGACAAATTTCAGCGTCATGGAGATCGCCGTCATGGTCGGCTATTGCAGCAATTCCACGTTTACGCGCGCGTTCCACAATCTGACAGGCATGACGCCGAAGGCATATCGTGATTGCCCGTGCTTTAAAAAGATCGTATAATAGCAATGAAAAGGGCGCAGTCAGGTGGCGGCGACTGTGCCTTTTTTTTGACAACTGACGCGATTGTGCAATTTTTTACATTGACAAGGAAACGGCAAATTAAATGAGAGAATGTGCACAATATAATCGGCGGATTTGGGCTATACTATACCTAAGAAATAGGGAAAGCTCCGGAAATGTTATTTTCGATTTTGTTATGTATCATAACAGTATTGGCGCAAATTGGCAGGATGATGCAAAAATGTTGAGAAAGCTGGCGCATAGAGCTGAGAGAATCTGTGTCGCGCGCTTTTCCATATATTTTGGGGATCATATGATCCCGCCGATATAGACTGGGAAAGGAGGATTGGACTTTTGCACGCTGTGCCGCTGTTTGGACTTGACTGCATTCCCCTTGAAGTCAACTTCAAGCTTCCTCAGGCACATGGAAAAGAGATTTTGTTTAAAAAGAGGAGGTTTATGTATGAACGAAAAAGCAAGTACGAAGGGCAGGTTCAGGCCCGTCGTCATGTCAATCACAGTGATTCTGTTTGCGCTGATGCTGCTGGCGATTGTCATTAACGCAGAGGCATTTTACGACATTCTGAACAATTTGGTCATGGTAAACCTGATGAACGGACTTGGATGGGGAACCAGCCTTGTCATTTTGTTCATGGTTGTGTTGGCCGTTTACATCATGCTTTCAAAGGTCGGCAATATTAAGCTCGGCGGACCGAACGCGAAGCCGAAGTTTACATATGTGCAGTGGTTTGGTATCTCTCTGTGTACCGGCATCGGCGCGGGCGTTGTATTCTGGGGCGCTGCGGAGCCGCTGCTGTTCACGATGGAGCCGGATCCGGCAACGGGCTTTGCCGCAGGCAGCAATCAGGCGCTGCTGTGGTCGATGGTCAAGTGCTTCCTGCAGTGGGGCTTTACCCCGTATGCCAGCTGCGTGATCACCGGCGTAATTCTGTCCTATCTGATTCTGAATAAGGGCGCGCCGTTTAAAACCAGCTCATTGCTCATCCCGATTTTCGGTGAAAAGGCAACCGAAGGCTTGCTCGCCGATATCTTTGATTCCTTCTGTGCATTCGCATTGACCGCGGCGGTTGCGGGCGGCCTCGGCTATGGCGCGATGCAGCTGTCCTCGGCAGTCGATGCATTTGCAGGCATCGCACCGAGCACCACGATCTATATGATTATTATCGCGTGCATGTTTGTCTGCTATAATCTGTCCGCGATTTCCGGCCTGCGCAACGGCATCACAAAGCTGTCTAACATGAATGTTCAGCTTTTCTTTGTCCTGTTGATTCTGGTATTCCTGCTCGGACCGACCACCTATATCTGCAACCTGTTCACAGAGAGCTTCGGCGGTTATCTGGATCAGTTCTTCCAGACTAGCCTGAATACGTCGCCGTATGTTAACGGCACCATGTGGCCGCAGAACTGGGATATGTACTGGTGGGTTGACTGGATGGCGTATGCGCCGCTGCTCGGCCTGTTCATGGTACGTGTCGCCTATGGCAGAACGCTCCGTCAGTTTATTCTGGTTGAGTGGCTCTTCCCGGCGCTGTTCGGCATCGTATGGTTCTCCGTTTTCGGCGGAACCATCCTGCACGCGCAGCTGTATGAAGGCGTTGACTTCTATTCCATTTATATTGAGAAGGGCGCGGAGGCGCTGACGCTTTCGATGTTCAATGTATTGCCCGCAACCACAATATTGAAGATCGTAATGCTGGTCATCATAACGATTTCACTTGTCACACAATGCGACTCCATGGCGGTTACGCTGGCCGGCATGTGCTACAAGGATGCGGATGAAAACAGCGAGCCGCCGGTTGCGCTCAAGCTGTTCTGGGGCATTGTGTTCGCGGTCATCGCGGTTGTATTTATCGCGCTGGGCGGTATTGCGGGCGTTAAGACGATTAAGTCAACCGCCGGCATCCCGATGACATTTATTGTTTTTGCGCTGACAATCGGCTTCCTCAAGTGGCTGTTTAAGCGGCCGAAGGATGCAAACGGCAATTTCCTGCCGGAGCCGGAGGTTGCCGACGCGCCGGATAACGGTGAGCCGGAGGCAAAGAGAAGCAGCATTCCGTTCCTGGCAAAGCTCGGCTTCTAAATTCTTTTACTTCGCTACTCTTTTGCAAGTGAATAATATGGTTTCGGTAACGGAGCGTCAGCTCTAGGCTATGGATTTTTCTAAGTTATCAAAGCTTCCTGCTAAGGCTTGCTTTCGTGTCCAAAACCGGAGAGGGTATGTGCAGATGCATGTACCCTCTCTTTTTGACTTTGCATTGATTTTGCGCGTGATTGTGTGAAACTGCACAAAGGAGAAGAGGGAACGCACACATCCAATGGAGGTATTTTACTATACTATAAGTAAAGCTGACAATCTATATCAAAAATGGGAGGGTTGAATATGAGCAACCAGATGACAGAATTTTACGATGCGTTGGACTGGTATTATACGCAGGGCGATCTGGAGCAGGTTGAGCGGTTTTTGCTCAGCAGCGCGGAGCGCGCGCGGACGTGCACGGACGGCGACACGGCGCTGACTGCGGTGTGCAATGAGCTTGGCTCGTTTTACCGCGGCACCAGCCGGTATGCGCAGTCCATATCCGCCTTTGAACGGGCAAAGGAGCTGGTCGCGGCGCAGCTGGGGGAGCATTGTGTGCAGTATGCAACCGTACTGAATAATATGGCGGGAACCTATCGCCTGATGCGGGAATTCCCGATGGCGCTCGAGCTGTTTGAGACAGCGATGCATATCTATGAGGAGACGGGTGAGCAGGAGAGCTATGCCTATGCCAGTGTGCTCAACAATGTGTCGCTCGTCTACCGCGAGACCAAGCAGATAGACAAGGCGATCACCTATTTGGAACGGGCGCTGGAGCGCGTCTCCGCCATGCCGGGACGCACGCAGGAGGTCGCCATTACCTATAACAATCTGACGGCGCTGTACTATGCCTCCGGTCAAAAGGAGCGCGCGATGCAATACATGAAGCGTGCACTGTGGGAATTTGAAAAGTGTGCGGAGGAGGAAAATGTACATTATGCCGCGGGGCTGAACAGCCTTGCCGGGCTGCTGTTTGCGGAGGGCGCGTGCGAACGTGCGCTGGAGCTGTACCGCAAATCGGCAAAATATACGCTGCGTTTCTTTGGGGAAAATATGGAATACGGCGTGACATGCCAGAATATGTATTGGGTCTATAAAAAGCTGGGTCAAAAGCAGGAGGCGCTGCATGTGCTGGAGACGGCGAAGCGCGTATATGAAAAGCTGATGGGCAGCGATCATGAGCGAACGCATGCGGTGGAAAGCGAGATCAACAGCCTGAGAAAAGAGATCGTGTCATGAAGGGTCTGGAGCTTGCGCGCTGCTATTATGAGCAGTTCGGAAGGGCGGCGCTGGAGACCTATGCGCATGATGTGCTGCCGCGTGTAGCGATTGGTCTTGCAGGTGAAGGCTCGGAATGCTTTGGCTTTGATGATGCGGTCTCGCGCGATCACGACTGGGGTCCATCATTCTGTATTTGGCTGGATGAAGCGGATTACCATAAATACGGCGCAAGGCTTCAGCAGATCTATGACAGCCTGCCAAAGCAGGCCGCGGGCTATCCGGCACGACGGGAGACGGAGCTGAGCGGCAAACGCGTCGGCTGTCTGTGCACGCAGCAGTGGTATCGCTATTATACCGGCTACGCGGCTGGACCGCGCACACCTGCGCAGTGGCGGCGCGTGCCGGAGGCATTTCTCGCAACGGCGACAAATGGCGAGGTTTTCTACGACCCGAGTGGGCGGTTTACCGCCATCCGCAACCGGTTGAAGAGGTTCTATCCGGAGGATATCCGCATCAAGAAGATCGTCGCGCGCGCGGCTGTGATGGCGCAGGCGGGACAGTATAACTATCCGCGCTGCGTAGGGCGCGGCGACACTGTGGCAGCCCATATCGCACTCTCCGAGTTTATGAAGGCGGCGATGTCGATGGTCTATCTGCTCAATAAGCAGTACGCGCCGTATTACAAATGGATGTATCGCGGACTGTGCGGCCTGCCGAAGCTGCCGCGTGCGCGCAGCCAATTTGAAAAGCTGATGCTGACGAAGGGCGTGGAGCGGCAGGAGGTCATTGAGGGCATTTGCCTGACGGTTGGCGCGGAGCTGCGGCGGCAGGGGCTGACAGATCGGACGGACACGTTTTTACAGGCGTTGTGCGCGGATATGATGCAGCGCATTTCCGACCCTGAGCTGCGTAACACGCATTTTCTGGACGAGTAGGCCGGAAAAGCTGTGATAAGCGGACGAACACGTTTATATCGAAGAACGAATTGAAAAAGGGAGCAAATGAGATGATTATTTCAAAGCTGACAGCCAGCATTGTGGAAACGGAGTGGCGCTTATTCGATCAGGTACAGAATATCGGCGGTCGTGCGTCCTGTCAGGACGACCGGACAACATTTGAAATCATGCGTTCCAGCCAGCTTGAGGCGTGGAGCGAGCAGATGCGGGAGAGCTATGCGCAAGATTTGCGTTTGGCACAGCGTGAGGGACGCAATCCGCTGAGCGAGAAATATGCCTATATGATGCAGCGGACAGACCCGGCGGGCTTTGCGGCAATTCGTGACCGCATCCCGCCGCGCAGCGCGCAAAAGGACGTGCTGATCGACGCCATCTGCGCCGCGCATGTGGCGTGGCTGGAATCGCTTGCGCTGCGCTATCCGCGTCTGGTCGGGCAGGGACGCGCCATCCGCAGACAGCTGGACAGCCTGACGGTCACCTCCTTTGAGACCTATCTGTGGGGTGAGCTGGCGACCTATTCCCGACAGACCCTCGAGCTGTACGCGGCGTATGTCGAGAAGCTCAGGCGCGCGGGGAAAAATATGAACGAGATGATTTTGAAAAATACGACCGACCAGTACGGTTTTGCTTCGCTCGAGGAAGCGGAGCGGCGGCTGGCCGGCAGCTGACAGACGCGGGGAAAAGTGAGATAACAAAATTGCGCATGCCGTGTGCATGCGCGCAAAGTGAATGAAAGCTACGCTCGAAAAGAAGGAGAAGATTTTGTGAAAGACAAAATGAGCATCGACATGACCCATGGGCCGTTGATGAAAAAGATTTTGCTGTTCAGCCTTCCATTGATTGCATCCAATATCCTGCAAATTCTGTTTAACACGGTTGATACCGTCATTGTCGGCCGCTTTGCAGGCTATAACAGCCTTGCGGCGGTCGGCAGCACCGCGCCGATCATCATGCTGTTTGTCAACTCGTTTGTCGGCGTCTCGGTCGGTGTCAACGTCGTGATTGCGCGGTACATCGGCCTGCGCGATCATCAGGAGGAAATTGCCCGTTCGCTGCACACTGCCATTGCGGTGGCCGGCATTGGCGGCGCGCTGATGGGCGCGCTGGGTATTGCATGCTCCGCCAGCATGGTCGATCTCATCGGCATCCCGGCGGAAATCCGTTCGCTGGCACTGACGTATCTGCGCATCTATTTTGCGGGTACGCTGTTTATGATGGTGTATAATTTTGGTGCGGCGGCACTGCGCGCGACGGGAGATACCCGTCGTCCGCTGGTTTTTCTGGTTATCAGCGGCGACATCAACATCGTGCTCAATCTGTTTTTTGTCATTGCCCTGCATATGGATGTCGCCGGTGTTGCGCTCGCAACGGTCATCAGTCAGGCGGTCAGCGCGGCGATGATTTTGGTGTGCCTGATGCGCATGCGGGGCGATATCCATTTTTGCTGGCAGCAGCTGTGTATAGATGGTGCACGCCTGCGCGAGATGGCGCATATCGGCCTGCCGTCGTGGATGCAGAGCCTGCTGTTCAGCCTGTCCAACGTCGTCATTCAGAGCGCGATCAATTCATACAGCAGCGTTGTCATCGCGGGGTGCAGCGCAGGCGCCAGCATAGAAAGCCTGCTGTACCTCGCGATGAACGCGATCAGCCAGGCGTGTCAGACATTTTCCAGCCAAAATTTGGGCGCGGGACGCATCGATCGTGTGCGCCGTGTTGTGCGCATCTGCGTGCTGTCCGTTGCTGTGCTGGGCATTGCCGAGTGCTCGCTGTCTGTGCTGTTTGCAGGTCCGCTGGTGGGTGTTTACAACAGTGATCCGGCCGTCATTGCGGCGGGCGTGTACCGCCTGCGCGTTGTCGCAACACTCTATTGGATCTATGGCATCAGCGATGTGCTGATGGGCGCGATTCGCGGCTGCGGCGTCGCTGTCGCACCGATGCTGATTAACCTGCTGTGCACCTGCGTGCTGCGTCTGCTGTGGATTGGGCTGGTGGATACCAGTAAGGTCGGCGTAGGCGTCGTATACCTGTCCTATCCGGGCACGTGGCTTGCGCTGCTCATTGTACTTGCGCCGTTCTGGCTGCACCTGCTGCACAAAATGCAGCGGCAGCATGAAGCATGCGCTGTGAATCGAGGATGACGATGGAGACACAATTGATACGAGAAGATATAGACATAATCGGTGCGTCGGAAAATAATCTGAAGCATCTCACGGTAAGCATACCCAAGGAAAAACTCGTGGTCATCGCCGGTGTGTCCGGTTCGGGCAAAAGCTCACTTGCGTTTGACACGATTGCGGCGGAGAGCAGCCGTCAGTGGCAGTCTACCTACCCGCTGTTTTTGCGCAATCGTCTGCCGCACTATGAGCGTCCGTCAGTAGCGGATATCCGCAATCTGACACCCTGCGTTGTGGTCGATCAAAAGCCGATCGGCGGTAATATTCGCTCGACCGTCGGCACGGCATCGGATGTCGCACCGCTCATCCGCTTGTTGTTTTCCCGCGTCGGTCAGCCGAGCGCGGGCGGTTCAATGGCCTATTCGTTCAATCATCCGCACGGCATGTGTCCCGACTGCACGGGTCTTGGCGAACGGGTGACGTTGGATGAGGACAAGCTGTTTGACCGCAATAAAACGATCAACGAGGGGGCGATTCGGTTCAGCCAGTTTTCCGGCGGCAGCTGGCAGGAGTTTTATTTCCATCACAACCCGCTGTACCCGGCAGATAAAAAGCTGTGCGAATTTACCGACGAAGAGTGGAAGGCGCTGCGCATTGGACCGGATGAGCCGCTGGTCATGGACTTTATCCGCAATAACACCGGACAGGTGTCCAAGCTGCCATATGAGGGCGCCGTCACGCGCTTTAACCGGTTGTATCTCAACCGTGATATTTCTGGACTGAAAAAAAGCGTGCGCGACGAGGTGATGCGGTTTATCAAACGCGGCCCCTGTCCGACCTGCGGCGGCAGCGGTCTGAATCCCGCCGCGCTCGCCTCAAAAATTAACGGGTATAACATTTCAGATTATTACAATATGCAGGTAAGTGATCTGCTGCCCGTGCTGGAGGACATCACGCATCCGCTCGGACAGTCGATTGCCCGGCAGATTGCGGATTGCCTGCGACATATGGTGGACGTCGGTCTGGGCTATCTCAGTCTGTCACGCCGTACCGATACGCTGTCTGGCGGCGAGGCGCAGCGTCTCAAAATGGTGCGTCATCTGGGCAGCAGCCTGAGCAATATTACCTATATTTTTGATGAGCCGACGGCGGGCCTGCATCCGGCTGACGCCAAGCGAATCGGTCGACTGTTGCTTGATCTGCGCGACCACCATAACACTGTGCTGGTCGTTGAGCACAGCGCGGCGATGCTGGAGCTTGCCGATCATGTCATTGAGCTGGGGCCGCTTGCGGGCGCACGCGGCGGGGAACTGGTATATCACGGCAGCGTGGACGGGCTTAAAACCAGCGGCACACTGACAGGCGTAAGTTTGCAGGACAAAATTGCGGTCAATACAAATCCGCTGCCGTGGAACGAGGGCTTTGCGGTCGAGCATGCGACGCTGCACAACCTGAAAGACATTTCTGTCACGATTCCAAAGGGCGTGCTGACAGCAGTCAGCGGCGTGGCAGGCTCAGGCAAAAGTACGCTGATCTGTCAGGAATTTATCTCGCGCTGTCCCGACGCCATCGTCATCGACCAAAAGCCCATCGGCGTTTCCAGCCGTTCCACGCCCGCTACCTATATCGGTGCCTCGGATGATATTCGCAGGCTGTTTGCCAAGGAGAACGGCGTGAGCGCACAGTGGTTCAGCTTTAACTCTAAGGGTGCGTGTCCGGTGTGCAAGGGCAAGGGCGAGATCGCACCGGATGTCGCGTTTGCTGACCCGGTCGCAATTCGGTGTGAGGAATGCGGCGGACGGCGATACAATCCGACAGCGCTCAGCTATACCTATCAGGGCAAGACAATCGAAGAGGTTATGCGCCTGACGGTCAATCAGGCGATGGAATTTTTTACACAGCGGAAAATCCGGGACAAGCTGCGCATGTTGCAGGAGGTCGGTCTGGGCTATATGACGCTTGGACAGCCGACGAGCACGCTTTCCGGCGGTGAGATTCAGCGTCTTAAGCTGGGCAGTGAGCTGGACAAGCGCGGTCATGTCTATGTACTCGACGAGCCGTCCACCGGCCTGCACCACCGTGATGCAATGCAGCTGCTTTCGCTGCTGCGCCGTCTGGTTGAGCAGGGCAACACCGTGGTTATCATCGAGCATCGTCCCGAGCTGATTGCGGCGGCGGACTGGGTCATTGATATGGGGCCTTCGGGCGGAAAACAAGGCGGAGAGGTTTTATTTGCCGGAACACCTGAGCAGCTGCTGGCCTGCGCGCGGTCGAAAACGGCCCAATATCTGAGTAGAAAGTGGAAAGGAGCAGTACCATATGAAACCGGTGATTGTCATTGGACATAAAAACCCGGACACAGATTCCATTTGCTCCGCGATTTGTTACGCGGATTTAAAGAGCAAGCTGACAGGAGGAAGCTATCTCCCGTGCCGTGCGGGAAAAATCCATTCTGAGGCCAAATATGTATTGGAAACATTTGGTGTGGAGGAGCCGCGATTTTTGGATTCGCTGGAGCCGACGTTGGCAGATGTCCAATTCCGCACAGTTGCGGGCGTAACGCAGGACATGTCGCTCAAGCAGGCTTGGGAGCACATGCGGCAAAACAACATCCGCACTGTGCCGGTTCTGGATGAAAATCAGCATATTAAAGGCATGCTGACAATGGGCGATATCGCGCGGTTTTACATTGAAGATCAGAACGCCAACGCACTTGCAGAGGCGCGCACAAGCTATCGCAACATTGTCGATGCGCTCAGCGGCACAATGGTGGTCGGCGATATGGATGCGGATTTTACGGTAGGGCGCGTGTCGGTCGCTGCGGCAAATCCAGAGGTCATGGAGGAGCTGATCGAGGCGCATGACATGATTATTCTGGGCAACCGCTATGAGTCGCAGCTGTGCGCCATTGAGATGCATGCGGGCTGCCTGATCGTGGTGCTGGGCGCGAAGGTGACGCGCACGATACAGAATCTTGCGGAGCAGGAGGGCTGTACGATCATCAGCACGCCGCTGGATACCTATACGTGCGCCAAGATCATCAATCAGGCAGTTCCCGTGCGCCATGTCATGTGCACGAACGAGCTGGTGTCGTTCCACGCGGATGACCTTGCGGCAGACGTCAAATCCATCGTATCCAAAAAACGTATTCGGTATTTTCCGATTCTCGACCACTCCGACCGTTATATCGGCGTGGTGTCACAGCGCAATCTGCTGGATATGGAGCGGCAGCAGGTTATTCTGGTCGATCACAATGAGCGCGATCAGGCAGTCGACGGCATTCACGCAGCGGAAGTGCTGGAGATCATCGACCATCATCGGATTGACGCGGTGGAGACGCGCAATCCGATCTATTTCCGAAATCAGCCGCTCGGGTGCACCGCTACCATCATTGCACAGATGTATGAGGAGAACGGCGTAGACATTGAGCCGCACATCGCCGGTCTGCTGTGTTCCGCGATTTTGTCCGATACGTTGATGTTCCGCTCTCCCACCTGTACGGAGATAGATAAGCGCACAGCGACGCGTCTGGCAGCCTGCGCAGGCATCGACCTGATTGCGCATGGCACGGCGATGTTTAATGCAGGCTCGCATCTCGATCATTGTTCACCCGATTCGATTTTCCATATGGACTATAAGGTTTTTCATGCGCATGAGCAGGCGTTTGCCGTGGCGCAGGTGACGAGCGTCAGCGAGAGCGAGCTGGGACGCCTTGTTCCTCGTATGCAGCCCTATATGCGCGATATTCAGCCGTCCTCCGGCCTGAATATGATGTTTTTGATGCTGACCAATATTTTGGAGGAGTCAACACAGCTGCTGTTTGTGGGCAAAAAGACAGATGAGATCGTGCGCACGGCGTTCCATGTGGACGGTTCGTCCGGCGCAGTGACGCTGCCCGGCGTGGTTAGCCGGAAAAAGCAGATGATAACGCGTCTGATTGCAGCGATGGATGAGATCTTTTAATTCAAATGCATGAGACCGCTGCGTGGCACAGGTTGCGCAGCGGTCTCTTCGTATATCCGGTGCGCGCGCGTTCCGGCGGGAGCGTGCATCTTTGATCCGTTGCAGACCGTGAAACGGGCCGATTACAACAAAAACAGGCTGAATATCAAGCACAAGGAAAGTGCGGGATATTCAGCCTGTTTTTGCGCGTTCATAAATTGTATATTCTGTTCGGGCAGCGAAGCCGCAGCCATATCCGGCAGGCACAGCACTGCCCGACGGCGTGCGAAGGAGACGCCCTATATCCGATTTGATATAATAGAGCATTCCTGTAATCCGTAAAACATGCCAATTGAAAAAAGAAGAACCTCGCGAT
>CAZEMM010000014.1:0-35333 GCA_964513445.1 uncultured Butyricicoccus sp. | reverse complement strand
CCGAGCATCACCGAGCCGATGCCGGAGGGCTTTGGTATCTACGCGCGGTAAATTTAATTGTGATAGCAGTTTCTGCTGTTAACAATAAACCTTTCTAAAGTTCTCTCTTCATTCTTATTCGCTTCCCGGACAAAAGGGGTTACAGAGCGGCGATTGGGAGCGCTGCTCTGTAATAGAACTCTTTTGGAAACAAAATTAAGTCAGAAAAGGAGAAAAAAATGAGATTCAAAAGGACAATGGCAATGCTGTTGGCCGGCGCACTGTGTGCCGGCATGATGGCAGGTTGCGGCAGCAGCAGTGAAGACACGACTGCCGCGGACGAAACAAGTTCAGGTTCAGCGGCAGCAGCCTCTACCTCGGACTCCACTTCGGACGCCAGCGGCGGCGAGATTACGCTGATTATGGCTTCACGCGATCAGTTCCTGTCCACGCTGGAGGAAGCTGCGACTGCCGCAGGCGAGGAGTATGGCTACAAGATCGTTGCACAGGATGCGCAGAATGACGCGGCCAAGCAGATTCAGTACATTGAAACTGCAGTCAACGGCGGCGACAAGGCGATCATCGTCAATCCGGTTGACTCGGATGCAGCACAGTCGCTGGTCGATGCAGCCGGAGATACGCCGCTGGTCTTTGTAAACCGCGCGCCGAGCGATCTGCATGTACTCGATCCGGAAAACGTTGCGTTCTGCGGCTCGGATGAGTATCTCGCTGGCCACTATCAGGGCGAGTATTTGGCAGATTACTTTAATAAGCAGAGTAAGACCGAGATTTCCTACATCATGCTGGAGGGCACGCTGGGTATGGTTTCCACCACGAAGCGTACGCAGGGCGCTCTGGATGCGCTGGAAGAGAATGGAATCACTGCAACTGCGGCGCTTGAGCCGCTCGTATGCGAGTGGGACCGTGCAGAGACACTGGATAAGATGGGACCGGTTCTGTCCGGCGGCACACAGTTTGACTGCGTCATAGCAAACAACGACGAGATGGCACTGGGCGCAGTAGAAGCATGTGAGAATTCGGGCAAAGAGATCGACTTCCCGATCTGCGGCATTGACTGCACCGATGTCGGCGCAGAAGCGATTGTTGCCGGAACTATGGCAATGACGGTTTATCAGAACCCGGTTGGCCAGGGCGAAGGCGCGGTTCTTGCCTGCAAGAACCTGATAGAGGGCAATCCGGTCAATGAAGGTACCGAATTTGAGTTGGACGATTCCGGCGAATCCTACAGCGATTCCATGATCTGGGTACCGTTTGAGCCGGTAACCGCTGACAATGTAGCGGATTATATGTAATTGGTTGTTCCGTTTTAGCGTTTCATCCTTCCGGGGCATTGGGAGAAATCCTGATGCCCCGGTCTTTTAATGCCCTGCCGGTTTCTTTTCCATCATATTCTTTTCCGCGATTAGATCCGCATAAAGCAGCGCGCCGAGTATGGCTCCTAACGGGATCAGCGTTGCCCAGATGGCTTTTCCGACAAAAAGGTTGCACAAGATTGTTCCGGCAACGGAACCAATCAGAAAAAATATCAGCATTTCAAAATGCTGCAGCAGCTTTTTGCGATGCGCTTTGTTATTGGTGTGCCAATGCTTGACTTCCTTTGCCATGCCGATTCCGATTTGTCTGATATGATTTGTAGCGAAGGTCGTTGCCATAGGGACGCCCTCTGCCTGACGGAAGGTATTATACTGCATGGACGCAATGAAATTGATTGCCACCTGTGAGATCTGCACAGGGGCTGATTCCGGTACAAAGCCCAATCCCAGCACGACGGCCATTTCTATTGCAATCAACAGGGTATCCCAACGTATTGGCAGACGGTGCTTGATCGGGTTGGGAAACAGCTCTGATACAAACGCACCCATAAAATAAGCGGAGATCGGGATCAGATAATAAAGAGCCTCACCCCATTTTTTCGCTCCGAGCGCCATTCCCATCAACACAACATTTCCCGTCTGTGCGTTGCAAAACACATTTCCTCGGAGCAAATATGTGTAAGCGCCAAAAAATCCGGCGACAACAATCAGAATGTGAAAGAGCCATTTTCGCTCACACATAAGAAAGTAGGTATCGTTTTCGTTTGACGCATGCGTAGCGGCATGAATGCGTCCTGTGCTCCGTTCGATTTTGGCGTCACGCAGCTGCTTTCCCAAAATAACATCCTCCCCATTCCGGTCTTTTCGCTCAAAGGGTATGTATCGTCCCAAAGAGCATAAACAGTATACCACAGCAGTCAAAAAATTTCATCCGCAGCGTATAGAAAATACGCGGCGGACGGCGAAATGAGCGGGCTGGTCCAATCAAGCGGGACGGCTTTTTGTCCGACGCCGAACAGGTAAAAATCTGCGCAAAAAGCGAAACGAGACAGCTCCCCAGCCGTCTCGTTTCTCTCTCTTCTCTGTATGGCATACTTTAGCGTCTCCTGCATGAGGCGCATGACAGCGTGTGTCAAAAGTACTTTTCTACTATAACATAGGAGGCTGGCGAAGAGTAGTGGCAAAACCTCCAAAATAAATTGTATTTTTTTGTGCAAAAAGCGGATGCGCTGTGTGGAAGAGACGGAGAGAATCGCCGTTAAATGCAGGAATTTCGGCGGAATTGACATATTTGGCAAATTCTGGTTGCGAAACAGGCGAAAAACCGACATTTTTTTGCGTGCTTTTGTTTCTCATGCGGGCGCAGTTGTGTTATACTGATCTGGATTGTGGGCAAAGAATATGCGCCGGGAGGAATGCTTGTAATGAAAACAACGTCGCGGTCGGTTTGGATGATTATCGGCGCGGGTGCGCTGTGGGGCATGATCGCGCTGTTTGTGCGCGGCCTGCGGGCTTGCGGTATGACGTCGGTCCAGACGGTCTTTTTCCGCAATGCGCTCGCGGCAGCGGCGCTCGGGCTGGTCATCATGGTGTACAGGCCGCAGGCGTTTCGGTTTCGCCTGCGCGACGCGTGGATGTTTGTCGGCACGGGCGCGGTGAGCATTGCGCTGTTCAATTACTGCTATTTTGTGACGCTCTCGCGCAGCAGCGTTGCGATGGCAGCGCTGCTGCTGTACACCTCGCCTGTTTTTATCATGGCGTTGTCCGCGCTGCTGTTTCACGACGCGCTGACGCGGCGCAAGCTGCTGTCGCTTGCGATCACAGTGGCGGGCTGCGCATGCATTACGGGTGTTTTCTCGCAGGCGCAGCGCATTGACGCAGTCACTGTGCTGCTTGGCCTTGGATCCGGCCTGTTTTATGGCCTGTACAGTATTTTTGCCAAATTCGCGCTGCGCCGGTATGGCGCGGCGACCGTGTCGTTTTATACATTCGTATTTGCAGCGGCGGCTTCGGCACCGCTTGCAGCGGGCGGCTGTATCCGGCTGGCAGCGGCGCAGCCGTGGGATTGTCTGGCGTACGGCCTGTGTCTGGCGATACTCAGCACGGTTGCGCCGTTTTTGCTGTACACTGCCGGATTGGACGGCGTGCCGGCGTCCAAGGCCGCCGTGCTCGCGACGGTAGAGCCGCTTGTGGGCAGTCTGCTCGGCGTTGTGGCGTTTGGCGACGCGTTCACCGGCTGGACGGCGCTCGGCATGCTGCTGATTTTTGGCGCCATTGCCGTGCTGCAGCTGCCGGAAGGATTCGCTGCAAGTGGGGAGAACAAGGAATCCTCGCACGGCGTACATTACAAACGATAGAAACGCGCGAAGGATTGTGAAAAATGCCAATAAATAGATGGGAAATGGAAAATGCTGAGCCTCCTTGACAAGATACCATAGATATCAGTATAATAAAAAAAGAGGATTAGAACAAAATACGCGCTGTGATTCGGGGGGATTGTAACGTGCAGCGCGGATAGGAGGATGTATATGAAAGGTCTGATTTTGGCTGCGGGAAAGGGTACGCGGCTGTATCCAATGACCAAGCCGGTGTGCAAGCCGCTCGTGCCTGTTTTTGATAAGCCGCTGATTTATTATCCGCTGGCTGTGCTGCTGCAGGCGGGAATTACCGATATTATGATTATTATTCCGGACGGCGAGGAGGAGACGTTTAGACGCCTGCTCGGAGACGGTAGCGCATGGGGTGTGCATATTTCCTATGCCGTGCAGAAGGTGCCGCGCGGCATTGCGGATGCGTTTCTCGTGGCAGAGGATTTCATTCGCGGACAATCCGTCTGTCTGGTGCTCGGCGACAACATTTTTTATGATGAGACGAAGAACTATGAATTTTTAGAGAAGTCCATCAGGCAGCGGAGCGGTGCGACGGTATACGGCTATTATGTCGATGACCCGCGCGATTTCGGCGTGGTTGAATTTGATGCAGACGGCAACGCGGTCAGCATCGAGGAGAAGCCGCGTTTCCCGAAGTCCAATTATGTCGTTCCCGGTCTGTATTTTTACGATGCGGATGTGCTGGATATCGCGAAGAACCTCAAGCCGAGCGCGCGCGGTGAGCTGGAGATCACCGATGTCAATCTGGAATACCTGCGCCGCGGCAAGCTGAAGGTGATCCCGCTGGAGGAGAGCTTTGTCTGGCTGGACGCGGGCACGGCGTACAGCCTGCTCAAGGCGTCCAACTGCATCTGCGAGGTGCAGGAGCGCACTGGACGGTATGTGGCGTGCCTGGAGGAGATCGCCTATGATAAGGGACTGATCTCACAGAAGCAGCTGCACGAGATCGGGCGACAGCTCGGCCAGACGCTGTACGGACAGTATTTACAATGCCTGTAATTTACGCAGAGCGGTCGGCTGGCCGCTCTGTTTTTGACAGGGAGGAAATCTTTTTGGATACCATCGTTTATTTCGTGCGGCACGGCACGACAGACAACAATATCGGCGGACGCTTTCAGGGGAAATCGGATATGCCGCTTGGAGAGACGGGACGCAAGCAGGCGGCCTGCCTTGGCAGACGATTCGCGCACACGCCGCTGGACGCGGTTTATTCCAGCCCGCTGCTGCGCGCATGGCAGACGGCGCAGGGCGTGTGCGCGCAGCTTCCCATTCAGCCGATCGCGTGCGACGATCTGCGGGAGATCGACGGCGGCCTGCTGGAGGGCCAGACCAACGCGGACAACATCAAAAAATACCCGGATGTCATGCATGCGTTTCGTCATGAGCCGTCCAAATTCTGCCCGCCGCAGGGAGAGTGCGCGCGTGCCGTGCATGAACGTACGACGGCGGCGATGCGGCGCATCGTAGAGGAAAATCGCGGCAAAACGGTCGCGATCGTCTCGCACGGCTTTGCCCTGCTGTGCTCGCTCGGCTGTCTGCGCGTGCCGTTTGCGCAGCTGCGGCCCGAAATCCTGAGCAATGCGTCGGTCAGCCGCGTGCGCTTTCATGAGGACGGCGCCTATGACGTTGAGCTGTACAACGACCAATCGCATCTCACGGAGGACTGCGTTTTCCATTCGCCGTTTTGGACGGAGCCAGAATAGGCGGTTTTTGTGCGTTGTTTCGCAAAAACATACGCATTTCGGCAAACAAATGCGGAAGGAGTATGGATTTCATCGGAAAAGGGGTTGCAATGGCGCTGCGGTTTATGGTATGATAGCAATGCTGCAAAAAACAATTGTTTTTCACGGAAAGACACGCGGCGCGTGTCGGGAAGGAGGGGCAAATGGAGCAACAGCCGAAGTATTTTATCGTGGAATCCGCTCTGCTGCCGGATGTCTTCCTCAAGGTTGCGCAGGTCAACCGATGTCTGCAAAGCGGCGCGATCCGCACGATTGGCGAGGCTACCCAGAGGATCGGGCTGAGCCGCAGCGCGTATTATAAGTATAAGGACGGCATCAAGCCGTTATTTGAGGCATCGACCCAGCACATCATCACATTCCATTTGATGGTATCGGATGAGGCGGGCGTGCTGTCCGGCATTCTGTCGGTGTTCGCCCGTTCGGGCGCGAATATTCTGACCATCAACCAGTCCATTCCGGTCAATGGGCAGGCCGCCGTGACCATCGCGGCGCGCACCGGTGCGATGGAGCTGCCGGTGGAGCAGATGATGTCGGAGATTTTGAACATTCCCGGCGTGGCGCGCATGGAGATTCTTGCGCGTGAGTGACATGAAATAAAGGAGGATACACCAATGTTTAAGGCTGCAATCATGGGCTTCGGCACGGTCGGCTCGGGCGTATATGAGGTACTTGACCGCAATGCAGATGTGGTACGCAAAAATGCCAGAGACGGCATCGAGGTCAAATATATTCTGGATTTGCGCGACTTCCCGGACGCACCGCATCCGGAGCTGTTTATCAAGGATTTTGCCGTGATTGAAAACGACCCGGAGGTTGCCATTGTCGTGGAGACGATGGGCGGCAAGGGCGCGGCGTATGAATTTACCAAGCGCTGCCTGCTGGCGGGCAAGCATGTCGTCACCTCCAACAAGGAGCTGGTCGCGACGCATGGCGCGGAGCTGCTGGCGATCGCCAAGGAGCACAACGTCAACTATCTGTTCGAGGCGTCGGTCGGCGGCGGCATTCCGATCATCCGCCCGATGTTCCAGTGCCTGACGGCCAATCATATGACGCACATCACCGGTATTTTGAACGGTACAACCAACTATATTTTAAACCGTATGATCGATGCGGGCCTGACGTTTGAGGCCGCGCTCAAGGAAGCGCAGCAGAAGGGCTACGCGGAGGCTAATCCGTCCGCTGATGTCGACGGCCTGGATGCGTGCCGTAAAATCTGCATTCTGTCGGACATCGCATACGGCGACCATGTGCATCCGGAATATGTCGAGACGGAGGGTATCTCCAAAATCACGCTGGAGGACGTCGCATATGCCGATCAGGCGGGCTACGTTGTCAAGCTGCTCGGCCGCGCAGTGCTCAATGACGACGATACGATCTACGCGTTTGTCGCGCCGCATTTCGTGCATAAGTCCAGCCCGCTCGCGAGCGTCAACGGCGTGTTTAACGCCATCATGGTTACCGGCGATATGCTGGGCGATTCCATGTTCTATGGACAGGGCGCCGGCAAGCTGGCGACAGCCTCCGCCGTTGTCGCGGATATCATCGACTGCGTGCGCCACCATGTCAAGCGGCGCGCCATCGGCTGGGGTGACGGCAGCCGCAACATCGTGCGTCCGCTGGATGATTTTGCATCCCGTTGGTACATCCGTTTGAAGGGCAAGGATGCGTCGAAGCGCCTGTCCGCGACCTTCGGCGGTGAAATCATGCTGCTCAAGGCGCATAAGACGGATGAGGCGGCGTGCATCACACCGGAGCTGACAACCGCGCAGATGCGCAGGCTGAGTGCGGCGCTGGGTGCGACGGCAGGCTGCATGCGTCTGTTGTAATTCTTTTTGATTCATAATCCATAGGAGGAACAGAGCACATGGCTTTAATTGTGCAGAAATTCGGCGGCACGTCGGTTGCCAATACAGAGCGTATCTTTAACGTTGCCGACATTGTAACCAAAACGGCGCAGGCCGGCAATCAGGTGGTCGTTGTCGTATCCGCGCAGGGCGACACGACGGATGATTTTATCGAAAAGGCCGCGGAGATAACAGATAACCCGCCGGCACGGGAGATGGACGTCCTGCTCAGCGCGGGCGAGCAGATTTCCATGGCGCTGCTCGCGATGGCGATCGAGAAGCTTGGCTTCCGCGCGACCAGCCTGACCGGCTGGCAGGCGGGCATCCGGACCGACCTCAACTACGGTGCATCGCGCATTCGCACCGTAAAGCCGCAGCGTATCCGCAGCCTGCTCGACCGCAACCGAATCGTCATCGTCGCGGGCTTTCAGGGAATCAACAGCCATGAAAGCATCACCACGCTTGGCCGCGGCGGTTCGGACACCACGGCGGTTGCCATTGCAGCGGCGCTGGGTGCGGACCTGTGCCAGATTTATACCGATGTCGACGGCGTCTATACGGCTGACCCGCGTATCGTGCCGGGCGCAAAAAAGCTGGATGAGATCACCTATGACGAGATGCTCGAGCTGGCGACGCTGGGCGCGCAGGTACTGCACAACCGTTCGGTTGAAATGGCAAAGAAATACAACGTTGATCTGGAGGTTATTTCCAGCCTTACCAGAAATCAGGGAACCAAGGTCAAGGAGGATGTCTCTGTGGAAAAGATGATTTTAAGCGGTGTCGCTTGTGATAGAAATGTAGCGCGTATAGCGGTAATGAGTTTGCCGGATGAGCCGGGCAAGGCATTTCGCCTGTTCTCGCTGTTGGCAAAGAACAACATCAACATCGATATCATTTTGCAGTCCATCAGCCGCGACGATTTGACGCGCGATATCAGCTTCACCGTCACCAAGGATAAGCTGGAGGAGACGATGCAGCTGCTTGAGGCGAACAAGGAGAAGCTGCACTGTACGAGCTTCAGCGCGGAAGCGGGCGTCGCAAAGGTCTCCATCGTCGGCGCGGGCATGGCGTCCAACCCGGGCGTCGCTGCAAAAATGTTTGAGGCACTCTCTGACGCGCAGATCAATATCCGCATGATCTCCACCAGCGAAATCAAGATATCCGTCCTTATCAACGAGGAGGATGCGACGCGTGCGGTACGCGCAGTGCACGACAAATTCTTTGATTGAGCGTGTGAGCGCTTCAATCAGCGCCTACACTTGTAGATTTTGATAAAATTCAGCCGTAAAGCATGGGGAGATCTGTGCTTTACGGTTTTTTTGACGTCTATTGGAAGAATGCTCTTGCAATTTGGTCTCATATCTGCTATACTATGCTCATTCGAAAGATTACAAAACGGTATCAAAACGATGACCAAAGGATAACAACAGCCCAAGGGAGGCACGATTTGGTATGAAGATGAAGAAAACACTGTGCGCACTGCTGTCGATGGCGATGTTGATTCCGACGGTCTCGATGGCGGCGCTGGCAGACGATATGTATGAGGACGATATCCTGCTGTATGATGAAACGTCGGAGGTCTATGCGCAGGCTGAGGGCGAGGCAGTGGACGAACTGACGCAGGCAGACGCTGTGACCGCGTCGGATGAACAGATGGCGGAGGATGCCGCGCAGCTGGACAGCCAGACGCAGACAGACGTGACAGAGGAGGCCGCGCAGGTGTCCGATGAACCGGCTGACGCGTACGCTGAGGAAGAGGAAACGCTCGACGAGGCGGCGCTGATCGCCGGTATGGAGGATCAGATCAATGCGGCAGGCGCGCAGTACAGTGCGCCGATACAGCAATATAAGCAGGCCGCTTTGGTCAGCGCGGTGTTCAGCGATGTCAGCAGCAGCGCATGGTATACGCAGGCGATACAGTATGTGTATTCCAACGGCATGATGAAGGGCACCGGCAACGGAATGTTCCAGCCTACGAGCACGCTGACGCGTGCGGAGATTGTGCAGGTTTTGTACGGCCGCGCAGGCAATCCAGGCTATCCGACGACGCAGAAGTTCAGCGATGTCCCGAAATCCGCATGGTATTTTCAGGCGGTACAGTGGGCGACGTCCATCGGCGTGGTAGATGGCACCGGCTCCGGCAAATTCTCACCGAATGAAAAGGTGACGCGCGAGCAGCTTGCGGTCATTTTGTATCGGTATTTTGGCAACGGTTCGTCGACCACATCGCTCAGCAGCTTTGCCGATTCCGGCAGCGTCTCCAGCTGGTCCAAGACCGCGGTGCGCTGGGCAGTGCAAATGAACGTCATCAACGGCTCCAAGAGCGGCAGCAAGCTGTACATCAAGCCGAAGAGCTCCACAACGCGTGCGGAGGGTGCGCAGATGCTGATGAATCTGCTGACCAAGGGCGCGTATGACGTCGATTTACAGACTAATTATCCATATTCTGAGTACAACTGGCCGGGCGGAAGCGGCAAGACGATCTATACCTCCGCCTGCGGCCCATCCACGATGCGCAACATATTGGTCAATCTGTGCGGCACACAGGTTACGATCGCGGATATCTGCAAACTGTGCCAAGAATGCGGCGCACGCGTAGACGGCGGCACGCTGGCTTATTCGATGCTGGAAGCCGTGCAGGAGACCTACGGCGGCTTTACATACAAATATACGACAGACGATGCGACGGCACGCGCGCACGTTGCCAACGGCGGCATGGCGCTGTGCCATACCACGGGTTCCAACAAGGTGTTCTCGACCGGCGGTCATTTTGTCACAATGGCGGCAGCGACCTCCAGCAAGGTCACGATCATTGACTCGTACATCACGGACAACAAATGGTCGTCCTATAATCGTTCGAGCTACATCACGCAGACCTCGCTCAAGGGTGTTGTGACCACCTCTACGTCCACCTCGGACGCATCGTTTGATTATTATTATTTGATTAGCAAGGCGTAAGCCTCGGCCGCAGTGTGCGAAGGCATGCTGCGGCCGTTTTGATAGGGCATCACCGCATCATTCGGCAAGAGCGATTTCGCCGGAGGATAGTGACCCAATGCGGCGCGGAAACGCAGGAATGCGGTATGTATTCCGGGTTTTCGAAATAATAGTTGGGGCTGCTTTTCCAGAAAGCGCTGCCGTCCGGATTGTGCGGTGCTGCCATAGAACGCAAAAAAACAGGGAAGAGAGATAACAAAAATGAAAAAACGTAGAATAGCGGCATGGACGGCCGCTTGTATGCTGCTGACACTGGTTTCTTCTGCGGCGTTTGCATGGGAGGAGACAGAAGCACAGAGTAAATGTGACGTGCAGACCGAGACAGAAATACAGGCGGCATGGGATCCGGAAGCGTCCGAGGAGGGGGATGCTGGTCTGGTTGCGCGTATCGAGGCATATATGCAGCAGCATGAGCAGGAGCACGGCGACGCGTACAGTAAGGCGGACGACGGCACGCTGGTGATCGTGATCGACGCCGGCCACGGCGGAAAGGACAGCGGCGGGGAACGCGGCTCTGTTCTGGAAAAGACGCTCAACCTGAAAATTGCGCAGGCGTGCCGCGATGCGCTCAATGAGTACCGCGGCGTAAAGGTGTATATGACGCGAGAGGGCGACACCTATCCCACGCTGGACGAGCGCGTGCAAATGGCGATTGACGTGGATGCGGATCTGATGGTGAGCATCCATAACAACATCGGCGGCGCGTGCGGCGCGGAGGCGCTGGTGTCCAATGGCAATTACAACCCTGCCCCGCATGCCCAATGCGTCAAGGTTGCCAACAGCATTTTGCAGTCGCTCAACCAGCGTGTGGGCGTGAAAAACCGCGGACTGATAATGCGCAACGGAACAGATCCGTATCCGGACGGCTCGCCGTCAGATTATTATCATATCGTGCGCGGCTGCGTCGTGGCGAACATCGTGGGCATGATTATCGAAAATGGATATATGGACAGCTCGGATTATAATAATTACCTTTCGTCGGACGCAAAGCTGAAAAAGCTGGGCGAAGCGAATGCCGCCGGCATTGCGCAGGCCTATGGGTTGCAGTTTAAGAGTGCGGCGGCCTCGTCCGCACAGAATGGCGATACGCCGTTTATCGATGTGTATGAGGATGAGTGGTTTTATCCTGCGGTCACCTTTGCCTATCAGAACAAGCTGATGAACGGCACCTCCGCGACGACGTTTGAGCCGAAGGGAACGACGACGCGCGCGATGGCGGCACAGATTTTGTACAATTACGCGTGCAGCAGGGGCGCGGTCAGCATGGAAGGCGGCAAGACGTTCGAGGATGTGCGCGCGGGCGCGTGGTACGCGGAGGCGCTGCAATGGGCATCGGCGAACGGCGTTGTCAAGGGCGTGAGCGAGACACGGTTTAATCCGAACGGCAAGGTCACGCGGCAGGAATTTGTGAGCATGCTGTGCCGCTATGTCGGCGGCGAGGCATCGTCGTCCGCGTCGCTTGACAGCTTTCCGGATGCGAACCAGGCGGCGCAGTGGGCGCATACCGAGCTGTGCTGGGCGGTGGAAAACGGTGTCATCAACGGTGTAAAGGACAGCAGCGGCGTGCTGCGTCTCAACCCGACCGGCACGGCCACGAGGGCAGAGATCGCGCAGCTGATGAAGAATTATATGGAGCGCATATAACTATTTCAGACTGTAGAAAAAATGCGCTGTCATTGCATATCATACCGGTGGGAGATTTGTTATTTTATCCAAATGCTTGCGTTTGGATGACGGCCTGTAGACCGCTGTCGACAGGTGCAATAGATGATTCAATATTGGGGAGGGAAAACGAATATGAAAAAACGTAGAATAGCGGCATGGGCGGCCGCCTGTATGCTGCTGACACTGGTTTCTGCTACGGCCTTTGCCTGGGAGGAGACAGAGGATGCGCAGAATGAAGGCGACGCGCAGGCCGAGACAGCTGCGCAGTCCACGTGGGATGCGGAAGCGGAAACGGATGCGACGGAAGCAGAGGTGTACAATAAGGCGGACGACGGCACACTCGTGATTGTGCTCGACGCGGGTCACGGCGGAACGGAGAACGGCGCGACGCGCGGCTCGGTTCTGGAAAAGACACTCAATCTGAAAATTGCGCAGGCGTGCCGTGATGCGCTCAATTCATACAGCGGCGTAACGGTTTACATGACCCGTTCGGGCGACACGACGCTCAGCCTGGATGCGCGCGCTGCGTATGCAAAATCCGTCGGCGCGGATGTGCTGGTCAGCATGCATGTCAATGCGGTGGGCGATGCGCAGACATGGACGGACGGCGCGGAGGTTCTGATTCCAAACGGAAATTATCGCGCGGCGCTGACAACACAGGCAAAGAAGGTTGGCGGCAGCATATTGGAGCAGCTGAGCAGCAGCACCGGCGTCACCAATCGTGGCTTTATCCAGCGCAACAGCAGCTCGAAAACATATGCCAATGGCAAGGCGGCGGATTACTATGGCTTGATTCGCGCTGCCGTCAACAGAAATATCTCTAGCTTGATCATAGAACATGCGTTTATTGACAGTGATACAGATTATAATAATTATCTGTCCACCGATGCGAAGCTGCAGGCACTCGGACAGGCGGACGCTGCGGGCATTGCGGCCGCGTATGGCCTGAAGAAGAAGTCGCCATCCGCAGCGGACAACGGCGATGCGCCGTTTACCGATGTGTATGAGAATGAGTGGTTTTATCCTGCGGTCACCTTCGCCTATCAGAACAAGCTGATGAACGGCACCTCCGCGACGACGTTTGAGCCAAAGGGAACGACGACGCGCGCGATGGCGGCACAGATTTTGTACAATTACGCGTGCAGCAGGGGCGCGGTCAGCATGGAAGGCGGCAAGACGTTCGAGGATGTGCGCGCGGGCGCGTGGTACGCGGAGGCGCTGCAATGGGCATCGGCGAACGGCGTTGTCAAGGGCGTGAGCGAGACACGGTTTAATCCGAACGGCAAGGTCACGCGGCAGGAATTTGTGAGCATGCTGTGCCGCTATGTCGGCGGCGAGGCATCGTCGTCCGCGTCGCTTGACAGCTTTCCGGATGCGAACCAGGCGGCGCAGTGGGCGCATACCGAGCTGTGCTGGGCGGTGGAAAACGGTGTCATCAACGGTGTAAAGGACAGCAGCGGCGTGCTGCGTCTCAACCCGACCGGCACGGCCACACGGGCAGAGATCGCGCAGCTGATGAAGAATTATATGGAGCGCAGCGGGACATGATGTGCATTCGGACTGCGGTGTGTGCCGGTCGGCATGCGCCGCAGTCGTTTTATTTTTGGCTTTTCCGATGGAAAGACCGTCGAATTCAGGAAATAAATGCCGATGTGCGGCTTTTTTTTAAAAGAATGTGAAGTTTTGCTGTAAGCGCAGCGGAAAATGTGCTATACTGATACCATCTGAAATATTGCTGTTACGGAGAAAATTGCAAATGAATCAGAAAAAAACACAAACGCGCAGACATTCGGACGAATGGATACCGGATACCGCGCTCTATGAGGGCAGAAATGCGGTGATGGAGCTGTTGCGCGCGGGGAAAAGTGTAGATAAATTATTTGTCGCCCCCGACCAGAACGGCCGGATGGCGGATTTGATCGCCATGGCGAAGGCGGCGGGCGCTGTTGTCACGCAGGTGGATCGGCGCAAGCTGGATGCCATGAGCGAGACCGGCGTACATCAGGGCGTCATCGCGCAGGCGGCGGCACATGAATATGTCACGCCGGAGGATATCCTGCAAACGGCGCGCGCGCGCGGCGAGCAGCCGCTCATCGTCATCTGCGACGGTCTGACCGACCCGCATAATCTGGGCGCGGTCATCCGCTCTGCGGAGACGGCGGGCGCACATGGCGTCATTATTCCCAAGCGCCGCTCGGCCGGCCTGACGGCGACGGCGGCGAAGGCGTCCGCCGGCGCGGTGGAGCATATCGGCGTGGCGCGCGTGACCAATCTCGCCGCGACGATTGATGCGCTCAAGAAAAACGGCGTGTGGATATTCGGCGCGGATGCCGGCGGTGACAAATCGCTGTACGAGGCGGATTTCGCGGGTGCAGTGGCCATTGTCATCGGTTCGGAGGGCAATGGACTCAGCCGCATTGTGCGCGAAAAATGTGACTTCATCGTGAGCATTCCGATGAAGGGGAAGGTAAATTCACTCAATGCATCCGCTGCGGCGGCAGTTTTGCTGTACGAAGCAGTGCGCCAGCGTTTTGGGGAGGATAACCATGGATGATCTGGATTTGGAACAGTTGAAGCAGCAGCTGGGCAATACGCCCAGCGACGGACGGTTTACCGTGGATGAGATCATGCGGGAGGCCGAGAGAGATGACCATCACGCGCTCAGCCAGGCGGCAGAGCAGACTTATCAGCTGATTGACGAGCAGGACGCGCTTGCCGGTCAGGAGGAGGCCGATCCGCTCGGTGAGCAGGAGGATGTTTTCGCGCAGATGGTCGCCAATATTGAGCAGTATGAACAAAGCGGCGAAACGTCGGAGGATGACGGACAGCTTGACGTATATGCGCGCATGATCGCAAATATGCAGCAGTATGAGGACGAGGAGCCGGAGGACGAGGAGCCTAAGAGTGAAGAGCCGCAGCCGGAGCAGCCGCCCAAGCGCAGGCCGCATGTGCACGCGGTGTCATTGGAGCATGGCGCAGCCGAGCTGGAGCCGGACGAGCCGGAGAAGGACGACACGCGCACGATGGCGCTCAACGGACAGAGTGATTGGGAGACGCTGGAAACAGAGGAACAGGACGTCTATGAGCAGCCGGAGGACGAGGAGCCGGAACCGCAGAAGGGCTTCCTGTCCCGTCTGTTCGGTGAAGAGGAGGACGAAGAGCCGCAGAATGCGACGGACGCGTCGGCATATGGGCCGGAGCCGGACGACGAACAGCCGTCTGAACACGCACCGAAGCAGAGCATCTGGTCCAAGCTGTTCCGCATGGACGATGCGATGGCGACGGATTTTTCTGATTTGGACGACGAGGAGTCGGAGCAGCCGCTGCCTCCGGAACCGGAGCATGCGGATGAGCCGGAGGAGATCGACAGGGAATACGAATCGGACGGCGCGGAGGATTCGGAGCCGTCCGATGAAATAGAGCAGGACGAGCAGGCCGCATCGCCGCGCGGCGGCTTTTGGTCGCGCCTGTTCCGCTCCGCGCAGCCGGAGAAAGATGAAGAGGCAAACGACGAGGCGTCGTATGCTGCGGCGGAGGATGCTCAGAAGGAGAATGCCGGCGATGTGACAGAAGCCTTTTTGGGCGCAGACGAGATGGAAGAGCGGGACACGGATCAGGTGCAAACGCCGACGGAGAGCGACGAAATACCGGAGCAGACGGATACGCCGCTTGCACAGACGCGTGTCATGCCGCAGTCTGAGCCGTATGAGCCGGAGCCGCTGACTGAGCAGCAGTTGTTTGCGCAGACGCGTGTGGTGCCGCAGGCAGAACCGGAGCAGACCGCAAAGCCTGAGACGCAGGAGGATTTGTTTGGTACTGCGCCAATCACGGATACGGATGATTTCTGGTCCCGAATGTTCCGCACGGACAAAGAGGCCGTACATACGGAGCCAACCGGCCAGCCTGACGCAACGGATTTTTCGCAGACCATGATTTACAATCACGTCATGCCGCAGGATATCGCGGTTCCGGAGCCGTCAGAGACGGTAGACGGCGCGGACGATGCGCTGGAGGTCGGCAAGGAGCAGTTTGCCGCAGCAATGGCTGAGCCGCAGGAAACAGTTGACGGCGCATCGCCGGAGCAGGCGGAACCGGACGAGGAGCCGGAGCAGGATGCGCCGCACATCAGCGAGGAGGAATTGCAGGAATTTTTGTCGGACGCAAAGGAAAACAGCGGAGAGCCCGCCAAGAGCTTTGAGGAGCTGCTGCGTGACAGCGGTGCGCCCGAGCAGGAGGAAAAGCCGATCGCGTTTGACGAATTCCCGGAAAAGGAAACGACGGTGTATTTTGATATTGCCGTGCCGCAGCAGACGCAGGAAAAGCCGCGCGCCCAGCTGTTTGACGCGGAGGAGGCGCTGGAGGAAGCGGAAGCCCAGCGCGCCGAGAAGGAGGAGCAGCGCAAGCTGATGGAGGACTGTGCGGACGAGTGGGTCGGCATGTCGCTCGACCAGCTGTGCGAGGTCGCGCCGCCGCTGGCAGAGCTTCGCCGGGACGGTCCGGTTATGGTGCGCGAGGTGGAGCGCCAGAAGGCGCGCATTCTCGAACGCCGCCGCCGTCTCCTTGAGAAACAGCAGCGCGAGACCGAACAGCGCAAAGCTGAACAGGAGGCCGAACAGAGGAAAGCCGAAGAGTGGAAAGCCGAGCAGGAGGCCGAACAGCGCAAAGCCGAGCGACCGGCCGAGCAGGCGCAGCGGCCGTCCGAGCCGCAGGCTGAGACGACGGAAGCCGAGGATATGCCGTTTTTTGTGATGGCGCAGGATCTGACCGAGACATCCGAGGATCGGGAGCTGCGCCAGCTGGAGCAGGAGCCAGCCGCGCCGGAGAGCGAGGAGAAAGACCCGGTTTTTCCGGTGAGGTCGACTGACAAACCGCTTGCGGAGCCAGCCGGCCGTGAACAACAGAAGGAGCCGGACAAACCGGACAAACAAACAGACGCGCATGAGGACGCGGAGAAGCGGAAGTCGCCGCAGGCGTCCGCTCCGCCTCGTGGCGCACGTATTTGGCCGCGGCGGGAGGTGCCGCAGGATGTGCACGGCGCGAGCCGTGCCTGCCGGTCGCGTGCGCAGGCGCTGGCAAAGCGCTCGATTGTTGTCGCGCTGCTGACGGCAGTCGCATTGTATCTCTCGTGTGCGGCGGACTTTGGCGCGCCGCTTCCGGATATATTGAATTTTGCGGGAAACCCGACCTATGTATTGATTGCGCTGTGCGCGCTACAGGTGCTCGCGATGGCTCTGGCGTATGACGTTGTCATTCTGGGTATCCGCGCACTCATCCATGGCTCGCCCAATTTTGCAACGCTTGTGGATATCATGCTGCTGCTGAATTTGATCCATGCCGTGACATGCATTCTGTGGCTGGGCGAGGAGATTCCGTACATTGGCATCGCCATGCTTGCGTTGTTTGCGCAGATGCGCACCGGCGTTGCGGATGCGAGCGCACAGCATTATGTTTATAAGACCGCGCTGCACGCGCAGCAGCCGAGCGGTGTGTTTGTCCATGCGGGCGATGAGCCGCTGCTGGTCATGGCTCCGCTTTCGGATGTACAGGCCTTTTTGCGCTGCGAGGCGGAGCAGACGCTGCGGCAGCGTGTTGAACGGGTGCTCACGATTTTAGCGGTTGTCATCGCAGTCGTGCTGTCTGCTATTGTATGTGCGGGCACAGGAGATGTCGGACGGCTGCCCTATGTGCTGGCCGCGACGCTGACTGGCGCCTGTCAGATTGCGCTGCTGTGCGTAGGCGCCATGGGCGAGCGCAACGCGGCGCGTCATATGATGAAGGCAGGCGGCGCAATCGCTGGTATGGGCGGCGCGCGTGCGCTGGCGTCGGCAAGCACAGTCGTTTTAACGGATGAGCAGCTGTTCCCCAAGGGCTCTGTATTGCTGGAGCGTGTCGAGTTGCGCAGCAACTTCAATGACGCGACGGCCATTGCATATGCGGCGGCGTTGGCGCAGCAATCCTCTCTGCGCGAGATGCTGGAGGAGGAGGTGCACACGCGGTATGCGACGCCTGTCACCGCACAGCATGTGGTGCATTATAGCGGCGGCGGTGCGCGCGGCATTGTCGGCGGCGTGGATATTCTGCTTGGCGATGAGGATTTTTTGGAGAGCAATGGCATAGAGGTGCGCGATGTGCCGCGGGACAGCCTGTTGCTTTCGGTTGCTGGACAGCTTGTCGCGGCGCTGGTCATCGACTATCAGGTATCCGCCGCGCAGTTTAACGCGGTGCAGCTGCTGACCGAACGGCATATGCGCATTCTGCTGCATACGCGCAACCGGCAGGTCACACCGCAGCTGGTAGAGCGTCTGTATGGACTGCGTGAGGGCAGTGTTGTGACCGCTGAGCTGGAGCAGGACCGCGCGATGAGCAATCCGGCGTATACCAGCGGGGATGCGCCGCAGGGCATGCTGCTGCGCGGTGGGCTGTCACAGCTGGCTAGCTGTGTTTCGTCGGCGAAGAGCCTTAACCGCCTGAGCGTGTTGGGTCTGACGCTGGGCGTGCTGGCCACAGTGATCGGTATGCTGCTCATAGCCTATCTGTGCTATGTCTTTGCGCCGGCGGACGCGCGTCCGATACGCGTGCTGCTGTATATGATCCTGTGGTTTATTCCGATTTTCTTCATTGAAAATGAGGTCGGAAAGGACTAAAACTTTATATTTGTACATCCCATACAGGAGGCCGGGGAAAAAACGGCCTCCTGTTTTGTGTGCGCGGCTCAAATTCCGTCGGACGCCTCGTCCTGCTTTTGTGTACAAAAGCACGCAAAATACAAGCAAAAGCTGCTATAAATTACAATAATCGCATCAAACAAGCGCAGATTAATTCAAATGTATGCGCAATCGCAATTGCCGAGAGGCTGTTTATAAAGATTTCACAATATTTTATTTGCAATGGGAGACGAAATAGTATATAATTACGAACATAGAGACGGCGCAAGACTGTCTGTCATTCAAATTTAAGGAGAGTGGAATTGTTGAACGTATATTCTGTAGATAAGATCCGTAATGTCTGCGTCATGGGTCATGGCGGGGATGGAAAGACCTCATTGGTTGAGAGTATGCTGTACCTCACCAAGGCAACCGACCGTATGGGAAAGATTGCCGACGGCAATACCGTATGCGATTATGATCCGGAGGAGATTCGCAGAAAGTTCTCCATTTCCACCGCTGTTGCACCGGTTGAATTTAACGGCTGCAAGATCAACATATTGGATACGCCGGGCTTCTTTGATTTTGAAGGCGAGGTACAGAGTGCACTGCGCGTGTGTGAATCCGGCCTGATTGTTGTACCGGGCAAATCAGGTCCAAGCGTTGGCACAGAAAAGGCGTGGAAGCGTCTGGCAGATGCCGGCAAGCCGTGCATGTTCTACATTTCTAAAATTGACGAGGAGCATTCGGACTATTATACCTCGCTGCATAAGCTGCAAAAGGCATTTGGCGTCAATGTGTGCCCGGTTGTCGTCCCGATCTTTGAGGGAAATCGTGAGACCGTTGGCGTTGTCGACTGCGTTATCCGCAAGGCGTACCGGATGCAGGGCGACGAGCGCATAGAGGTTCCGATTCCGGAGAATATGGTCGAGCGTGTCGATCAGCATCGCGCCGCATTGTGTGAAAATATCGCAGAGCTGTCAGAGGAGCTGATGGAGCGTTATTTTGCAGGCGAAGAATTTTCAGATGAAGAGCTGATCGCCGGTATTCGGCAGGGCGTGCTGGAGCGCGTTATTGTGCCGACCTTCTGCGGTACGGCAGTGACCGGTATTGGCACCTATGCGTTGCTTCAGGGCATTAATGATTATATGCCGTCCCCTGACCAGGGGGAAGTCGAGGTCGTAGAGGACGGCGATGATCTGATTGAGGTCGCATGCAATCCGAACGGCACGCCGTGCGCGTTTGTATTTAAGACGACAGCAGACCAGTATGGCCGGTTCAGCTATTTCAAGGTGATCGCAGGCTCCGTCAAGCAGGACATGACGCTGCTCAACCACCGCATGGACGCGACGGAGAAGATCGGCCATATTTATGCCATCTGCGGCAAAAAGACGACAGAGGTCAAAGAAGTGGCTTGCGGCGATATCGGCGCGGTATCCAAGCTGGCGACCACAAAAACAGGCGATACACTGTCCATGAGCGTCCGCGCGGTCAATTTGGAGGGCATTCCGTTTGCATCGGCATGCTATTCGCAGGCGATTGCGCCAAAGGTTAAGGGCGGCGAGGAAAAGATTGCCTCCGGCCTGAACAGACTGGCAGATGAGGATCCGACCTTTACGTATACCATCAATCAGGAGACGCATCAGAGCATTTTGAGCGGCATGGGTGATATTCATCTGGATGTTATCTGCGCGAAGCTGAAGACCCGCTTTGGCGCAGAGCCGGTTCTGTCCACACCGATCGTGCCGTATCGCGAGAAGATCCGCAAGCCGGTCGTCGTAGAGGGCAAGCATAAGAAGCAGTCCGGCGGTCATGGACAGTATGGACATGTCAAGATGGAATTTGCGCCGTATACCGAAGGTGATTTCCTGTTCGAGGAGAAGATTTTTGGCGGCTCGGTTCCGAAGAACTTCCATCCGGCGGTTGAAAAGGGCGTCCGTGAGGCAATGGAGCACGGTGTGCTTGCCGGCTATCCGATGGTCGGCCTGAAGGCGACGCTGCTGGACGGCTCGTATCATGATGTTGACTCCAACGAGCTTTCGTTTAAGATGGCGGCCAAGCTGGCATACAAGGCGGGTATCCCGCAGGCAAGCCCGGTCATCATGGAACCGATCTGCTCGATGAAGGTTTATATTCCGGATTCGTACATGGGCGATGTCATTGGCGATATCAACAAGCGCCGCGGTCGTATTATGGGTATGAATCCAGTTGACGGCGGACAGGAAATTGTCGCAGAGGTCCCGATGGCGGAGATCAGCGATTATGCGATCACGCTGCGCTCGATGACACAGGGACGCGGCTCGTTCGTCTCGCAGTTCGAACGGTATGAGGACGCGCCTCCGATGGTACAGGAGAAGGTCATTGAAGCCGCCGCTGCGGAAGCATAAAATACGTAGTTTGTTAACCGCTCTGGGGAGAATTCCCCGGGGCGGTTTGTCATATCTAAGGCTATTGCGTTCCATGGGATGAACTATGCGCTGCGCGGAGACCAGATGGAGGAGCTGATTGAGATGGTTCCGTGAGACCTTGCAAATAACTGCATAGCTGGTATGAGCGCACTGGGGGAATGTCCTAGGCGCGGACACTCCCCCAGACCCCACCGCGCTTGCGACAAAAGCAAACAGATAGCAAGCCATGCCGTGTCTTACATGCGGTGCGGCAACGTGAAGTGACCCACAGCCGCTCCTGTAGCTAATGCGTCTGTGGGTCTTGCTGGCTTTTGCGCCCGAAGGGTTACAAACGTAACCGTTCACCCTCAGCGCGGAGAGGTTGCAGTTGCGTTCCCCACTCTCAGCGCACAGATGAAATGGCCGACAAAAACATTTGGCGTCAGGAGTTTTTGGCGGCCCCTCACGCCACTGCATCCGTTTGGGTAAGCCATCTGCTGTGACAGCAGCCTTTATGCTCACAAGCGCCGGTAGGGGTGCAGGGGGAGGGCGGGCGCCCTGCGCTCTCTCCCTGCTGGATTTTACAAAAGAAAGAACATGAGCCAATTTAGCACGGGAACGCTTACCCGCCACCGCCTGCCATTGCTAGGACGCACCCTCTTAGTGAGATCGACTGTGATAATTCCAGCTTCTCCCGCATAGGTTGTACAAAATAATTTGCAATATAGGAGGCGCGGCGGAGCATCATGTTTATCATCACGGCGAAGGTATCCAAGCGCAGGCTGGCGTTGGGCGCGGCTGCGCTGGCAGCGGTTCTGCTGGCGGTTGGCGTGGCGGCAGGGCTGACGGAGTACATCCCGACGCTTGGGGCGTCAACCGACGCAGGAGGCGACACAGTGACGGCACAGGCTATGACAAATGAGGAACGTATTGCGTATTTGCAGGAATGCGGCTGGGAGGTGGATGCGTCCTCCTGCGTTGTGCGCGAGGTCATCATCCCATCGGATTTTGATGAGACATATCAAAGCTATGCCGATTTGCAGGCCAGACAGGGCTTTGAGCTGGAAAAGTATAAGGGCAAGCGCGTGCGGCAGGTCACCTATGAGGTCACAAATTATCCGGATGGGGAAGAGGTCGTTGCGGAGCTGCTCATCTATCGCGGGAAAATCATTGCGGGCGACATCAGCTCCATGCAGACGGACGGGGGCTTTACGCGCGGGCTGATGGATCATCCGGATGACCAGACAACCGATGAAAATGATATAGAATCCACAAATGCAGACGCAACAGATTCACAGGATTCACAATAGAAATCATCATAAAATAGCGATGATATATTCAAAGCAGGCGAAAAATTGCGCCTGCTTTTACAATTTATAAAAATTCTCTTGTACAAAACGCACAAAGATGTTACAATATATCCAAGTTGTGACGCGGAGGAGCTGGCATGTCTGTACAACGGATTGATAAGTTGTTATCCTCAATGGGGCTGTGCTCCAGGCGGGAGGCCGCGGCAGCCGCAAAGCGCGGCGCGGTGATGGTAAACGGTGCGCTGTGCCGTGATGTCTCAAAAAAGATTGATCCGGCCGCGGTGCGGCTGACCTATTGCGGGCAGCCGGTCAGCTGGCAGAAGCAGGTGTATCTCATGCTGCACAAGCCGCTTGGCGTGCTGTCTGCCACGGAGGATCGGACGCAGCAAACCGTGTTGGATCTGCTGCCGCAGACACTTCGGGCGCGCGGCGTGTTTCCGGTCGGCCGGTTGGACAAGGACACCTCCGGACTGCTTCTGCTGACGGATGACGGCCAGCTGGCACATGCGCTGACCTCCCCGCGGCAGCATGTGGACAAACGCTATCATGCGGTGGCCGACGGCATATTGGATGAAACCGATGTGCAGGCGTTTGCAGAGGGCGTGACGCTGCGGGACGGGACGGTCTGTTTGCCGGCAAAGCTGGAGCTGGGCGCGCAGCGAGATGGCAGAATGGATGTATGGGTCACCGTACAGGAGGGAAAGTATCATCAGGTGCGGCGGATGCTTGCTGCACGCGGTGCGCCGGCGCTGCAATTGGAACGCGTATCCGAGGGATCGCTGACGTTGGATGCGGCGTTGCAGCCGGGACAATGGCGCGAGCTGAACGAGCAGGAAATCATCGCCTTGCGCGGCTGTATGATGAAGAATTTGGATGAGAAACCACGAAATACATTGCATAGGGAATTCTCACAAAAATAATCAAAAAAATTTGTACAAATTTCTGTCGAATTGTGTTATAATGAATGAAAAGGTGAGGATATTGTTTTCCTGATTGGTAATGTTCCTGGTCTGCGCGCAGCTGTTATGCCGGGCAGACAGAGGGTTTGATATTGTAAAGAAGGGTGAAGGTAAAGATGGCATCAAGATTATTTCAATCAATTATCTTGCAGATGAAGGATGCGGTGGATCGTACCATTGGCATTATCAATGCAAGCGGCGCGGTCGTCGCCTGTACCGATCTCAAGCGTATTGGTGAGATGCGTGAGGACGCGGCGGCAGAACTGTCTTATGTAGGCGATATGATCCGCTTTGGCGGCTATACCTATCGCCCTGTCTCAGATCGTTCAAGCCGGTTTGAATATGCAGTATTTGTACATGGCGAGGATGAGAACGCACGCAGCATTTGCTCCCTGGCGACGATCGCGATCAGCAACATCAAGACGTTGTATGATGAAAAGCATGACAAGGCGACATTTGTCAAAAATATCATTTTAGATAATATCCTGCCGGGCGATATCTATATCAAATCTCGTGAGCTGCATTTTGAAAGCGATATCCCGCGCGTCGTATTCCTGATTCGCCAGGAAGAGCATGCGGATGTTGCCGCACTGGATATCATACAGGGCCTGTTCCCGGACAAGCAAAAGGACTTTGTGCTTCATATTAATGAGACGGATATTGTGCTTGTCAAGGAGGTCAAACAGACTACTGAAGCCAAGGAGCTGTATAAGCTTGCAAAGAGCATTGAGGATTCGCTGGAAAACGAGCTGCAGATCAAATGCCTGATTGGTATCGGCACCGTTTGCGGTCAGCTCAAGGATATTGCGAAATCCTTCAAGGAGGCACAGACCGCGTTGGAGGTCGGCGCCGTATTTGATACGGAAAAGACGATCGTCAACTATGAGAATCTCGGCCTGGGCCGTCTGATCTATCAGCTTCCAACGACGCTGTGCGAGATGTTCATCAGTGAGATATTCAAGAAGGGTTCGATTGATGCGCTCGATCAGGAGACGTTGTTTACCATCCAGAAGTTCTTTGAAAACAATCTCAACGTATCTGAAACGTCGCGCAAGCTGTTTGTACACCGCAATACGCTGGTCTATCGTCTGGAAAAGATCAAAAAGCTGACCGGCTTGGATCTGCGCGAGTTTGATCATGCCATTGTATTTAAGGTCGCGCTGATGGTGCGCAAGTATCTTGCGGCGCATGAAGCCGGACGTACGAAGAGTTAATCGGCGTGCCGCGGTGCTTTAGCGGGGAGCGATTCCACTGGAAAGCGCGATAGCCCCAGGCGATATTACCGTAGAATAAGGAAGTGATGCAGGTAGCATGAGACCGGATAAATGGAAGCGTATCATCGCTATCATCGCCTTTGTTTTGGCGTTGCTGATGGTTCTTAGCTGTTTCGCCGTCCTGCTGTGAGCCGCAATTGTGGCGGCAGACGGAAGATTTTGTGAACAAATGAAAAAAACAGTTGCCGCAGGCGTTGTCCTGCGGTATTCTTTTGTAGGAAGAGGCGTTTATAGAAAGGAAGTGGACAGTTCAAATGAAAAATATGATATCCGTGCGGCGCGCGGTGGCATGGGGAGCGGCAGCGACAATCGGCGGCAGTCTGCTGACTGGCGCGGCGGTTTATTATCACACGACGCCGCATGACAATTGGTATCAGTTATATACGGCGCTGGACACAGTCGAGGAGCTGGTAGACGATCAATTTGTTGGAGAATATGACGCAGATGAGCTGACTGATTATGTGCTCACTGGATTTGCGGAGGGCCTGGGTGACCGCTGGACCAGCTACATGACGCCGGAAACCTATCAAAACTATCAGAACACAACGGCGGAGAGCACGGTCGGCATCGGTGTGACTGTCACAGGACAGGAGACAGATGACGGAACCGTACTGCGCGTGGAATCAGTCGCAGTAGGTTCTCCCGCAGAGCAGGCAGGCTTTGGCGCGTATGATGAGATCACAGCAGTGGACGGCGAGACCGTGGATGCGCTGGGCGGCTATGAGGGTGCGGTGAATGCCGTGCTTGGTGAAGAGGGCAAATCCGTGACACTGACGGTGCGCCATTATGCAACCGGGCAGGTGGAGGATATTACCGTCACGCGTCAGCAGTTTGAACAGATTCATGTAACCTCACGCATGCTGACGGATGATATCGGCTATATCAAAATCGATCGATTTACATCTGAGACGGACAACCAGATGGCAAAGGAGCTGAAGGCCATACAGGACGCGGGCGCCACGCGCCTGATTTTTGACCTGCGCTACAATCCGGGCGGACAGCTGGGCGCGTTGGTCAATTGTCTCGATTCGCTGCTGCCAGAGGGTCCGATTATTTCGCTCAAAAGCAAGTCCGGCAAGACAGAGGAATACACGTCGGACGAAAATCAAGTGGATTTGCCAATGGCAGTGTTGGTCAATGCGGATTCATACAGTGCGGCGGAATTTTTTGCGGCGGCGTTGCAGGAGTATGAAAAGGCGATCATTGTCGGTGACAAAACTGTGGGCAAGGGTTACTCACAGGTGGGATTTCCACTGTCCAACGGCGGCTGCCTCAATTTGTCGACGAACTGCTATTACACGCCGAATGGCGAGAGCTTGATCGACAAAGGCGTCACGCCGGATATTTTGGTCAGTCTGGATGAGGACAAGACGGCGCGCTTTGCGGTGCTGAAGGATGAGGAGGACGATCAGCTGCAAGCGGCCATTTCTGCCCTGTCACAGTGAAGAAATTCATCATCCGGCCCCAAACCGTGCTTGACATCGTACAAAAGGGTTTATATAATGAGAGAGACCATAGGAAGCTGTGTCTTTTCGCTGACAGAGCCGTTTATTCACAATATATACAATGAGAGGAATCGTGACGTCATGAAACAGGAAATGATGACCCAGGAGAGTCTGGATAAGCACAAGGAACATCTGGAATATTTAAAGACTGTGCGTATGCCGGAGATTTCCGCACAGATCAAGGAAGCGCTGTCATTCGGTGATTTATCGGAGAACGCAGAGTATCACGCGGCGAAGGATGAGCAGGGCAAGGTCAATTCTGAAATTGTTGAGCTGGAGGCACTGATCGCACATGCTGTTATTATTTCAAGCGATATGTATGCGGCAGACGAGGTATCGCCGGGATGCAGCTTTAAAGCGATTGATTTGGAATTTGATGAGGAAGAAACCTATCATATTGTCGGCTCACAGGATGCCGACCCGATGGCAGGCAATATTTCAGACGCGTCTCCATTTGGCAAGGCGGTGCTCGGCCACAAGGTCGGTGACATTGTCAAGGTCGAGGCGCCGAACGAATTGTTGCTGCAATTTAAGATCACAGAGATCATGAAGTAATGATTATCGACTGTCTGCCACCCGAAATGGATAGGCGGACAGTCTTTTACAAAACGACAGGAGGAATGATATGGAACAGCAGCAGGGCAGCAAGCCGCAGCAGGCGGCGCAGAAGCCGGTTCGCTCGGAATCGGAGGAGCATGAGATTCGCTCAAACAAGCTGGCTGTGATGCAACAGGAAGGGGAAAACCCGTTTGAGCAGGTGCGTTTTGACCGCACCAACTATACTACAGATATCACAGAGCATTTTGAAGAGATGGAGGGAAAGATCGTCCGCTTGGCAGGTCGTATGATGAGCAAGCGTATCATGGGCAAGCTGACCTTCGCTGATCTGTCCGACCGCTATGGCCGCATCCAGCTTTGTGTCAAGCGCGATTTGCTGGGTACAGAGGAATACAAAAAGTTCAAGAAGTCTGACATCGGTGACATCATCGGTATTGAGGGCGAGGTATTCCGCACGCAGAAGGGTGAGATCTCTGTGCGCGTGGCAACGCTGGTGCTGCTGAGCAAGTCGCTGCGTCCGCTGCCGGAAAAATGGCATGGCCTGAAGGACACCGACATTCGCTATCGCCGCCGTTATGTCGATCTGATTGTCAATTCGGATGTGCGCCGGACGTTTGAGCTGCGCTCCAAGATCGTGCGCGAGGTGCGCAATTTCTGTGACAGCCGTGGCTTTATGGAGGTTGAGACGCCGTGCCTGAATACCATTCCGGGCGGTGCGGCGGCGCGTCCGTTTATCACGCATCACAACGCGCTGGATATCGACATGTATATGCGCATTGCGACCGAGCTGCACCTGAAACGTTTGATTGTCGGCGGTCTGGAGAGCGTTTATGAAATCGGCCGTATTTTCCGCAATGAGGGCATGGATACGCGCCATAATCCGGAATTTACGACGATTGAGATCTATCAGGCCTATACGGATTATGTTGGCATGATGGATTTGACAGAGGATATGGTCATCCACTGCTGTGAGACGGTACTGGGTACGACGGATGTGACCTATCAGGGTACCGAGCTGCATTTCGCAAAGGGCTGGAAGCGCATGACGATGGCAGAAGCGGTCAAGCAGTATTCCGGTCTGGACTTTATGGCGATGGACGGCGAGCAGGCGCTTGCTGCGGTCAGGGAAAAGGGCTTTGAGGTGGAAAAGGGCAAGGAGAGCTGGGGCGATCTGATGGCGCTCGTCTACGATGCGACCGTCGAGGAAAATCTCATCCAGCCGACCTTTATCATGGATTATCCGGTAGAGATTTCGCCGCTTGCCAAGCGTAAGCCGTCTGACCCGCGTCTGACCGAGCGCTTTGAGTGCTTTGTCTATGGCCGTGAGCTGTGCAACGCGTTCTCCGAGCTGAATGACCCGATTGACCAGCGCGGCCGGTTTGAGCGTCAGGTAGAGCTGCGCAATGCGGGCGATGATGAGGCGAACATGATGGATGAGGATTACCTCACCGCGATGGAGTACGGCCTTCCGCCAACGGGCGGCATGGGTATGGGCATCGACCGTCTGGTTATGTTCCTGACCGACAGTGCGTCCATCCGCGATGTACTCTTGTTCCCGACAATGAAGCCGTTGGATAAGTAAAACGCAATATATAGTTAAAAAATTCAGCCAAAACCGCAGAACATAGCGGTTTTGGCTGTTTTTAATTGAAGCGTTTCAACCTTAAGCCAGTGGATGCAAAGAAATGTGCAGGCAGATATGCAGTCCGGTGCGCGCACGCGCATTCGCTCGTACACTTCCGGACTGTGATCTGTCCATCGTACATAGAGCCTGCCGACAGTCCGCATCGAAATACATATTTACGCAAATATGGCCATTGCCAGAGTTCCTGCCACCATAAGAGCAAGCCCAATCGTTGCTTTTCGGGACAGTTTCTCTTTGAAAACTAGATAGGAAAAGGCAATCGAAACGACGATACTCAGTTTATCAATTGGGACAACAACGCTGACAATTCCATTTTGAATCGCATAGTAGTAGCACAGCCATGAGCCTCCGGTCGCAAGTCCGGACAGCCCGATAAAGACAAGCTCTTTCTTGTTCTGCTGTTTTAAGAAACGCTGTTTTCCCTTTACGAAAACGATCAGCCAGGCCATTACAAGAACCACACATGTCCTGATCGCTGTGGCAAGGTTCGACTCCACGCCCTCAATCCCTATTTTTGCAAGAATGGAAGTGAGTGCGGCAAACAAAGCCGACCCGATTGCATACGGCAGCCATATCTTTTCCGCACTGCCGCTGCCTGTATTTTTCTTTTCTATCATAAGAAAGACACCGGCAGCAAGAAGCGCTGTTCCCGCCAGCTTCACAGCAAGATGATTTGTCTCTCCGAAAAGAATGATGGCGAGAATTACCGTTAGAATTGTGCTTGACTTATCAATGGGAACAACCTTGTTCACATCTCCAACGGAAAGTGCCTTAAAATAACAAAGCCATGAGGCGCCCGTCGAAAAGCCTGACAGAACCAGAAATGCAAACGACTTTGCGCCAATCTGCGCAATCGTTTTTTCAGACCCCACAACAAGCACCATGATCCACGAAAAGATCAATACCACAATCGTCCTGAGCGCAGTTGCAACGTCTGAATCCGTCTTCTTGATTCCGCATTTTGCCAAAATAGACGTTAGACCTGCGAAGAGGGCAGACAGCGCCGCCATTACAAGCCATAACATGATTCGATTCTCCTCTTTAAGCGTCCACGAATACAATCAAAGCCAATTCTGAAATCCGTATGTCCCCGTAAATGTGAAAAGGCTTTATTTCAGCAATTCCCGGTATAGACGTACGTCAGATACTCCCGGGCTGTTTCTGCCAAAGCATATACCGATGTCACCGAGGTGGGCAGGCGATCCTGCATTTTATATCGGGGAAAAAAGCGGCTGAGGTGCAGCGGAATGTTCCGGTCGATCCCAGCAAGCCACCGTGCCAGAGCGCGGATCTCCTCCTTGCTGTCGTTTTCTCCGGGAACCAGCAGGGTGGTCACCTCCACATGGCATTGCTCCGCCGCCAGCGTGATGGAGCGCTTCACCGTTTCCAGATCGCCGCCCAGCCGCCGATACCACGCCGGGGTGAAGCCTTTCAGGTCAATGTTGGCCGCGTCTATCAGGGGCAGCAGCGTACGGAAAGGTGTCTCCTCAATGGTGCCGTTGGTAACCAGTACATTGACCATGCCCCGCTCATGGATCAGGGCGGCGCAGTCCCGCACATACTCATATCCCACCAGCGGCTCGTTATAGGTGTAGGCAACTCCGATGTTGCCACGGTCTCGCAGTTCCACCGCCTTATCCGCCAGCTGCTCCGGGGAGACCTCAACTGTCTGTATCTCGCCGTCTCCCACCATGGAGATCTCATGGTTCTGGCAGAAGGGGCAGCGCAGATTGCAGCCAAAGCTGCCCACGGACAGGATCCTGCTGCCGGGGTGGAACCGGCGCAGGGGCTTTTTCTCAATGGGATCCAGAGCCAGACTGGTGAGTTTCCCATAGTTGAGGGGTATGATGATGCCGCATTGGTTTGTCCTTGCCCGGCAGAGGCCGATCTGACCATCTTCCAATTGGCAGTGGTGGAAACACAGCTCGCACGATACGCTCAAGTGTGCCTCACCACCTCAAATCGCTCCAGAGTGTAGTGTTCTCGGGAACTGATGCCGCCTTTCTGGCGGGCGATGTCAATCTGCTGTTCTATTGTGTCCACACCGCCCAAATCAGGCAGCAGCAGCCCGCGGCGATTTCCGCAGGAGACGATGACACCATACTTTTTTACATCCAGATCCGCCTTTGAGGCGATCGCCTCCGGCTTCCCCAGCACGTCCACGCTGTATTCCAGGCTGTTCAGCTCGGAGATTGTTACCGGAGGAAAGCGCGGGTCACGGGAACAGGCGGAGATGGCGCTCTGCACGATCTCCCACGCCACACTTTTGGTGGTTGATTCCGTGTTGCCGATGCAGCCTCGAAGCTGGCCGTGGATGTGGAGCGAAACGAAAGCTCCCGCCCTGCGGTCAGTCATCTCAGCGGGCAGGTCAACCGGCAGTTTTTTAAGCCGTTTTCCCGTTCTGACATACGTCTCCAGAGACAGACGAGCCAGCCGCACCCAGGGATCCTCCGACGCTTTCCGCTCTGCCAGCCGTGCCTGTTCTGCCGCTTCATACTGTGTCGCAAAGCAGCGGTTTTCATCTGATCCGATGACAGTGAAGACTGCCACGCCGTAACCCACTCCAAAGGTTCCCTCGTGGCTGAGCAGTTTCGGGGTAACAGCAAGGCCGTCCAGCGCCCCAGCCATGATCTGAAAGGAACGCAGGCCACACTCTGCCGCCCGTTCACAAAGGCCGGAATCCATGGTGAGAAATTTCAGAAAATCCCCAGAAGCCATAGCCGCCGTCACCTGTTCGTCAAAGATCGGGCCCTCGGGGGCAAAGCCATACGGCCCATCCTTGTGTAACTTGTGGGAGAGGTCACCGCTGGCCACAAACACTGCCTTTCGACCCAGCTTGTCTACAGCTTTTGCGATGCACTGGCCAAGCCGGTAGTGCTCCAGCGGCGAAAACCCGGATAGACCGATCCGGACGATGGGACAGGTCACTCCAGCCTCCCGAAGAAAGTACAGAGGCAGAAAAGTGCCATGGTCCAGGGCGGGATCCTTTTCTCCCAGTGTTCCGGCTTGAATACCCGCTGTTTTTGCCTGCCGGATGATTTCTTCCCGCAGTGATGCGTCATATTCGACAGCAAGCCGTGTCGAAGAAGCACCGAAAGCGGACATATCCCCCGCCGCTTGCTTGCCGGGCGAAATATGAAAGTAGTCTGCGTATAGGACGACGTGAGGCGAAGTAATGATCAGCACCTCCGGCTCCCATGCGTGAACACGCCTTGCGGCGGCTCGATAGGCGTCGATGGTGGCCTGCACCTTCCGCTCCCGCCCGCGGCCCACAGTGGGAATGATAATGGGCGGATGGGGGACAATGATAGAACCTATGATCGACATAAAATTTCCTCCTTTCACCTTTGCAGACCGTCCAGCCTGAGAACCCAGGCGTCCGGGACGGCGGATTCAATCAGCGGACGGTTCAGATTGTACCAGCTTCTGCACTGATTCAGGATGATGGCGTCCGAGGTAACGACATTCTCCATACGGGAGAGTAAGCCATCCACGCTGGGGTGCAGCTCTGCCTGAATGTCTACGGCATGGCCTGCCGCATGTTCCAGCAGTAAAGCACGCAGCCGTCCGGAATTGGACACCTGCTGATCCAAATAAAGCTGCGCCTTTTTTACCCTCAGCAATTCCAGATGTGACAGCAGCAGATCCACCGCCTTTACCGTTTTATCTACAATACGGTAAGACCCCCGCAGCCCCGCCAGATCACGGATGGTGCCATCCATTCCAGCCAGCAACAGGGAGCCTGACAATGCCACCTCCAGCGTAATGATCGTATTGAACCCATCCAGAACCAACTCCCTGGGGGCTTGGAGTATCTCTTTTCGCCGGCGCTCCGCCAGGGCTGTATCCGCGGAAACGATTCTGGCCAGCGCCAGCCGCTGACGCTCACTGAGCAGATGGTGGTTGCCGATGAAGGTGGATGCAGACTTCATATCATAGCCCCGGTTCAGCAGATACCGCAGCTCCTGGGCGGCGGCGTTCAGCTTGCCCAGCGATTTTCGGCCGAACGCCAACGCATCCTTCGGCTCATAGCCTCGCCTTACCGTATCCATATTATCATCGCCCCTCGCGCATCACAGATCATTGTTTCGCAAATCTGTCTTTTTGTCAGGAAACTATATCGCCGACCATGCTTCCCGACCGTTCAAAGCCCCTTTAGCATCCCCTGCGTTTTGGCCCAGAGTTCTCTGGCAGCTCGGCCGTCCGTATCCCGAAACAGCACGGGCATTTTGTGCTTGTAGCTGTAGACTTCGCCGCATTGAAAGTCTTCTCCTGGCACGCCAACGGCCAGCCGCACCAGTCGTCTGGCGCTTCTGGCAGGCGTGATCGTAAGGGCATATTTCAGGGGAGTGCGGTAAATGAGCTTGAAAAACAGAACGGATTCAGAAGCAAAATTGCTTCTGGCTAACCCCGGCTCGAATCCGACCGCATGGAGACCTCTTTCGCCATAGCGCCGGTGCAGCTCCCGTGTAAACAGAATGTTTTCCAGCTTGGCCTCGCCATAGGCCCGCACCGCAAGATAATTCGACTCATAATTCAGATTGTTGAGATTCAAGCCCACGCCAAACAGATTGGCAGCCACGCTGGACGTCTGAATGACCGTTGCCTGACACGCACAGAGCTTGTCCATCAGCAGGTTTGTCAAAAGAAACGGAGCCAGATAATTTACCTGGAATGTCTTTTCAAAGCCATCGGCGGTAATTGCTTTCGCTGACAGCGCACCGCCCGCATTGTTGGCCAGCACGTCGATCCGGCCGTACTGTCTTAGCTCGTCCGCAAGCCGCCTGACCTGCCTGAGCGACCCATAATCCGCCAGATGATAGGGCGCATGCAGCTCCGCCGCGATTTTTTCTGTTTTTTCTCTGTTCCGACCCACAATCACGACTGTATGCCCCATGGATTTTAGCTGGCGGGCGGCAGCAGCGCCGATACCGTCGCTTGCGCCTGTGATAACAATCGTTTTTTTGCCCATTGTGCTTTTCCAATATCAGTTTCCGGCACGGACGATGAGAACTGCCATCACTGCCATGTAGGCAGCTACCAGGATGAGCGGAATCATGCCGTCAATATATCCTGTCCGGGCGCCAAGGCCGTAGTACAGCACATAGCAGATCATGCTCAGTACCGCCGCAATGACCGCCACAGCAAACAGGCCAAGCGCCCCGTTCAGGGTGATCACTCCCATGCCATAAAGCGCATTGCTCTCCAGAAAAGCCAGCGCAGTCCAGCCGACAATCAAAAGAAGCTCGGTTGTGACCTGCCGATGGAATACAATCTGCGTCACAAGAAGCAGCACAACATAGGAAATCACGGCAGCTAGAAGGACGGTTCTGGCAGTAAAGAAGGATTGGGCTGTATCTGCGCCGTTTGCCCCTTTGGTAATCATGATCACTGCGGCAATACCCAGAAGAAAGGCGGGAATCAACAGCCAGCCGGATTTCAGTCCCTTGATGGCGCCCGTGGGTTTGAATGCGATAGCCCACCAGAACAAATAGAATGCACAGCAGCCAATCAGCAAAAGGTTCCCCCAGAGCATCTGCCGTGCCGGGTTGCTTGTTTCAAAGATCGTTTTACTCACCTCCGACCGAATTTCACTTGAATTTTGCGTCGTCGATGCCGTCATCGTCTGAGACGACCGTCGCATGGCTGCCGTATGTCACAGTGCCTTATCCCATCTTGGACAGGAGATCCGCGACGGGCTTTTCAAAGGTGGGCATGGCTTGATTCCTCCCAATCGCCTCTATAAAATGCACTGCATGATAATGCAAAAAAGCATATAACCCAACAATTATATTATAGTGAGGAAAGCCACGCATGTCAACGAATGACCAATGTTTCAGCGCAAGGGCAGGATTTCGGAACAAATTCTGTTCAACCGGAGCGGCGAAGAAAAAATCCGCCCTGCTCCAAGATAGTATGAAGCAGGGCGGAACGTTGGCTGAACGATATGATATTTTTATACTGGCTTCAAGTTAGCCCATGGCCCTGCACTGAATCACGCTAACCGTCCCTTCTGTTTGTGGGAAATATCCATCTCTGCGAATTAGAGGGAAATAATACCATCAGAAAGACAAAGGAGGTATCTCTCTATGAGCAAGGACTTGATGAGCGAAAAAGCGCTGTTTAATGCCGCTAATGTGATAAGAAGCTATGGTTTTGGGGATCAGTTCCGGTCAGGATGGTGATTCTGATACCGTTTATCGAACCATGCAAGAAGTATCGGTCAATCTTCCTTGTTTCCATGGTGATGCAGGCCTTTTTATACAAGCAGTTAAAAAATCATTGACACGCAGGATGTGATTTAGGAAAAAGATCTCGCTAAAGAGCCTTGAATATGCTATAATAAATATAACATACAAGGCTATTTCCGTCTTGGAAAGGAGCAACGCACAATGTCAGAAAAAAGCCGTGCGAAGCGGCTTTTTATTTGGCACGGCGGTTAGGCAACGCTAACTTCAAGTAATTTCAAGGAGAAGGATATGGGAAAAGATAATACGGACTCTTCGCAATGTCCAAAGAAACAGAGTAAGAGAGATTTGAAACATGAGTGTAACAGTTTTTGCAGTAGAATGCGCGATTTTTGCGGTGGCATTTGGAGTGCTGGTATTTGGAATGCTGATAAACCCAGCTTTATCATCGATTATCCGCCCGAAGAAGTGGTCCCATGTGAAGGTGATGCTGCCTGTGGAACCGGTGTTTGCTGTCGGAGGCGTGATCATTGCGGCGGTTATGGTATGGATCTGGTGAGGTGTTGTGTATGAAATTCTATGAATTTGGAGAAAAAAGCGCTCCGGCCATTTTGCTTCTGCCGGGAACCTGTATGAACTGGAAAGCCAATTTCGGTCATGTGATCGATGGACTGAAAGAACATTTTTACGTAGTCTGTGTCTCCTATGACGGCTTTGATGAAACTGAGGATACGGTTTTCCCCGATATGCTGACGGAAACGGCAAAAATCGAGGAATACATAAATGAGAACTTTTGCGGCAACATTTACGCCGCTTACGGCTGCTCGCTGGGCGGCAGCTTTGTGAGTCTGCTGATTGCGCGGAAGAACATCCATATTGTCCATGGCATTATCGGAAGCTCCGATATGGATC
>CAZEMM010000013.1:0-36072 GCA_964513445.1 uncultured Butyricicoccus sp. | reverse complement strand
ACATCTATTCACAACATTTTTTGAGTTTATCGCTTGACTTTTAATAGTTAGTCTTATTGTTTGATTGATACAAATATACTCCTATTGTACAGCGTCGAAATGGCGTCGTGCAATCGGTTTCTGAGAAAAAATCAATGTGTCTGTTCGGGTGCGATCCGCAGACCGCACAGATGATCGAAATAATGAGCAAATGCGATATACGTATACGCCGTCACATAGACAGAGCCGATACCCAATGTGATCGCGCCAAGCAGATCCCAAAGCAGGAAGCTCAGATCGAATACGACCAGCTCCCACAGATGCCCCTTGAAGATTGGCCCGCATGCCTTTAACGCCTCCCACACGCTCGCATCCGGCGTCATGGACATAGCGACATAAGCGGCGTCATAGCGGCGAATCTTGGCATAAACGAACACGCTGAGCGGAATAACCGCGATGTTCACAATGATGCCGATTTTAAAGCCGAAGACAGTGAGCAGGGCGGCGGCCAAAATGGCTGCGAACAACAGAAGCATCCACCCGAGCGAGCGAATAAAGATGCCGAGCATCAGCTTGATCGATGTGATATACAGCCGTCCCTCGGAAAAGCAGCTGATGACCATCCACGGGGAAACAATTTGACCATGTGCACGCGCTGTCATATACCGCCACAGACCGTATTGCAGCGGCGAGGCGATAAATACCGTAGCGATTAGATAGAGAACCGAGTAGCCGAGCGCGCTTGATAGCTCCTCCACGCTGAACGTGTCGCCGAAGCCCTGCATCACCAGCGTGTAAATTATACCGATCAGGGTAACCGGAAGCAGATAAACAAGCACCGCGGCCATGGCCGGCCAAAAGGCCATGCGGATATCCTGTCTGGCATGCATTTTAAGCTGCTTGCGTGTTGCCGAATCAACTGCCATGTGAAAACCTCTTTCCTCTTGCTTTGTGAATATCATCTATTTGTATTGTACTATATCCCACCTGCATTTGCAATAATTTCACAAAAAAATCCTGGGAACCTCTCAGATTCCCAGGATTCATTCCGTTTTACAACATTATTCCAGCAATGCGCTTACTTGGTACCCTTCGTCTTGCGGGTGCGCTTTGCCGGCGTCTTACCCTCCGTCTTTGCCGGAGCGGATGTAGCCTCTGCCGCCGGAGCCTCTGCCGCAGCTGCCTTCTTCGCCGTGCTCTTGCGGGTGGTCTTAGCCGCCGTCTTTCTTGTTGTAGTCTTGCGTGTCGTGCTCTTCGCCTGCTTGGTCTCCGTCTTCTTGGCCTTTGTCCCAGCAGTCGTAGCCGGCTTGTCCTCTGCCTTTGTCGGCTCTTCTTTCTTCGGCTGCTCCTGTGCGGTCAACTTCCAGCTCTGGTTATCACCGCTGACATCAACCCAAATCTGCAGACGCGCGCCGTCAAGCTCCGCGTTCATGCCGACAACGTCAATGCACTTTGCGCTCAGCGCGGACTTGATGGAGACCAAACCGTCCTCCTTGTCCTCAAAGAACCACATCTGGCTGTCACCGCCGACAAACTCCCACTGATGCAGGTTTGCGCCGTCTACATAGCCCATGCTGATGATGTCCAGCACCTTGCCCGACTTCTTATTGAGAATCTTATAATATTTGCCGTCCACATGCTGGATGGACCACAACTGCTGGTCTGCACCCGTCTGCTCTGCTAGGCACACAGCAGCACCGTTATCGTCGGAAGCGTTCTCAACTTCAATGACCTTACCGCCGACCTTCGCCGCAATGGTATACCATGCGGCTTCATCAAATGTCTGATTCATCATGATACTCCTTGTCCTTCAGCAGAAAATATATAAACAGTTCGGGCGGCACCTCAAAGCAACGGAGCGATAGAAAAGCGATCCGGCTGAGGGAATACGCCCACATATAACTTTCTGCAACATATGAATAAACGTTTTTTCAACGATTACGATTATAGCATATTCACACATCGGTTTCAATTGTTTTATCGCAAAAACGCGCCTTTTCAGCGCCAAAAACCATCTATTTCGTGAAATATGATGAGTTTTATCCGCCTTTATGTTCGCATTTTGGTAGTTTTTTTCGTCGAATCCGCTCGATAAAATGTGGGAAATCCAACACTTTTCCGGTTTGCGGTGCAATCAGTCTTTCGCGCGGCATAAAAATGTGTTATACTATATGAAACAGCTGCGCGCGCATTCAGGTCATCCAATTCCTATCGCAGCACGCTGCAAAAGAACCGTAACATACCGCACGGCGCCGTACATGCCGCCTGCACTTGATTTTTTGGAAAGGCAGGTTTATCCTATGACTACTTCCACGATTTATACCTTTGAACGCGAATTTGCCTCTGGCGGACATATTGTGGGTGAAAAGCTGGCGAAGCGATTGAATATCCCATTTTATGACTCGCAGATCGTCGACCTGGCGGCGAAAAACGCCGGAGTCAGCCGCAAGATCTTCGAGGGCTTTGATGAAAAGCCGACCAACAGCTTTTTGTATTCGCTCGTCATGGGCAGCTATACCTCAGCCGGTTCCCTGACACATTCGACCGACCTGAACATGAGCGATAAGCTGTTCATGGAAGAGGCCAACATCATTCGCGACGCTGCGGACAAAGGCCCCTGCGTCGTCGTCGGACGGTGCGGCAGCTATGTGCTGCGCGACCGCACGGATGTCGTGCGCATCTTCTGCACGGCGGAAATGGAGTTCCGCAAGCACCACGCGGTTCACGATCTCGGCATGCCGGAGCGGCGCATTGAGGACGCCATCATCAAGCTCGACAAAAAGCGCAGCAGCTACTTTAATTACTACACCGGCAAGCGCTGGAACGACGCGTCCAGCTACGATCTGTGCGTCTCGACCAGCACGATCGGCATTGACGGCGCGGTTGAGGCCGTGCTTGCCTTCGGCGAGCTGATGGAACGCCAGCGCATGGCGAAAAAATAAATCGCCGGCAGTACAAGGCCCTCGGGAAACGCCTTCCTGAGGGCCTTTTTGGGGCGCTTTCGCCCAATACAGAGCTGTAACAAAAAAGCATCCGAGAGACGCAAAGAACGAAGCAGCTGAAAACAGTCGCCTTGTTCGGCTCAGGTTATGCAGCCCCATGATTCATTGTCGAAATTTGTCAAATGAAATCATGGAAAAATTGTGCAGGAAAAAAAGATCTGCTGTTTTTCGACAGGATCGCTGTTTGCTTTGCGCCATGACATACTTTTTTGTCCGAAATTGCCAGCGTAGGATTGTCGAATCGCCGTCTTTTAGTTGGATATGGCATAAAAATTGTCAGCTTTTGTATTGCAACCCTTTTTCCCCTACGTTATAATAAAAAAGCAATTTAAACTCATAAAAGCAAAAGAGGGGGAGAATCATATGCTGCATACTGTTCGCATCCTGATTGCGGATGAAGACTGTGAATTTACGCGTTCAATTTGCAAATCACTTCATCCTGCCAATCATTTTTCTGTCGTCGGAATTTGCCGCACCGGCGACGGTCTGCTGGAAATCATCGAGCAAGAGCGGCCGGATGTTGTGATACTTGATCTGATGCTGCCGGGCATGGGTACGCTGGCGATCCTGCGCGAGCTGAGCAAGCTGCCGCAGGAAATGCGTCCAACCACCTTCGTCGTCTCCGCATTCTCATCTCTGGAAACTGCGGCGGAATGCAATCGTCTCGGTGTCAACTTCTTCCTGCGCAAGCCGATTGAAGCCGCGTCGCTCACTGACCTCATCGCGCGCTATGCGATCCCGTCCGCCCCGTATTCTGCCGGCAGCACGGCGCAGCCATCCTCGCAATACGTTTCGCTGTATGTCAAGCGTTTGCTCGGCCAGTACGGAATTCCGGTGCACGTCATGGGCTATCGCTATCTGCACGATTGCATCGTCCTGGTGCTGGAAAATCCGTCCGCGGCGGATTCCGTGACCAAAATTCTCTACCCCAGCATCGCCAAAAAGCACAAGACCACTTGGACAAGCGTGGAGCGCGATATCCGAAACGCCATTTCCATTGCGTGGGAGCGCTGCGACAAAACCAAGCCGGGCTTTCACGCCTCGCGCCATCCCACCAATCGCGAATTTATTCTCACTGCGGCGGATCGCGCGCGCTATGAGATGCAGCTGAGCGGCGGCTTTTCCGGTGTGAGCGGTCTGATGTGAGGCTCTCCATGAAATCTCGCAAAAACATCAAACGCACGCGTCTACGGCGGGCGGTGCTGATCTGTCTTGCCGTACTTCTTGCCATCTGCTGCGCAGCATGGTATGCGCACGGCAGACGTCTGTCGCAGGAGGAAATGCGCGCGCAGGCGCAGACGGAAGCAGAGGCGCAGGCAAAGAAACAGGCGGAAGCGGAGGTGAAGGAGGAACAGCTGAAAGCGGAGCTTGGACAGTTCGCCTCCTCCGCGCATGAGGAGCTGCCCGCCACACTGCCGGCGCTTGACCCATCAGAGACGGGCGTGATATCCATCATTGTGGACAAATCGGAGCATCTGCTCACGCTTTACAGCGACGACGAGGAGATCGCGCGCTATACCGTCGGCCTCGCCCGCGACCCCAGCCTTGCCGCCAAGCAGCAGGTCGGGGACAACCGCACGCCAGAGGGCAGCTACACCGTCTGCATGCGCAACGAGCAGAGCAAATATCATCTCGCGCTCGGGCTTTCCTATCCGAACGCAGACGATGCTGCGCGCGGGCTGGAGGATGGCCTGATCACACAGGAGGAATATGATGCCATCGTATATGCCGTTCAAAATGGACAGCAGCCCTCGTGGGACACGCAGCTGGGCGGGCAGATCATGATCCACGGCCAAAAGGGCAATCTGGGCGGACAATGCGACTGGACGACCGGCTGCATCGCGGTCAGCAACGATGTCATGGATATCCTGTGGCAATACTGCCCCGTCGGCACAGCGGTCACAATTGTGGCATGATTTTGATTTTTCCCTTGTCTGCCGCAGCATTTTATGCTATGATAAACATAATGATAAGCATTGTTATTTTGGTGACCGGAATGATTCGTTCAGACCGCAAACCGATTTGTATGTAAAATGTGCCGCCCCGCAAGGATGCATCCTGACGGAAAAGACATTTGATCGCCAAGCTGCCGTATCTTTCGGCAATCATCATTTGCATTTTTCCATCCCTGCGCTGCCGGCGCGGGGATTTTTTTGTCATAGGAGGTTGCATTTTGGAGCAGACAAGAGTCGCCATCCTCGCAGTCGTTGTCGAGCAGCCCGGCTGCGTTGAACAGCTCAACGCCATCCTGCATCAGTATCGTCCCTATATCATTGGCCGCATGGGGATTCCGTATGAAAAGCGAGGAATTTCTCTCATCAGCATCGCGCTTGACGCGCCGACCTCTATCATCAGCGCGCTGTCGGGCAAGCTGGGTATGCTGGACGGTATTTCTACGAAGGCTGTATATTCCAAGGTATAAAAAAGGAGAGAACGCAATGTATAACGTCATGTCACCCAAGGCGGAAGAATTCATCAGCGATGAGGAAATCCGCGCCTGTCTTGCCTATGCAGAGGCAAACAAAACCAACCGTCCGCTCATCGAATCCATTTTAGAGGAAGCGGGCAAAATGAAGGGCGTGTCCCACCGCGATGCGCTCGTGCTGCTGGATTGTGAGCTGGATGATCTCAATGAAAAAATTTATGACCTGGCCCGCCGCATCAAGCAGGAATTTTACGGCAACCGTATCGTCATGTTTGCGCCGTTATATCTGTCCAATTACTGCATAAACGGCTGTGAATATTGTCCCTATCACGCAAAAAACAGACATATCGCGCGCAAAAAGCTGACACAGGAGGAAATTGTCGCGGAGGTCACCGCCCTGCAGGATATGGGCCACAAGCGCCTTGCGATTGAGGCGGGCGAGGATCCGGTCAACAATCCGCTGGAATACATTCTGGAATCCATCCAGACCATCTACAGCATCAAGCACAAAAACGGCGCGATTCGCCGTGTCAACGTCAACATCGCCGCAACGACAGTGGAAAATTACACCCGTCTGAAGGACGCCGGCATCGGCACCTATATTCTGTTTCAGGAAACCTACAACAAGGCGTCATATGAAAGGCTGCACCCGACCGGTCCGAAGCACGACTATGCCTACCACACGGAGGCGATGGATCGCGCTATGGAGGGCGGCATCGACGATGTCGGTCTGGGCGTACTATTTGGCCTGAATAATTACCGCTATGATTTCACGGGCATTATCATGCACGCCGAGCATCTGGAGGCCTACAAGGGTGTCGGCCCGCACACCATCAGCGTACCGCGTGTGCGCCGGGCGGATGACATCGACCCGGATGTATTCGACAACGGCATTTCAGACGATATGTTCGCAAAAATCGTCGCATGTATCCGCATCGCCGTGCCGTACACCGGCATGATCGTCTCCACCCGCGAGAGCCAGCAGAGCCGTGAGCGCGTACTCAGCCTGGGCATCTCGCAGATCAGCGGCGGCTCGCGCACCAGCGTCGGCGGCTATGTCGAGGAAGAACCGGAGGAGGAAAACTCCGCGCAATTTGATGTCAGCGACCGCCGTACACTCGACGAGGTCGTGCACTGGCTGATGAAGTTGGGCTATGTGCCGAGCTTCTGCACCGCATGCTACCGTGAGGGACGCACCGGCGACCGTTTTATGTCGCTGCTCAAGAGCCGGCAGATCGTGAATTGCTGCCACCCCAACGCACTGATGACACTCAAGGAATATCTGGAGGATTACGCGTCGCCGGAATGCAAGCGCGTCGGCGAGGCACTGATTGAAAAAGAGCTGAAAATTATCACAAACCCGATCGTGCGCGAAAAAGCGACCGCGTATATCGAAAACATCCACAGCGGTCAGCGCGATTTCCGCTTTTAACAACACAAAACAAAATGCAATCAGAAGCCCAGAGGCAGTCGCTGCCTTTGGGCTTGCGCCTGTCGACAACGGTCGACAGGCTGTCAACCAAATGCAAGCATTTGGTTGAGGTGTTATGCAGCCCGGTGCGCGCACTCGCATTCGCTCGCACACTTCCGGGCTGAAAGGTGTCATTTTTGACGCACATGTCGCCAAAAATGACAAATAGAAATCCGCTGTCCGCTGACGCTGACAGCTCATGGCGAAATCCCTGCATCATATTATGAGATTTCACTTTTTCTACAGACTGAAGCCCAGAGGCAGTCGCTGCCTTTGGGCTTTTTTTACGCTTTGCTGTCCCCGCTGTTTTTTATGCAGAGTATACGGAAAAACGGCACAAACAATTGATTTTTTAGGTTGTTTGACGTAAAATAAAAAAAGACAAAATATTGTTCATTGGCTGATGAGGCACTGGGTAATTGTGCACATTCCCGCACAAAAACGATAAAAGAAATTCATTTTGAAATGGAGTGATGAAATTGAGCAGATTGAGCTTGGAAACACCCAATCAGGCTCAGACCGTCGTCGAGGGGCTGTATCGGGATTTGGAGCGCCGTATTGCTGCAAGCCCGCCTGGACTATGTCCGGTGGACATCTCCCTTGGCTTTTTAAAGCTGTGTCATGCGCAAACCTGCGGCAAATGCTCGCCCTGCCGCATCGGCCTGGGACAGCTTGCCCGCCTGATGGACGACGTATTGAGTGAGCGCGCGACGCTGGAGACCATCGACCGCATTGAGCGCACAGCGAAAGCAATTGTAGACACCGCGGACTGCGCGATCGGTTATGAGGCTGCGGGCATGGTTCTGCGCGGCGTGCAGGGCTTTCGCGACGATTACATCGAGCATGTCACCAATAACCGCTGTACCAGCGGCTTGACGCAGCCGGTTCCGTGCGTCTCGCTATGTCCTGCGCATGTCGATGTACCGGGCTATATCGCGCTGGTCAAGGCCGGCCGCTATCAGGATGCCGTTAAGCTGATTCGCAAGGACAATCCGTTCCCGACCGCCTGCGCGTTTATCTGCGAGCATCCATGCGAGGCGCGCTGCCGCCGCAACATGGTAGATGATGCGGTGAACATTTGCGGCATCAAGCACTTTGCCGTCACACATGCGCTGCATGTCTCCCCCTCTCCCAACCAGCCGCCTACCGGCAAGCGCGTCGCCATCATCGGCGGCGGCCCGGGCGGCCTGTCGTGCGCGTTTTACTTACAACTGATGGGGCATCACTGCGTCGTCTTTGAACAGCGGCCGAAGCTCGGCGGCATGCTGCGCTATGGTATCCCGCGTTATCGTCTGCCGGAGGATATGCTGGAAAATGATATCGACGTCATTCTGAGCACCGGTGTGGAGATACATACGGATATCTCTGTCGGCCGCGATATCTCGTTCCATGAGATCGAGGAGCAATACGACGCCGTATTCCTATGTATTGGCGCGCACGTCGACCGCAAGATCGGTATTCCGGGCGAGGACAGCATCGGCGTCCTCTCTGCGGTCGAGCTGCTGCGCGATATCGGCGAGGGCAATGTGCCTGATCTGAGCGGCAAGCGCGTATGCGTCATCGGCGGCGGCAATGTCTCGATGGATGCGACGCGTACCGCGATTCGTCTGGGTGCGCAGAGCGTCACAACGGTTTATCGCCGGCGTGTCGACGATATGACGGCGCTGTCAGAGGAAATCGAAGAGGCGGCCTCTGAGGGCGCGACCATCCTTCCGCTCCAGGCGCCGCTGCGCATCGAGCGCGACGAGGACGGTCATGTCACCGCGCTTGTCACCACACCGCAGCACATCGGTCCGGTTGGAGGCGACGGGCGGCCTAAGCCGGTTCCGGCCAAGCTGGAGGAAAAAACCATCCCGTGCGACATCGTCATAGTCGCCATCGGTCAGGGCATCGACTCCAAGGCATTCACCGACGCGGGCGTACAGACCAACCGCGACCGCATCCGCGCGCTTCCGGACAGCATTGTAGAGGGCGGCAGCAACAAGCTGTTTGCGGGCGGCGACGCTGTCACAGGTCCATCCACTGTCATTCGAGCCATTGCTGCCGGCAAGGTTGCCGCCGCGAATATCGATAACTTCCTGGGCTACAATCATGTCATTCATGCTACAATCGAAGATATCCCTGAGGCGCCGCTGTCGCCTGCTCCGGCGTGCGGCCGCGTCAACCTGCGCACCCGCCCCGCCTGCGAATGCATCGACAACTTTGAGGACATAAAGGAAGGCATGACAGAGGAAGAGGTCCTTCAGGAGGCATCCCGCTGCCTGCGCTGCGACCACTATGGCTACGGTAATTTCAGAGGAGGTCGGATGAGACAATGGTAAACGTAACCATCAACGGCATAGCCGTTCGTGTGCCGGAGGGCACCACCATTATGGAGGCTGCTGCGCGCGCCGGCATCACAATCCCTTCTCTGTGCTATTTGAAGGAAATCAACGAGATCGGTGCGTGCCGTGTCTGCTGCGTCGAGGTCGAAGGCGAAAGCCGTCTGGTATCCTCCTGCAACAACCTCGTCTACGAAGGCATGGTCGTACATACCAATTCCCCCCGCGCGCGTCAGGCACGCCGCATCAATGTCGAGCTGCTGCTGTCGCAGCATGACGCCAAGTGCGCCATTTGTGTGCGTTCCGGCAACTGCAAGCTACAGCATGTCGCCAACGATCTGGGTATCCTGCGCAATCCCTACCCGGAGGATCTGCCAAAGGGTCTGTGGACAACCACCTTCCCGCTGTTCCGCGATCCTAAAAAGTGTATCAAATGCATGCGCTGCGTACAGTATTGCGAAAAAATCCAGTCGCTTGGCATCTGGGAGATGAGCGGTTCGGGCGGCCGTTCCACCATTGACGTCACATACAACCGCCGCATCAAGGAGGCGGACTGTGCGCTGTGCGGTCAGTGTATCACCCATTGTCCGGTCGGCGCGCTGCGCGAACGCGACGACACACAGGAGGTACTGGATGCGCTGGCAGACCCCGACAAAATCACCGTCGTACAGATCGCGCCGGCGGTGCGCGCCGCATGGGGCGAATCTCATGGCCTGCCGCGCGAGATGGCGACAGTGCGCCGTCTGGCCGCCGTGCTGCGCTCCATTGGCTTTGATTACATCTTTGACACCGCCTTTTCCGCCGATCTGACGATTATGGAGGAGGCCGCAGAATTTCTGGAGCGTTTTTCCTCCGGCGAGCTCAAGGATTTCCCGATGTTCACCTCCTGCTGCCCGGGCTGGGTACGCTTCTTGAAATCCCAGTACCCGCAGCTTGTTCCGTATCTGTCTACCTCCAAAAGCCCGCAGCAGATGTTCGGCGCGGTCACAAAGAGCTATTTTGCGGAACGTCTCGGCGTGCCGCCGGAAAAAATCTGCTGCGTTTCCATCATGCCATGTGTGGCAAAGAAGGCGGAGAAAAACGGTCATACCTATGTCAAGCAGGCGGACAGCTTGCAGGATGTCGATATTGCCATTACAACGCGCGAGATGGATCGCCTGATCCGTTCGGAAAGCATCAATGTGTTCGCGCTGCCGGAGGCGGAATTTGATTCCCCGCTCGGCATCGGCTCAGGCGCGGGCGTCATCTTCGGCGCAACCGGCGGCGTCATGGAAGCTGCACTGCGCACTGCTTATCATACTGTCACCGGCTACAATCCGGAACCGGACGCGTTCCGCGCCGTGCGTGGTCAGGAAGGCTGGCGCGAGGCAACCTTTGACCTGAACGGCACGATGATACGCTGTGCGGTCGCAAGCGGTCTGGGGAATACGCGCCGCCTCATCGAAGCGCTGCTCGCCGGAAATGTCCACTATGATTTTGTTGAAATCATGGCCTGTCCGGGCGGCTGTGTCGGCGGCGGCGGACAGCCCATTCCGTTTGATCAAAATGAGCAGGCGGATATCCGCGGCGATCTGCTGTACAAGCTGGACCGTCTAAGCCCACTGCGCTACTCGCATGAAAATCATGAGATCCAGGTGCTTTACGAGGATTACCTTGGCAAACCGCTTTCTGCGCGCGCCGAGGCGCTGCTGCACACCGACCACAACAGCTGGACGATGCCGCTGTCCATGCGTCTGCAAAGGAAAGACTCGGAGGACACGACCATTCAGTTTGGGAAAAAATAAAAGATTGTCACGCAAAAGGGGGCATGTCCGCATGGATATGCCCCCAGCTTATTGACATTCACTCAAATGGAAAGGCTCTGCTTGTGCTCTGACACATAGATAGCGCTCACTGTGCCGCAGGCTGCTGCTTCTCACGCGCTTCCAAGCGGCTTTGGATGTAAAACTCCAGCAGCTCCAAAATTCTGTCCTGGCTGATCCGGCTGCTGTTAATGGAAATATCATAATTGCGCGAATCTCCCCACTTTCCCTCACAGTATGAGTTGTGGTAGGTCTTTCTTCGTTTATCCTGTTTGTGCTGAACCTTTTTTGCTTCCTCCAGCGAGATGTCGAGCACACGCGAAATGCGTTCCAGCTTCGCCTGCTGATCGCCCAGAACAAAAATCGAGATGAGCGCCGGGTATGGCTTGAGCTTCTCCTCCGCGCAGCGTCCGACTATGACGAAGCTCTTACCCTCCTCCGCCATATTTCGCAGATATTGAAATTGCATCTCCGCTACGTTGTGCTCCGGCGAGCTGGTATACCCGCGAACCGTACGAGACATCAAATGATTGCGCGGCATTTCATCATACTGCGCCAGATCCGTTGCGCTCACTCCAAGGTCATTTGCAATCTCACGCAACAAATCGCGGTCATAAAACGGCAGGTTCAGTCGTTTTGCGAGCCGTTCCGCAATCTCGTGTCCACCTGTGCCGAACTCGCGGCCAACACTGACAATCAGCTGTTGCATATATTCCTTCTCCTTCCGTCAAACATCCTCATATATCTCACATATATCGTACAAACAAATAGATCATCGAAATAACGAGCACAAGAACCGTCGCCGGAACCAGCCTTTTGCAATACTCACCCCAACCGATGGGATAGCCCTCCTTTGCGGCCGCAGCAATGCCCACAACGTTTGCGGACGCGCCGATCGGGGTCGCGTTGCCGCCGATATCCGTGCCGAGCGACAGCGTCCAGGCCATAACCGGCAGCGGGACGCCCTGCGTAAGCGACAACGTGCGAATGATCGGAATCATCGTCGCGGCAAACGGGATGTTATCTACAAACGCACTTGCAACCGCCGAGAGCCACAGGATAATCGCAATCATGACCGTCGCGTTGCCATCGCTCAGCCTGCCGATAAAATTCGCAATCTGCTCAAGAATTCCCGTCTGCTCCAGACCGCCGACCACAATGAACAGGCCGATAAAAAACAGCAGCGTCTTATAGTCCACGCGCCGCAGCAGCTCGAATGCATGCTTTCCCGCCGTTATGAGCGTCAACGCCGCGATAAACACACCGATAAACGCCACCGTCAAACCGGTCTGCGCATGCGTGACGAGCATAACAATCGCACAGAGAAAAATCGCGCAGCTGATGGCAAACGCACGCTTATCCTTAATGATGTGATCCGGCTCGCAGTCCACGCCTGCCACAGACGGCGCGCCCTCCTTGATGTGCAGATCGTTATGCATCGTGACATAGAAAAAGATAACGATGATGATGAGGCAGATGCCCGCAATCACGCCAGTATTGGTTATAAAATCCGTAAACGAATAACCCAGCGAGGTTCCGACAATGATATTCGGCGGATCGCCGCACATTGTCGCTGAACCGCCCATATTGGCGCAGAATATTTCTGACAAAATGACCGGAACCGGATTGAATTTCAGCATGTGGCCAAGCTCAATCGTGACAGTCGCAAGGAACATGATGACAGTAATGCTGTCAATAAACATTGCCAGCAGCGCAGACAGTATCATAAACGTTATAAAGATGCGTTTCGGCTTGTAATTGACCCATTTGGCAATCCTCATACACAGCCAGCGGAAAAAGCCTACATGCGCCATACCCTCTACCATTACCATCATGCCGGCAATGAAAAGGATTGTCGCCCAGTTGATGCCGGAGGACGATTCACTCGCTTCGCCCGCCTGATACCAAAAATTCAGTGTAAAAATATTTTCTACGTTCAGCGTTTCGCGAATCGCGTGCAGGCTATGCATGCCCAGTCCAAACACCAAAACAATCGTCAGCAGGCCGCAGGTCAGCGTAACGATATGCCGTTCGATCTTATCCATAACAATAAACAAAAACATCGCCAGGAAAATGACGATTGCAATTACACCCGAAATCATTTGTCCCTCCTCCATGTCTATGCGCATTCAGACGTGTTTTCCTCCAGTTCGTACCTAAGGTCCGAATGCGAAGCATGTGTTATATTCTAAACATTACGTCTACCCTAATATTTTATCATGTTTCCTTTTGGAATCGCAACAGAAAATAAACCAATTTCTGTGTATTGTTTTCTACATTTTGCACATATCCCAGTGCGAATGCGCACAAGAATGGCCTCGGTCAAAGCCGACCGAGACCCTGATTTAATTCTCCTGTTCCAGCTGTGCGAGCACAAGCGCGCAGCAGCGGTCGAAATACTCCTCCAGATCAAACGCATTCGCGTCGACCAGATATTGCAGCGTTGCGCCCTCCATCATAGACACCATCAGCGCGCTGAGAAAATCCCGTTTTTCATGCGAAACATGCGGGCAGTAGCGTGCAATGACACGCGCGATCTCCTCGCGCCACTGGGCAAAGGACGCGACAAACCGCGCGCGTACCTCCTCATCCAAATGTGTCTGTGTCCAGAAATCAACCTCCGCATAGTCATATTTCGTCTCGTGCAGAATAAACTGCTTTTTCTGCTCGAAGAATACCTCCAGCTGCGCCTCCAGCGTATTGTCCGTCTGCTTGCGAATATCGGCGCGAATGTCCAGGCACCGCGCGTGCAGCCGTGTCAAAACAGCGAACAGCAGATCGCGCTTAGACTTGAAATAGTAATGAATGTTCGACGGAAACAACCCGGCACGCTGTGCGACAAGATGAATACGCGTGCCGCTGATGGTGTGCTCCTGTACGACGTCAAGCGCGGCCTCCAAAATCCGTTCCTCCGTAGAGGCCGCCTTTTCACTCAGCTTCATCGTGCGTTTCTCCTTTCCATTATCACGGTGCAGCCGCACGTATCACATATCCGTGCTCAGAACCGGCGGGCGGATACCGCCGGAAATCTGTGCGTTTTTGCGCGCAATGCGAACGATATGATTGGCATGATCGCCTATACGCTCATAATCATGCAGCGCCTCCGCAAAGATGATGCCAGGCTCTGTAGCGCATTCCTTGGCACGCAAGCGCGCGATATGGTTGTTTTCCGATTCCGCCGTCATATGGTCGATGCTGTCTTCCATGCGGTACAGCTCAAGCGCGTCCTCCTCCGTCAGGCTGTGACACAAAAAGCCACAAAATGCGCGGTCATACAGCAACAGATCGACCTCATAGATTTTCTGCATTTCCTCGCGTGCCGCATCCGAAAAGTCCAGATCATCCTGCACGCAATGCTCTGTTTTCTCCAGAATATTGATGGCATGGTCTCCGATTCGCTCAATATCGCCCACCAAATGGAACATATTCGCAACCAGCTGCGGCGTATGCGACGGCAGATTGTGTCCGCTGAATTCAACCAGATAATCGGTAATGCCATGGTTCAAAAAGTCAATGACATTCTCCCTTTCACGAATCTCCTCCGCATGGCTGATATCGTTGTTAATCATACCTTCCGCCGCGAGCATGAAATTCTCACGCACCAGCACAGCCATGCGCTCGGCTTCCTTGTACAGCTGACGTATCGTAACGCTTGGCGCAACGATCTGCTTCGGATCGATATATGTAAAGCGATATGCGCTCTCGTGTACCTCCTTGGGAATGATACGGAACGAAATGCTGACCAGCCACTTGACAAACGGCAACAGCACAAGCGCGGTGACCAGCTTGAAGGTAATGTGAAACATGGAAATCTGTACAACCGTGTTGCTGGTAAACAGATTATATATATTGAGGAACGGCGTCAATATGGTGATGGGTACGAAGATAATCGCGCCGATTACGTTATAGACACAGTAAATGACCGCCGCACGCTTGGTGTTGTTCTTCGCGCCGATGGACGAGAGGAACGGCGTAACGGAGGAGCCGACATTGATTCCACAGATCAAAAACGCGGCAAAGTACATCGGCATCAGTCCCTGCATCGCAAGCGCCTGCAATACGCCGACCGCGGCAGAGGAGCTTTGAATGACGGCGCACAACAGGATGCCGACCAGCAGGCCGATGATCGGGTTGGTCGCGCTCGCGATGAAATCCTGAAATGCCGGGATATCCTTGAGGCCGGACATTGAGCCGCTCATGGTGTGCAGGCCCTGAAACAGAATACCGAAGCCGAGAATAATCTGACCGATATGCTGCTGCATCGGCTTTTTACAGAACATCTGCATGACCGAGCCGATAAAAATACAGACAGGTGCTAAAGCGGATACATCCAATGCGATCAGAATGCTGGTCATGGTCGTACCGACGTTTGCGCCCAAAATGACGCCCGCGGCCTGCATCAGATCCATAATGCCTGCATTCAAAAAGCCCATACACATGATCGTGGTCGCTGACGACGACTGGACGACTGCCGTAACGAGCACGCCGAGCAAAAAGCCCATAAATGGATTCCTGGTCAGCTTCTCGAGCAAGTTGTTCAGCTTCGGTCCGGCTGCCAGCTCCAGTCCGGCGCCCATATATTTCATACCGAACAGGAAAAGACCCAGACCGCCGCACAGCGACAAAATGTTACTTACTCCCATTTTTGTTTCCTCATCTTCGTACATTTTATCAATATTGAGATATCAAAGCGAAAGGTTACAGAACGCGACATTTTTCTGTGCACTTCCACATGCTATTATAGCACTTCTCCCTCATGATTGCACCTCTTTTTTACAGTCACTTTTCAGTATGCCCAGATTTTATACAAAAGAGAAACGCCCGCAGGCAGCGCCCGGGGCGTCAATTGATAGAAAAACATGAAAATCCTTACAGCAGCGTTTGATCCTGCGTGCAAAGTGCGCCGGAATAGCGCGTGCCGGAGAACGGCTCGCTTTTGAGCTGCACGTCAATGCCCAGCTCCTCCAGCAGCATCGCCATACGGCTGCACACCTCCAAATCATGATCCTTCTGCGCAATCGATACCTTCATCATGCCGTTGTACGAGCTGATAAGCAGGCCAAACGTCTGCGCCGCGCTCGGCAGAACCGCGCCGTATTCCAGCACATACGGATGCATACAATCGGGCAGCTTAAACTGGCCGACATTGGTGACGAGGAAGCTGTCCTGCAGCACAAAGTCGCTTGCGATACGGATGCCCTCCTCCACCTTTTCCGCAACCGGAATGTCACGCTCATGCAGCTCCAGACAGGTCTCACTCGCCGCCTTGCCGCGATAAAGCAGCTGCTCCGGCTCCAGCTGTGTCATAAGGAAATCATGCATACGGATACATACCTCCTCAATCGGGAGGGATTGGTATTCCGCCAGATACGGCAGGTCAATAAAGCAGATAAAATACCGCGTTGTCGCGCTCGGCACGACCTGACGCAGATCCACGGGAATCTGTGCGATTACCGGCTTGTCCGAGCCATTTCCAAACTTTTGATAAAACGCACGGCTGAACGCCGGCGTAAGTACGGTCAGCGGGCTGACGCCCAGCTTTTTCGTAACCGCATGCAACTGCGCAAACGGGAACGTTACCTCCGTGACGATCTCCGGCACATCGCCCAAACGGGTCAGCCCGTCCGCGTGCAGCGCTTCCGGCTTTTGATAAATGCCGTCCGCCTTTGGTGTCATCTGCTGCACAGCACGGAATGCGTCCTCACTCTCCTGCCACTGATACACCGTGTCCAGCGCGCGAATCGTGCCGTCGTTTTCCACCGGCTTGCCGCATTCCTTCAGATACAGAAACAGTACGCAGCGGATAAATTCCTCAAAGCCCCGCCCATCGCTGATGCTGTGCTGGTATTCCATGTAGATGCAGTCATCGCAGTAGCCAACAAGAAACAGATAGTGATGCGTGTCCGACGAGCCTATCGCATAGCGATGCGCCGCGCCGGTCGGGTCAAACGGCAATACGACAGGCTCCTCGCTGTTGACATACATCTGATATGCGGTCGGTGTCTTTTCTATGCCGATGCACATATGCGGAAAACGCATCAGCGCAGTACGCACAGCGCGCAGCAGACATTCCGGCCTGACCTTCTCGCTCATACGGATCGTGTGGCGGGGCACACAGGCGACTGAGCTTTCATTGTTATATAAAAAGATTTTTCCATAGCTGTCCGTTATTGTCAGCGGATTGATCCCGTAGTCCATCGAAACTCCTCCATTTCGTCATGACAAAGCGATTTGTTTGCAGCCTGAACGATGATTTTGCAATAAATAAACATTTCATTTTTTTATGTCTATTATAATACTTTGAAAGCATTTTAGAATAGTAGAATTACACAAAAATTTATTTTGTGTAAAAAACATTTTGTCTGGCAAAGCGATTTTACTGCAATGCTGCCTGGATTACTACCATATCTTGCCAACGGGCGACAAAAAAGTCCGCTGCCTCGCTCTTTCACACGAGACAGCGGATAAAAGCTACTTATTTTTTCAATCTGCAAACAGTGCGGTCGACAGGTACCGCTCACCGGTATCCGGCAACAGGGCAACGATCAGCTTGCCCGCGTTTTCCGGACGCTGTGCCAGCAGCTTTGCGGCATGCAGCGCGGCGCCGGACGAAATACCAACCAAAACGCCTTCAGTGCCCGCAAGCTCACGACCAGTGGCAAACGCGTCCTCATTCTCAACCGCAATGACCTCGTCATAAACAGCCGTATCCAGCGTATCCGGCACAAAGCCCGCGCCGATGCCCTGAATCTTATGCGCGCCCGCCGTGCCCTTTGACAGCACAGGAGAGGTCGCCGGCTCAACGGCAATGATCTTCACATTCGGATTCTTTTCCTTCAGGTACTTGCCGACGCCGGAAACCGTACCGCCAGTGCCGACGCCTGCGACAAAGATATCGACCTTGCCATCCGTGTCCTCCCAAACCTCTGGACCGGTGGTGTCATAATGCGCCTTTGGATTGGCCGGATTAACAAACTGACCCAGAATCACTGCGCCGTCAATCTCCTGCTGCAGCGCATTTGCCTTGGCGATTGCGCCCTTCATGCCTGCCGCACCTTCCGTCAGCACAACCTGTGCGCCGTAGGCTGCAACCAGCTTGCGGCGTTCAATGCTCATCGTCTCCGGCATGGTTAAAATGACATGATACCCCTTTGCCGTGCCGACTGCCGCCAAACCGATACCGGTATTGCCGCTGGTCGGCTCAATGATCGTCGCGCCCGGCTTGAGCACGCCGGAGGCCTCCGCCTCCGCAATCATCGCCGCGGCAATGCGATCCTTTACGCTCCCCGCCGGATTAAACAGCTCCAGCTTCGCAACAATGCGCGCAGATAGCTGATGCTTCTTCTCATAATTGACAAGCTCCAGAAGCGGTGTGCCGCCGATGAGCTCTGTAAGACTTTTCTTAATAGACATATGAATCTTCTCCCTTAAATCAAACGATGGATTTATGCATGAACTGCGGCAAAGGCCTGATCGAGATCCCAGATGATATCATCTACATGCTCTGTGCCGATGGAAAGACGGACGGTGTTCGGCGCGATGCCCTGATCCTCCAGCTCCTCTGCCGTGCACTGGCTGTGCGTCGTGGTAGCCGGATGGATGACGAGCGATTTCACATCCGCAACGTTTGCGAGAATCGAGAAAATCTGAAGCGAATCAATAAACTTCTTGGCTTCCTTCTCGCCGCCCTTGATGTTAAAGGTAAAAATAGAACCTGCGCCGTTGGGGAAATACGCGTCGTACAGCGGCTTGTATTTCGGGTCAAGCGACGGATGATGGATGCTTTCAACCAGCGGCTGCGTCTGCAAATACTCCAGTACCTTTTTGGTATTTTCCACATGGCGTTCCACACGCAGCGACAGCGTCTCCAGGCCCTGCAGCAGCAGAAATGCGTTAAACGGGGACAGCGTCGCACCGGTGTCGCGCAGCAAAATCGCGCGAATCTTTGTCGTGAACGCCGCCGGGCCGCATGCATCGACAAAGCTGATGCCGTGATAACTCGGATCCGGATCTACCAAATCGGCGAAACGGCCGGATGCCTTCCAGTCAAATTTACCGCTCTCAATAATCAAACCGCCCATCGTCGTGCCATGGCCGCCGATAAATTTGGTGGCGGAATGTACCACGATATCCGCGCCGTATTCAATCGCACGCAGCAGATAGGGTGTTGTAAACGTCGCATCGACAACGACCGGCACACCCTTGGCGTGCGCGATCTTCGCGACCGCCGCGATATCGATTACATTGCTGTTCGGATTGCCGAGCGTCTCAAAAAAGACCGCCTTGGTATGCTCGTCAATCGCCTTTTCAAAGTTGGTCACATCATCCGGATCGACAAACGTCGTCGTAACGCCATCCTTCGGCAGCGTGTGCTCCAGATAATTATAGGTACCGCCGTAAATCGTCTTTGCAGAGACAATATTGTCGCCGTTGTGCGCCAGCGTCTTAAACGTATAGCTGAGCGCCGCGGCGCCGGTAGCAACCGCGAGGGCAGATGCGCCGCCCTCCAGCGCTGCAATGCGCTTCTCCAGCACATCCTGCGTCGGATTAGTCAGACGGCCATAGATATTGCCTGCATCTTGCAGCGCAAAGCGCGCCTGCGCATGGTCGCTGTTGTCAAACACGTAAGACGTGGTCTGATAGATCGGGACAGCGCGCGCGCCGGTTGCCGGGTCTGCCTGCTCCTGTCCGACATGAAGCTGAAGCGTCTCAAAGTGAAATGTTCTGTCGCTCATTTTATTCTACTCCTTTATGTTACAAATGTACTGATGTGAATTATGACAAATACCGCTTGCACATCGACACATTCGCTCACGGAAGGTAAACTGTGTTGCTGCATAAAATGTGGTCTTCATCATGTGTACTCCATTTCTTATTTAACCTAGTAGTTTTGTAGGAATTGAGGACTGTCTATACTTTACCACAGTGCCGCGGAAATGTCAACACATTTTCCCATTAATTTAATGGGAATTTCATTTTTTATCAATCGTCCTTTGTTTCCCTCTTCCACGGGCGCTTTTTGCCGTCCCAGCCATGCTGCTGCCAATAGCGAACGTCCGCCTCATTCCAGCCGCGCCGCTGCATCAGCCGCATCAGGTGAAAAAACGCCTTTGTTTTGATGCCCGCGCGCACATTCCCGCTGTTCGCCTTGATTTTTCGCGCAAGTGCTGTTGTTTTTTTGTCGATTGCGGCCTTACAGCGGTCGCTCACCGCAGCATAGTCCACAGCGCGCACGGCGACGCCATAGCGGTACACCTTCGGTATGCCCCAGAAAAACAGGCTGTCCGCCATATCTTGATTGGTCGATTTCATGCCCGCGCCCGCCGCTGTAGAGATGCACACACCCTGCTTCCGGAACATGCGCGGCTCAGGACGATGCACCATCCAGCGATAGCCATAATGGTCGAGCAGTGCCTTCATCGCCCCGCTCGCATGATAGACATAGACCGGGCTCGCCAAAATGATGACATCCGCCTCATCCAACGCCGTCGTGATCGGCTCAAGCGCGGCGGCATGCGGACAGCGCGCTTCATCCACCGCAAAGCACTGCGCGCAGCCGACGCAAAACGCGCCAAAATCACGCGGCAGGAAAAATTCCGTCACCTCCCCGCCCAGCTTGCGCGCCAGCTGACGGGCAATTTGGCAGGTCGATCCGACATGGCTTTGTCCATGAATGATGGTAATGTTCATAACGCTCTCCCTATTTCTGCGCGCCAAAGGCCGCGCCGATGGCCTGCGCGATATTTTCCACGCGAATGATGCGGAAATGCTCCGGTACGAGGATGCGTCCGACATCCTGTTTGGGCATGATGCAGGCGGTAAAGCCGAGACGCACCGCCTCGTTGATGCGCTGGCTTGCCGCCGTCACAGCGCGCAGCTCGCCGGTCAGCCCGACCTCACCAAAGGCCATAACGCCCTCCGGCAGCGCCTGATCGCGATAGCTGGAAGCAACCGCCAGCGCGATCGGCAGATCAATCGCCGGTTCATCCAGCCGCATGCCGCCGATGACATTGATATACGCGTCGCTCGCGGACAAAAACAGCCCGACACGCTTTTCCAAAATCGCCAGCAGCAGCGCCATCCGGTTATGATCGACACCGGCTGCCATGCGGCGCGGCGTGCCATAGGCGGTCTTGGTGACAAGCGCCTGAATCTCTGCCAAAATCGGGCGGCTTCCCTCTATTGTACAGGCGATACAATTGCCGGACGCATCCGTCGGATGGCCGGACAGCATCGCCGCGGATGGATTGGGCACCTCCTGCAGGCCGCGGTCGGTCATTTCAAACACGCCGATTTCATTGGTCGAGCCAAAACGGTTTTTCGCCGCGCGCAGGCAGCGAAATGAGATCTGCCGCTCCCCCTCAAAATACAGCACACAGTCCACCATATGCTCCAAAATCTTCGGGCCGGCCAGCGTACCCTCCTTATTGACATGCCCGACGATGAAAATCGTCACATCGCGCCGCTTGGCATACTGCATCAGCGTCATCGCGCATTCCTTGATCTGCGTCGTATTGCCCGGCGCACTCGTCAGGTCAGCCTTGTACACCGTCTGGATCGAGTCCACAATGAGTATATCCGGCCGCAGCAGCTCGGTCTCCTCAATGATCTCCTCCAAATCGGTCTCCGCAAGCACATACAGATTGGGAGAGGAAATTGCAAGCCGGTCCGCACGCAGGCGAATCTGGCGCAGCGATTCCTCGCCGGAAACATACAGCACCTTCGCCTGCCGGCACATCTCCTGGCACATTTGCAGCAGCAGTGTGGACTTTCCGATACCCGGCTCGCCGCCGACCAGCACAAAGCTGCCGCGCACTGCGCCGCCGCCCAGCACGCGGTCCAGCTCGGAAATGCCGGTATAAAACCGCAGCTCCTCTTCCGTTTTAATCGCCGCGATCTCCTGCGGGAGATTTCTTTTCCGGTCAGGCTGCGCCAGCGTCCCGCGCGGATGCGTCTCCTTCGCCTCACGGAATTCATCCATCGTATTCCATGCGCCGCACGACGGGCACTTGCCGAACCACTTGGCGCTCTCATATCCACACTCGCTGCACAAAAACATCGTCTTTTGCTTCATAATACTCCTATTCCTTTATATAATCCAAATAACCGCGCACAATACACAGCGCAAGGCGGGTCTGATAGGCGTCCTGTCCGAGCAGCTTCGCTTCTGCCTCGTTGGACAAAAAACCGCACTCCACGATAACAGCGGGGCATTGCAGCGCTTTCATCAGATAGATGCCGTCCGCCGCCTGCTTTGCCTCGCGTTTTCTGGCGGGCGATAAGCCCTCCGTCAGGCCAGCCTGCACGCACTGCGCAAGCTGCTGTCCATCCGCGTTGTTCTTTGACCAAAATACCTGCGCCCCGGAATAGCTCGCATCGGAAAATTTGTTCAAATGCACCGATACAAAAACCGGATCGGCAACGCTCTCTGCGATGCGTTCCCGCGCGTGGATATCCGCAACCTTATTTTGATGAATGGTCTTTCCCGCATCATAATCAAGGGAATTTTCATCCGTGCGCGTCAGCAGCGTCGGGATGCCAAGCAGTCCGGCAAGCGTCTGACATTTATATACGATCGCCAGATTGATATCCTGTTCCGCCGTGCCGTCCGCCGCAACCGCGCCGCCGTCCATCCCGCCATGTCCCGGGTGTCGCCTGCGCAAATTCCGGTCAATGCTTCTGCACGCTTTCTGTTCTGTCAACAAAGGTATCGGAAAATACGTGCCCCGGCTCGCGTGAGAAATTGTACGCAATCAAAATCTTATGTTCTTCATACACCCTGATCTCGTGAATCATTCCAGCGACGATCCCGCGGTCCAGCTTCTCAACATCTCTCAGTTCAACCAATCGTTTTACCCACGAATCGGCGAAAGCATTCGTGCTGCTCTCCTTCTCTTTTCGTTCTTTCCAGCATTCGAGCTGTTCAGAGAGCTGTCGCTCTTTTGCAAGATAGTTGCTTCGGAACGAAATATACTCCTCCCGTGTAAGGAGCCCCTCCCTATAATCCTCATAAACGGACTGCTTCAGTCGCAGTGTTTTTTCCAATGCCGCATTCAAATGATCGATCTGCTTTTCCGCAAAAGAACCGTCCTTCATTCCCTTTTGCTGCTCTACCAGCTCCTGCAAATGATCTACGCTCTGTATTACCGATTTCAAGTCTTGCAATACAATGCTTTCGAGAACGCGAAATGGAATCGAATGCGGCGTGCAATACTCTTTTCCGTTCCTTCGATATGTTCCGCAAACCAAATGATACCGAGGCGTCCCGTCCCGCAGCCTCCAGACATGCTTCATCATGGCTCTGCCGCAGTCGCCGCATTTCAGAAACCCCGCAAATATATGAAACGACGGCGTGACGTCCGTATTGCGGGTTCTTTTTTCAAGTAAAATCTGTGCCTTTTCCCAGACGTCTCTTTCAATGATCGGCTCGTGTGTCCCCGGAACCACGATCCATTTCTCCTTGGGAACCGCTTTCTGTTTTCCCCGCATTTGCTGGCGCTTGGTTCCTTGAACCATATTGCCCAGATAGATCTCGCTGCGCAAAATCTTCGCAATCGTCGTATAGGACCAATACGCTGCGCTTGCTGAACAATTCCCATTTCTGTAATGCATTCCCTTTGCCCTTTTGTATGCAGACGGACACAGGATTCCCTCCCTATTAAGAATTTTTGCAATTTCTTGTTTGCCATAACCCCCGATGTACATCCGGAAGATCTGGCGCACAACATCCGCTGCGTATTCATCCGGCACCAGTTTATTCTTATCTTCCGGGGATTTCATATAGCCGTAGCTTGCAAACGATCCGATAAACTGACCCGCCCGTTGTTTTGTCCCTACGGCTGCTTGAATTTTCCTGGAAATATCCCTTGCGTACTGCTCATTGAAAATATTTTTGATGGGTAACAGCATGTCGTACGACTGCTTCAGGCTGTCTATGCCATCCGTAACTGCAATGAACCGAACATTTTTCTCCGGAAAAATACGTTCCAAATACCGTCCGCTGTCAATATAGTCACGTCCAAAGCGCGAGAGATCCTTGACAATGACACAGTTGACGCTGCCGGAATCAATATCCGCCATCATCCGTTGAAATCCCGGACGATTGAAATTTGTCCCCGAATATCCATCGTCAACATAGAAATCTCGAAGAACCAGTCCCTCCTGCCGTTGGACATATTCCGTCAGCAGTCTTTTCTGGTTGCCGACGCTGTCGCTTTCCTCCTTATCGCCATCTTCTCTCGATAATCTGATATACGCAGCCGCGTAATACCGGTGAAATGTTGTCGAACGCTTCATTTCGCCTCCGATTCCGCAACACTTATGAGTGCATTATAGCATCTTTTGTATGGTTCAGCAATCATGCGGAGGTCTCCTCTTCATTATTTTTGATATGGTCACGAATCATTCGCTCTAAAAACACTTTGACAGAAATTGTGCCAAGAAATTCCCGTTGAATCTGATACGTCTCTGCCTTCTTCGTACTCATGGAAACGCCTCCCGTGCAACATGTTTGTTTCACTATACGCGTTCTTGCCATGGCTTTATGCCAAGCGGCATGGTTCGATAAAAGGAATATGAATCAATTTAAAATGCCTGCCGCCAAACGCAGAAGGCCTCTGATCTCTGTACGAGAGATAAGAGGCCTTTACCAGACCGCCGCCGTCCCCTGGAGCAGCGGTGAAAGCATGCATATTGAGGAAAATGAAACGGAAACTCATTGTTGTCATTCTGAAAATTGCCTGTTATAATTCAATCAGACAGATTGGCACAGCCGGTCAATCGGGAACATTGGGCAATCCCTGTTAGGAGGCAGAATTATTATGAAGAAAGGCATTAGAAATCATTCTAAAGGTATCTGCTTGCTGTCACTATCTCTGCTAATGCTGCTTGCAGTGGGGTGCAAAGCGGATGAAACAAACGCGGATGGCGCTACGGCCGAGAGCAATACGATTTCATCAGAAAATACGGAAATTGATCTCGACGCTGCAAAGCAAATTGCCCTGGCAGATGCCGGTATTGATGAAAATGATGTGACATTTACCGAAACGAAAAGCGGGTATGAATATGGCGTACAGATTTATGACTTAAATTTTTATACATCCGATGCCGAATATGAGTACGAAATCAAGGTTGCGGACGGCTCGATCTACAGCAGGGATGTCGATTATCTGGACGGTCGGGAGGTTCCCGCACATCGTTCTAACAGCTCAAGCAGCTCGGATGTGGCAGGTGATTTCGATGTGAGTGCGGAAGATGCAATACAAATTGCTCTTGCGGATGCGGGCGTTAGCGAATCGGACGCGACAATGATTGAAACAAAAATTGATTCTGAGAACGGGCAGCAGGTCTATGACCTGACGTTTTACACATCGGATGCGGAATACGAATACGAGATTGCCACATCTGACGGCTCCATATGCAGAAAGGACGTCGAGCATTATCACGCGCAGAATGATACCCAACCGTCTGCCGGCGCGCAAATTGACCTGGCGCGCGCAAAGGAGATTGCCGCTGAACACGCCGAAGCGGATATGGATGACGTGACCTTCAAGGAAGCAAAGAAGGATTCCGAGGATGGCGCTGATGTTTATGAAATAGAGTTTTATTATTTTGGCAGAGAGTATGAGTATAAAATCCGCTGCTCCGACGGAAAGATCCTGGAATATGATACAGACTAATCAGCCCGCCAAAAAATCGACAGACTGTCAAACAAATACAAGCATTCGCTTGAGGTTATGCAGCCCGGTGCGCGCACGCGCATTTGCTCGCACACTTCCGGGCTGAGCGCTGTCCGCCAGCGCTGACAGCGCATGACGAAATTTCTGCATCACATACACAGTTTGAGCACTCGGCAGATTGCCGAGTGCTCTCTATTTCGAAATCTCATATGCTTTCGTTTGCGATACCGACACGCATTTAGATGTCAAAGGTTGTTGTCGTTTGTCGGAGTTTACCGGTTTGATATGCCTTGAGCAATCTTTTCAAATCTGCAATTCTCTTTCGTATCCGCTGTCCTGTATCTGTATCAGCAACCGTTACACGCTGCGGCATTGTCTCTACAATATGAATTCTTGTATCTATATGCGCGATCTCACCATCCTTCGGAGGATTGAACGGCATATGCGCCGCAAGGGAAAGATTATGCGAATTATAAATCAATGTATAACCGGCAATTCCGGTTTTAGGTTGATATGCCTTAGAAATTCCACCGTCAATCATAAATAATTTTCCATTTGCTTTAACTGGATTTTCTCCGCGTTTGACTGGTACATGTCCATTGATAATATGAGATTTCTCCGGATCCAACCCAAATTCCATCAGAATTTTTGAAACTGTATCCTCCCGCTCACAGCAGCTATAATATGGATTCATTGTTTCCGCATGTAAATCATTGTTGTCAATGAAATAGCGTTCAAAGGTTGTCATGCGATCCTTGCCATATACAGGCGATTTGGACCCACACCACAAAAACCACATAATATCGGTATCCTCAATTTTCTCACTATATCGTGCTTTGCGCACCAATTCATCCATATGATCCAGCAGCCTGCGTCCATATAGTAATTTATCCGAACCATCTAACGCCTTCATCGTATCAAATTCTCCGAATTCATCCATCAAAATGCATCCATGATACAGAAGGTTGTCATTAAAGCATCGGTAAAGAGCCCCTCGATTATAGAGAAACTCAATATGCTGTTGCAGTCTTCTGCTATGCAGAAATGAGGCTGCAATGACATTCATCAGCTTTTCCTCCGCATCGGTTAACGCATATGGATCCTGGGCGCATATAGTCGGGAAATTCGTATCTTTCAATGGATATGTTGCGCCCTCTATTGTAATGGTTCCCTCATCATAATTGATCTTGTCCAGCAACAATCGATCATCCATGTTGTATTCCGGATGCCGCCGAATCAACTGACCTTCATACTTAAGCATAATAATGGCTATTGCCTTATGCATTTGCGCTGCCAGCCTTGGATCTACAGGATCATACTTGTTTTCATCCAGAACATGTGGCTGAAACTGCTCACATGGATCATCCTTATATACGGATGAAGCGAACATGGATAACGGACGAAGGTTGATTCCATAACCATCCTCCAGAATATCAAAGCAATTGTAGCGGATCGAAATGCGCAGAACATTCGCTATACAAACACGGCTTCCACTGGCCGCTCCCATCCAGGAAATATCATGATTGCCCCACTGGATATCCACATCATGATATGTCATCAGCTCATCCAAAATAATATCCGCTCGCGGTCCCCTGTCATAAATATCACCGATAATATGCAAATAACCAATGCTGATCTGCTGGATAAACCGACACACCGCCGTAATAAACAAATGCGGTACGCCGCTATCCACAATCGAACGGATCAGGGTGCAATAATAGCTGTATTTGTCCTCCGAATCCATCGGCGTGTGCAGCAATTCATCTATGACCTGACGAAATTCTTTTGGAATGATTCTTCTAACATAGTCTCTGCGATATTTCGATGAAACCTCTTTCGCAACCATAATCAACCGGTTAATGATAACATGATAGTATATATCCGACTTTTGCTCGGTATCAAGCCGCGCAAGATTTTCTTCCGGATAATAAATAAGCGACGCCAGCTGCTCGCGTTCGGCCTCAAAAAGCGTTCCGTCAAACAAATAATCAATTTTGTTCCTTATAACACCTGACGCACTTCTTAACAAATGAATAAATGCGGCATACTCTCCGTGCAAATCGCTAAAAAAATACTCTGTTCCCTTCGGAATAGACAACCAACCCTGCAAACGAATCAGCTCGCTGCTGACCGATTCAATGTTTGGGTAATCAAGCATCAGCAATTTTAAATATTTAATATCTTTCATAGCCTACCTCCTTGACGCATCTAAATAGCCAAAAGCCTTCTTCCCTTACCGTTTTTTGATACCTTTTGTCACAGATGACACATGAAAAAAGAGCAGTATTCGAAGGTGGTTAAAGAATACTGCTCTTTATAGACACTGTACTGTACATGATCCTCTGCTTCAATAAAACAACACGTAAATAACCTGTTGACAATATTGATCGAACTGTTATAAATCCACGATGAATCCCGACCGTACAGTGACTTGCGAAATTATGTCCGAAAATTGGATCTTAAGAAGTTTGAGTAAATCAGTCGCTCACTTTTCAGATACTTCAACAGATAAACTCTCCGGAAACACCAAAAATTTCTCAGTTAAGTAAAACAGCACCCAATTCGGCAAAAAGAATCGGCATAAAGGAAAGGAAAGGATGAAACACTCATGGTAAATTGCCAATAGCATCAAAAAAACTGATTTGTATCCAAGAGGAAAGAAAATGCTTCAAAAGGTGAGGAGAAAGCAAATGGAGATAAAGAAATGTTCATGACATGTTGACATATTCAAAGTGAAATCATCTTCATCATCAAAATGTCGAACCTAACTTATAAGCAAACATGGAATACATAATCTGGTGGAAAATGCATTTCATGCAGCCAAGGATACATTCCAGCAAAAAAGGTGTATTTGTTCCGCCAATTCTCTTCAGTCGAAAAGGGTGCAGTCATACGTGGGTCACTTACTATAATGAAGAACTAAATTTCGAGATATCCAATTTCCAATGCATCGAAAGCTACTTAAAGGATCGGGCACGCAAGAAGCTCTTCCTTCGGGAACTTCGAGATCAGCAGCGGGCCTTCCTTGGTGATAACAACCTCATCTTCGATACGAGCACCAACATGTCCTTCGCCATCATAAGTCTCGATAGCAATGACCATGCCTTCCTTCAGCTCAACCGGATGATCCAGCGAGAAGCTGCGCTCAATCATCGGACGCTCCCAGAGGCAAACGCCAAGTCCATGTCCAAATGCCAGACCAAAAGACTCACCCTGATTCTTAAAGCCCCAATGCGTGCAATCCGGCCAGGCATTAACAATGTCAGCAGTCGTATTGCCAACCTTGCACTGCTCAAAGCCAGCCATCAGCATTTCGTATGCACTGTTGTAAACACGCTTTGCCAAATCAGACGGCTTGCCGCAGCACAGTGTACGATAATAGCAGGTGTGATAACCATTAAACAATGTACAAATATCTGCAAATACCATGTCGCCCGGCTGAATAATACGGTCAGAGGACAGATGCGGATGCGGATGCGCGCGCGTACCAGAGGTCATCTGGATGTTATGAATCCACTGGGAACCAGTGCGATGCAGTTCAGCGGCCGCAGCAGCCTGAAGCTCATTTTCCTTAACGCCCGGGTGCAGCGCATGTGCCATCTGATAGAAAGCGGCATCAACAGTAGATGCAGCCTGCATCATGATTTGAATCTCGTCTTCGTTCTTGATCTCACGAGCTGCGCACATAACCTCTTCGCCGTCGCCCAAGGTATAGCCGCGCTTTGTCAACTCAGCCATCAGCTGTCCGTCAATCTTATCAACGCCAATCGGGTCCTTCGGATCAAGATGATTCTCTTCCATAACCATTCTCAGGTCAGACTCGAACTTATCAAGATGACCGCCGTTCTGCCCCCATGCTTCCGGGAGCGCGCCGAACATTGTGGTATGAGCCGGATAAGCACGATCAGAGATCCAAGAGCAATTGATTCTCTCGTTCGCGACCTCGGAACCAAAGCCGAAAATATACGGCTTGCCACCGCGCGGAATAATCGCATATCGACCCATGTTATCAACTTCCGGCGAAGCAACTGCCGTGGACGTCGCATAACGCTTATTTTCTGTTGCAAAAAGAATTAAACAGGAAAAATCAGTTTTTTCCAAATACTTCTGAATTCGACCTTCACGATACTTTCTCATCCGGTCAAAATCAATGCGGTCTTCATAATCAACCTGCATAGTGCCCTTTGTTCCAAAAACCATACAAAAAAACCTCCTAATTTGTTTTCTTTTGTCACGGCCACAGAATGAAATATTGTTGGTATACCATAAGAATATCACTGCAATTCATTTTTGTCAATAAAAACCTCGTCAAAATTTCCAAAAATGTGGCTCAGTTATTTTTATCCTACATTTGTTGTAAATATGAACACCAGAACCGAAGTTCCAGTGTTCATTTTTACAACTTTTCTCTACCCCAAATGATTGACATCGACTCACTCACCGTGAACCAAAGGAGAGCATTCGCTTTTTGTTTTATATGAGTGAGTCAAGATGTCGAAAAAGCTTTTTACATACGTAGCATCAGAAGAAACGAAGGTAATAGGAGAAATTATGCGCTATAGAAAGCCGAAAGATTGTCTGCGTTAACGATGTCAACACCAGTATCAACTTCCGGAGGCAGCGGGCTAAGGCCATTCTCGCGCCAGCCGTCTACCGGATTGAGAAGGTCATTTCTTACACAATACAGGAACTGCATGGACCAGAATCCCATGTTGTATGCGCCCTGACGAGCTGTGCAGTAAATCGAGCCTGCTTCAATGCCCTCATATACGCTGACATCCGTGTCAAAACCACAAATGAGGATGTCGCCTTCCTTACCAGCTTCACGGACTGCCGCCGCTGCACCCAATGCACCTGCGCTGTTGACTGCGAAGATAACGTTAATGTCCGGATTTGCCTGAATAATGGAAGCAGCCTGCTTTGCAGCATCGTCCTGCTCACCATCAAAGTTTGCTTCCGATACGAGGGAAACGTTGCTGTACTCCTCTACCGCATCCTTAACGCCCTGTGCGCGAGCCTCATGGGTCGGAACGCCAACTGTCAGCATAACAGCAGCCTTCAGATCACCACTATTGTTGTCGAAAACATACTCGCCCAACATCTTGCCAGCATTTTCATTGCCAGTGCCCAGATGAGAATAACGACTGCTGCCAGAGGAATCCGAATCGAAGCATACAACCTCAATGCCTTGCGCGATAGCCTTGTCGATCGTAGGCTGTAAGCCCTCAGCGTCCGTGCAGGTGATCGCAATACCCGCCGGGTTCTTAGCCATTACCTGCTCAAGAACAGTGATCTCTTCGTTAACGTCTGCTTCCTGTGCACCAGTATACTCTACATTTGCACCATAGATCTTCGCAGCGTCCTGCATACCATTCCAGCAATCATCCCAGAATTCCAGTGTAGACAGGAACGAAATCATATAATAGGTATCATCCGAATTGGCCGCAGGCGTTGCCGCTCCAGCGGAAGCAGAGCCTTCAGCTGTTGTATCACTGGCAGAATTTCCGCAACCTGCCAGTGCAGAAACAAGAAGAATCGATGCTGTCAGAACAGCAAGCAGTCTCTTTAATACGTTTTTTTTCATAGAATTCATCTCCATTTTTAATCCGAAATATTTGCGAATGCTTTCAACTACAATAAATTATCACTTCCCTCTCTTCGCTCTTCTTGAACTACTAACAATATCAAATGTTACAGCTGCCAGAAGAATCAAACCACTTACCAAATCCTGTCCGTAAACTGAAACATTTAGCAGAACCATACCATTATCAACAATATTCAGCAGCAAAATGCCAAAGAATGCACCAATAATGCTTCCTTCACCACCGCTGAGGCTAGCGCCGCCGATTACAGCCGCAGAAATCGCAGTCATTTCAAGTCCGTCACCGGTTGTCGGGGTGCAGGAACCAAAACGCGCCGTATTCAGTACACCACAAAAACCGCAAATCAGGCCGACCAAGGAATATACGAGCAATTTTGTCTTGTCAACATTAATACCCGAGAGACGAGCTGCATTCTCGTTACTACCAACATAGAATACATTCCTGAAAAATGATGTCTTCTTCAGCAAGAAGGAGAACAGCACCACCAGAATCAGGAAAACGAGAATCAGGAACGGGAAGATGCCTCCAATAAAACCTTGACCCAGGAAATTGAATACCGCATCCGAGCTATGCGCAGATACAGTCTTACCAGATGACAGCATCATTGCAATGCCTCTGGCAATGCTCATCATGGCAAGTGTCATAATGAACGGCGTCAGCTTGACCTTTGCAATAAAGATGCCATTGATGATACCGCAAACCAAACCGATAAGAAGACCAACAATTGCGCCAAGCCAAACATTCCCGGTCGTAGAAGCAATCATGGAACAACTCATACAGGAAAGGCCCAGGACCGAGCCGACCGAAAGGTCGATTCCGCCCATTGCAAGTATGATTGTCATAGCAATCGCAATAATACCATCCGTTGACAGACCAATCATTGTTGTCATAATGTTGGCCGATGTCAGAAAGTACGGCGATGCAAAGGACAACGCAACACAGAGTACCAAAATAATAATCAGTACAGGTATTTCTTTTGAATGAAGGAGATTTCTCACTGCAGAGTTCTCTTTCTCACTTTTCGTTTTATTGTTCATAATCTCCTCCTAAACTGAAGCCAAAGACATAACTGCGTCCTCAGACATATGCGCCGCATCCAAACTTCCAGTGATTTCGCCTTCTGCCATTACGATAACGCGGTCACAAAGACCAAGAATTTCCGGCAGGTCAGACGATATTACGATAACGCCAACGCCCTCGCTGCAAAGCTGACGAAGGATGCGGTAGATTTCCAGACGAACACCCACATCAATACCTCTCGTTGGCTCATCAATAATTAAAATCGAAGGGTTGACCGTCAACCACTTTGCGAATAACACCTTCTGCTGGTTGCCACCGCTCAGGCTGCTGCAACGCTGCTCAAGACCATAGACCTTAATAGAGATTTTTTTCACCAAATCCTCAGAGATTTTGTTCTCCTTGGAACGATCCAAAAACGGTCCCGATTTGGCCTGTTCAAGAGACGCGGCTATAATATTCTGCCGAATATCATAATCCAAAAAGAGTCCGTCTTTTTTGCGGTTCTCTGTGACATAAGCCAATCCATTATCAATTGCTTCACGATAGGTTTTCAGCTTGAGCCGCTTTCCCTTGACGACCAGTTCACCGGATATAATCTTATCAATGCCGCAAAGGCCACGGAACAGTTCGCTGCGTCCAGCGCCAACCAGACCGGAAAAACCAAGGATCTCGCCGCGATGAAGTTCAAAATCAATATTCCTATAGCGGTTACCGTCACTAAAGTTGGTCGCTTTCAGAATAACCTCACTTGAAATATCCGTTGCTTTTTCCGGATAAATATTATCAAGCTCGCGGCCAACCATCATGGAGATCAAATGATCTGTGGTGATGTCGGACACAGAAGAAGTTCCAATATACTTTCCATCACGGTAAACCGAAACCTGATCACAGAGATCCATGATCTCAGACAAACGATGACTGATATACAAAACACTGATTCCAGACGCGCGCAAATCCCGAACAATGCGGAACAGATCCTGCGTTTCAACCTCGGTCAGCGATGACGTTGGTTCATCCAGAATAAGAAGCTTACAGTTCATAGAAATCGCTTTGACAATCTCAACAATCTGCTGCTGTGCAATTGTCAGCGACTGAACCTTCTGCTCCGGATCAATGTCTGAATTGAATCGCATCAGCAATTCTTTGCTGGTCTTCTTCATGTAATCGTAGTCAACCAATCCAGACTTTTTCGGTGTTCGTCCCATATAAATATTCTCCAAAACAGAGATATGGGGACACAGGTTAATTTCCTGATGAACGATACTGATGCCTTTTTCCTGTGCATCCAACGGCCCGGAAAAATGGACTTCTTGGCCTTCAAAAATAATTTTTCCTTCTGTCGCGGGGAACAAACCGGAAATAATATTCATCATTGTGGATTTACCGGCTCCGTTCTCTCCTACAATAGCATGAACCTGACTGTACGCAACCTCAAGCTGGATATGATCCAAGGCTACTGTTCCGGGAAAGATCTTGGTAATTCCATCAAGCTGCAAGAGTTTTTCTGCCATATCTTATCCTCCACCTTGATTGATTTCATCGATCATTCGAAGGAGATCTGAATCTTAACGTTAGTACCCTCCTGATCGTCAGCCAACTCATCAAATGCTTTCTGCGTATCCTCAACGCCGACAACCTTTGTTACAGCCTTTTCAACCGGAATTCTGCCGGAGGAAACCAGAGCGATACTCTGTTCAAAGTCATACGTATTGAAGCACCACAGACCAACCATATTGTAATCACGGTAAGCCCAGGTGAACGCCGGAACAGATACTTCGCCAACAGGCAGACCGCTCTGAACATAGGTACCGCGCTTACGCATCGACTCGAAACAGTTTCTCATTGCGCTTTCGTTTCCGGTGCAGTCGATCGCAACATCAACACCATATTCCGTCCGCTTCATGATCTCTTCCGGTACGCTTACCTGCGTCGGATCAAATACTTCTGTCGCTCCCCATTCCAGGCAGCGTGCACGGCGGGTCGGCTTAACCTCGCTCATATAGATTTCCGATGCGCCGGCAGCCTGCGCGCCCAACAGAGACAAAACTGCGGTCGGACCCGCGCCGGTAATCAGCAACTTGTCGCCGATCTGCATGTTTGCACGGCGCAATCCATACAGTGCCAGAGACAGCGGCTCAATGCAGGCGCCCTGCTCAAACGTCATGTTATCCGGCATCTTGCGCAGCTGGTATTCCTTGACATTCACGTACTCGCCAAAGCCGCCATACGGCCACTGCAAACCGGTTGCCGCAAACTGCTCGCAAAGGTGCTCCAGACCCATACGGCAGTATTTACATTTGCCGCAGTGCATCAGAGGCATAATAACGACTCTGTCACCTACATGCCAACGGTTGTGATCCAGCTCGTCACCCAGTTCTTCAATCACACCGGAGAACTCATGTCCCATGACCAGCGGTCCAATGTGACCGGTCAGCGGATGCGGCTTGTCAAACCAAAGCGTCTGTACACCGTAGACATACTCGTGAAGATCCGTGCCGCAAATGCCGCATCTTTTAACCTTGATCAGGGCCTCATCTGATTTAATCTTCGGAACTTCAACTTCTTCAAATCGAATATCCCTTTTTCCATAATATCTCGCTGCTTTCATAAAATAACCTCCTATTTATTATTTTTTGAACTACTGTTACAGCTTTTGAACAGAACTATCAAAAATAAAAACCGACTCCTCACAGGAAGACATCAGAACATGATCTTTCCGCCTGCAATGGTATAAGCAACGCCGGTAATATACGATGCGCGGTCACTCGCCAAAAAGCACATGAGCTCTGCTACATCATTCGGCTCTGCCATACGCTTCATCGGAATATCACTGAGGAAGAATGTTTCAAATTCCTGCGGTGTCATACCAGAAATAGCGCCTCTTTGGACAAAGACCTCCTGCATAATGTTCGTATTCACCGGACCCGGGCATACTGCATTTACATTGATGCCAAACTCTGCCAGTTCAAGCGCCATAACCTGCGTCATCATTTGCACGCCAGCCTTCGCTACACAATAAGCGCCATTCATATCCTCGGCGATCTTAGCGGAAATAGATGCGATATTAACAATATGACCGTATTTCTTTTCCACCATAACCTTTGCTGCCGCCTGAGAAATATACATGGTGCCCTTCAGATCAATATTATTAATCCGATCCCAAAGCTCATCCGTCATGTCAATCATCTTGCACGCGACGTTAATGCCGGCACAGTTTGCAGCAATATCAAGCGTTCCGAATGTCTCGACAGCCTTCTTTACTGCGTTATCGCAGTCAGCTCGTTTGGAAACATCCGTTTTAACAGCAGCTGCGCTGCCGCCCGCTGCGATGATCTCTTCAACTACAGCCTGCGCTCCGTCAAGATTAAAATCGGCAATGACTACCTTCGCACCGTACTCCGCCATTTTCAAGGCTGTTGCCTTTCCAATTCCACTGGCTCCACCTGTAACCAAAGCAACTTTATTCTTCAGCATATACAATCCTCCTTAAATCATAAGTTGCAAAAAAGCACATTGCGTATACTTCTTGGAAATATGTCACAAACATATCCTATACGATTTATGAAACACACTTAGTGATTCGATCAGCTTTATATTATTTATTCATTTGAGTCAAAAGATGTTTTGCTGTATCCATTTAAGATTTTTATGGTATACCACTATTATAACGCTATTCCTGTCATCTTGTCAATGGATTATTCAAATTAATATGTTTATTTAATGTAGCATTACAATAGATGTGAGACCAAGGGTATAGAAAAAAGCGAATGA
>CAZEMM010000012.1:0-36740 GCA_964513445.1 uncultured Butyricicoccus sp. | reverse complement strand
CAGTTCTTCAGCTCTACTACATATTCACTCATTTACCGTTCTCCTTTCCCATTTTGGCATGAGGGGAAAATGGGGAGACAGCTATATTCAACTGTCTCCCCATCTCCGTTCCATCGCTGCAGATGGATATTTTCTCTACGGCAGGAGCAATTTTATTCCCAAACGCCGATGTCCTGCATGTGAGAGATGTATTCCTCTACGTTATCCGTTGTTACGATCTCCGCGCCGGAATCAATGAAGGAATCTACTGTTTCGCCCTCGAGTGCGGCAACCGCTGCCTCGACCGACTTATAGCCCATGTCATAGCCCAGCTGCGCGACGTCCATTGTCAAAGAGCCGTCCTGTACTGCCTCGATCGCAGCCTGGTTGCCGTCAAAGCCGCACATGACGCAGTTTGCAAACGCCTCGTTGTTGGAGTCGTTCTTGACCTTGAGTGCCGCCATGACCATGTCGTCGTTGGTGCTGCAAATGATGTCTACGCCGTCCGGATACTTCTGGATGATCGCTTCCATTGCGTTTGCCGCCTTGTCTGCCAGTGCGTCGCAATACTGCACCTCGAGTACCTCGCCGCCTGCTTCTTCGATGCCAGCCTTGTAGCCCTCCAGACGTGCGTCGTGCGTTTCATCACCTTGTACGCCGGTCAAAATAACTGCAGTCGGCTTGTCTGCGCCGTTCTCGATCGCGACTTCCGCAGCAGCCTTGCCGCCGTTTTTCGCCGCATCCTCATTGCCGGTGCCGACAAAGGCCAGCTTTTTGTCCGAGGTGAAATCCGTGTCGCACGCAATGATCGGCATCTCGGTGTTGGCAACCAGACCGGCTGCGCTCTCCGACTGCAGCGGGCTGAGTATCATCGCATCATATGCGCCGCTGTTCAGTGTCGTCTCAATCATGTTGATCTGCTCGTCATACGCTGTAGCGGAGGTCGGGGACTGAATATCAACTGTTACATTCGGATGCTCCTCAGCATATGCCTCCGCACCCGCCATAACCTTTGAAAAGTGGCCGTCTGTCAGCTTGACAATAAAGCTGATGCTGTAGCTGTCCGACGAGCTGCCGCCCGCAGAGCCCGCTGCGCTGGAATCGTCGGAGCTGTCGCTGCCGCCGCTGCTGCCGCAGCCTGCCAGCATACCCGCACACATCATACCCGCCAGAGCGAGGCTCATAAATCTCTTTTTGAATGTCATACTGTTACCTTGCCTTTCTTTAAACAATCGTTTCTCTTCTATCTCCACTGATCGCTCAGTTTTGAACTACTACATATTTGATCTCGTTTAGTCGAAATCCTTTGGCATTGCTTCCTTGAGCACCGCTGTCGATTTCTTCAATCCAGTGAGCGCAGGCATGGTGAGATCTTCCATCTCCTGACTGATTGGCCCATCATATCCCGTCATGCTCAGGCAGGAAAGGAACTCCTTCCACCAGCGGACATCATGACCATGACCCAGCGCAACATAATTCCATGTGCGCTGCGCAAATTGATCAATCGTCTTAGTGTCCAGCACACCGTCCGGTCCGATGTAATTTGTCTCCATGCGGACATCCTTGGCATGAACATGATAAATGCGGTCAGCTCCCAGCTTTTTGATTGCAGTGATCGGATCGCCGCCCATCCACATCAGATGGCTTGGATCGAAATTCATGCCGACCATCGGGCCGACTGCGTCGCGCAGGCGAATCAGTGTCTCCGGATTGTAGACCATCTGGCAGCCGTGGTTTTCCAGTGCGATCTTTTCAATGCCGTTTTCCTTTGCCAGCTCAATCGTCTTTTTCCAATATGGAATCAAAACCTCTTCCCACTGCCAATTCAAAATCTTTGTGGTAATCGGCGGCCAACTCGTTACAATCCAATTTGGTGTGCTGTCAGTCGGGGAGCCGCCGGGACAACCCGACATCATAACGATCTTTTTTACACCCAGCAGATTCGCCAGTTTAAAGGTCTTTTCTACGACCTCCTGATGCTGCTTGCCCTCCTCATTCGGCGCAAGCTGGTTGCCGGAGCAATTCAGCACCTCCAAAATCAGACCACGCTTTGAAATGGCATCCATAAAGTCCCTGCGCGCCTGCTCGCTTGCAAGCATCGCATCCAAATCAATGTGCGGCGCCTTGGACCAGTTGCCGCAGGCAATCTCGATGGACTCATAGCCAAGGCCTGCAACGGTATCCAGCATTTCCTCAAAGGGCATATGCCCCAGACAATCTGTATTCAGACAAAATCTCATGATCTTCTATCCTTTCTAAAGTATTGCGTGCCGCCGCCATGCGCTGCGTCATCGGCAGCGGCACGCGGTAAAGAAGAGTAAAGAATATGTTACCTTATTTTTTGTAAAAATCCGGCATCTCGTCATAGACAACATCAACAATCGTCTGCGTATCACGTGCTTTAGAGGCCGCTGCGGCAGCAACCTGGCAGCAATAGCCGTCCCATGCGTTCGGGCCGTCTACACGGTTCTCCCTGACGCCATTGATCCATTCCTGTACCTCAGTATTGTACGCATCGACAAAGCGCGTCGAGTAGTCCGCATCCACTGCGTTGCCGCGGAAGGTGTTGGCAAGAACCTCAATCGTCGCCGGCTTTGGCAGATTCATGATTGCATCCTCACAAACGACCTCGCAGCGGATGTCATAGCAATGACCGTTATTGACAAAGGATTCCACATCAATGCGGACGCCGGATTCCGTCGTCAGCACCATAATCTGCGGGTCATGCAGTCCTTCCTTTGCTTTGCGCGTGGACTTGCCATAGCGAACCTCAGCCGTCGCATAGTTCTCACCCAGCAGCCAGCGCAGAACATCCAGCTCGTGCACCATGGAGTTTTCAACAGCGGAGGAATTGTCCCAATCGCCGACAACATCCGCATTTCGATGTGCGCAGTGAAGCAGCAGCGGCTCACCATACTTGCGGCTTACAATGGCCTCCTTCAGCTGCTTGTAGCCAGCATCATAGCGGCGCATAAAGCCAACCTGTACCAGTTGCTTTCCTGCCTCCATTTCAGCGGCAATGATGCGCTTGCAGGCATCCGCTTTCGGCGCCAGAGGCTTCTCACAGAACACATACTTGCCGGCCTTGATCGCCGCGATTACATACTGCTCGTGATATGCATCCGCCGTCGTATTCATGATGGCGTCAATCTCCGGATCGTTTATCATGGCAATCGGATCCTCATAGCCCTTGATGCCATACTTTTCCGCCACGGACATGCCGAATGCTGTCGCCGGATCCGCACATGCAACAACCTTCGCACCCTGCAATCCTTTGTTAATGCGCTCAATATGGGTCCGTCCAATTCCGCCGGTTCCTACCAGGCCAATTCTCAATTCCTCTGACATAATCATTCCTCCTGACTCCTTCTGCCGCAGCTGCGGCTTTTTTGCGCAGTAATTGAAAATTTTTTTGTGCTGCGCTGCTTTGTGTGTTTGTGGTTTTTTGCTTTTGTTGTACTCAGTATACTCCGCCGCCCATCCGTTGTCTATAGGACAAAAACAACAAGTTTTTTGTCCTTTTTTCATCTAAAACGTATTTTATTTTAAAATCATATACGTAATTTTTCCTCACAAATCCATCAAAAAAACAAGATATTTTTCATTATTTTTTCAAAATATAGCCTATAATCCCAATCATTCTAAGTGATACATTGTAACACTATCGTTTTCCTATACTATTTCATTTTACTTCATCGTTTTGCGGTATTCGTTGTAAACTTGTCATATTCTATACAAAAATTTTTTTCTTATCATTGACTTGCGATTCATTTTATGAAATAATAGGATTAGAAAAAAACAGAGGTGATTTTGTGCATTATTCTCTTCTCTCTTCGGAAACGGATATCTCCCGCATTCTGGGTAAGCCTACCCTGCTGTTCAGCAATTATTGTGACGAGCAATACCAGCAACATCCGCGCAGCCCGCATTCGCATCATGATATGGTAGAAATCCTATACATCTTACGCGGCGACGGCATTTTTGAAATCAACGGAGTACCCTATCCTGTACGCAGCGGCGATCTGGTCATCTATAACAGCGATGCGGTGCATCACGAGTCTTTTCAATTTCCTCCCCCGCCGGTTTATGGACTGGAAGCGACGGATATCCAGGTTGAGGGACTTCCACCCAATTTCCTCATCCCATCCAATGCCTGCCCGGTAATCCCGTTGGGCGAGCATGCTTCTGCGTTTCGTCAGCTGTTCCGGAGCATTTATGAACATTCCTCCAAACAGACACCGATCGCAAGCATGACTTGCCAATATCTGTTTCTCGCACTGCTATGTATGCTGCACGAGCTAATGAGCGGCGGCATCGCTGTTCCTGCCCATGCGAAGGAGGAATCCAAAGCAAACCGCCTTGGCCGACAGATTCAGATTTATGTGGATGAGCACGCGCTGGAAGCCCTATCTGTACAATCTGTAGCAGAGCATTTTGATATCAGCTCGGCATACCTGTTCCGCCTGTTTAAGCAGGTCACCGGAACATCTCTCATGCAGTACATCATTCAGCGCCGCATAGGCGAGGCGCAAACTTTGCTGCTGATTACCGATCTATCCATCACGGAAGTTTCTAAACGCGTTGGCTATGATAATCTCAGCCATTTTGTCAAGATGTTTACACAAAATGTCGGAATGTCTCCCCGTAAATACCGCAAACAGGCCGGTGTGTTCTATACCAAACGATCTTAGCAGCAATAAAAAATGCAGAGGGAACGCTTCGTTCTTCTCTGCATTTTTGCTATGTTTCAGCTTTTTGTATTGTGATTTATGATGCCTCTGGTCAGTATGGGTCTATGAACCAATGCGGTTGAACCGTCGTGTATCATATGGTATGCACAGCGGTGTGAAAGGTTGCGTGGACAGCGAACGGGTGGGCGTCTGCTCGATTGGTTTATTCTATATTTTCCTGTGCTGTCCGACAGATGCCGGAAAGGCAGCAGGCCGTGCAGTCGGGCTTTCTTGCTGTGCAGACCGCGCGCCCGTGCAGCACAAGGCGATGGCAGAAGTCACTGGACGCCTCCGGTGGAATGAGAGGGCGCAGCGCTTTTTCCACCTTGCCCGGCTCCTTGATGCCGTCCACCAGCCCGATGCGGTTGGACAGGCGGATGCAGTGCGTGTCGGTTACAATAGCGGGCTGTCCGAACAGGTCGCCCAAAATCAGATTGGCCGTCTTGCGCCCAACGCCCGGGATTTTAAGCAGCTCCGCCATCGTACCGGGTACCCTGCCGTCATGATGCTCCAACAGGTAGATGGCAGCGGCATGCAGGTCGCGTGCCTTGGAGTTGCCAAGCCCGCATGGACGAATGATCGCTTCAATGTCCGCTTCGGTTGCCTGCGCAAACGATTCCAGCGTCGGGAAGACGGTATACAACTCCTGCGTTACAATGTTGACGCGCGCATCGGTGCACTGAGCGGAAAGACGCGTGGAAAACAGCAGCTCATAATCCTTTTGATATTTCAGGGCGCAGACAGCATCCGGATATTCCTGCTCAAGCAGCAGGACGGCGGCCTCCGCGCGCTCCTTGGGTGTAAGCATAGATCAAGTCCTCCGATCTTTTTGGTCTATAAATTAAATTATATAAAAATCAACATTGTCATTCACATTGTATCACAAAATCTGCACAAAAAAACAACGGTTCTTGCTTTTTTTTGCTGCATTAAAGGGAAAAACGTCAAACTGATGAAAAGTTTCTTGCAAAATGCAGAATTTCCTGTTTTAATATATAGAGAACACAAGCAACGCGGTCTGCGGCGTTTTTTGAAAAAATCGCGCCTGCCAAGTCATGCGGTGCTATCCTAAGAAAATCAAATTCTGACTTGGAAAAACGGAGGAATTTATTCAATGGCTGAAGCAAAAAGAATCGAAGAGAATATGGCGTTTATCTCCAGCATAGATCCGGAGCTGGGTGCGGCAGTTGAGAAGGAATATGCGCGTCAGTGCCGCAATATCGAGCTGATCGCGTCAGAGAACATTGTCTCTCCGGCAGTTATGGCGGCGATGGGTACGGTTCTGACCAATAAGTATGCGGAGGGTTATCCGGGCAAGCGCTACTATGGCGGCTGCGAGTATGTGGATATCGCGGAGAAGCTCGCGATTGAGCGCGTATGCAAGCTGTTTGGCGCGAGGTTTGCCAATGTGCAGCCGCATTCCGGCGCACAGGCAAATATGGCGGTCTATCAGGCGCTGTGCAACCCGGGCGACACGGTGCTTGGCATGTCTCTGGATAACGGCGGCCATCTGACACATGGCTCTCCGGCGAACCAGTCCGGCAAGCTGTATCACATGGTTGCATATGGTGTGGATGACAACGGCTATATTGACTATGAGGATGTCCGCCAGAAGGCGCTGGAGCACAAGCCGAAGATGATTATCGCAGGCGCTTCCGCATATCCGCGCACAATCTATTTTGACAAGTTTGCAGAAATCGCAAAGGAGGTCGGCGCATATCTGTTCGTTGATATGGCGCATATTGCTGGTCTGGTTGCAGCAGGCGAGCACATGAGCCCGATGGAGTATGCCGATGTTGTCACCACGACCACGCATAAGACACTGCGCGGTCCGCGCGGCGGCTGCATCCTGACCAATGACGAGACGCTGGCGAAGAAGCTGAATTCCGCGATCTTCCCGGGCACACAGGGCGGCCCGCTCATGCATGTCATCGCATCCAAGGCGGTTTGCTTTGGCGAGGCGCTCAAGCCGGAGTTCAAGACATATCAGCAGCAGATCAGGAAGAATGCACAGGCGTTGGCAGAGGGCCTGATCAAGCGCGGCATCAATCTGGTTTCCGGCGGCACAGACAACCATCTGATGTTGGTTGACCTGCGCGGCACCGGCATTACTGGCAAGGAGCTGCAGAACCGTCTGGATGAGGTGTATATCACCGCCAATAAGAATACTGTTCCGAACGAACCGCTCAGCCCGTTTGTCACCTCCGGTGTTCGTCTGGGCACGCCGGCCGTTACCACGCGCGGCTTTAAGGAGCCGGAGATGGACAAAATTGCACAGTTCATCGCGTGGGCGATCACCGACTTTGACGCAAAGGCGGATGAGATTCGCGCAGGCGTCTGCGAGATCTGCGAGCAGTTCCCGCTGTACTAAGACAATCGTTTGAAATATCAGCCTCTGGCCAACTGTATCCGTCCAATTCACTGGCGGATGTGGTTGGCCAGCCGCATATTCTGGTTAAAAACGGCCTGCTGCGCCGGATCATCGAGAGCAGCGGATCAAGAGGGAAGGGCACAGAAAAACCGGCAGGATTTCCCATGCCGGTTTGCGCATATGCACGCCGCGTAAATGAAGAGCGCCTGCTGTTTAAAATTCTGTTCGTATCACGCGTGTGGTGCATGCTTCAGGTGAATATTGCCAGCTGTCGATATGATCGCCGTCAAAGCAATAGGACAGGGCAGGCGGCGTAACGGGCGCGCGTCCGATGCGATCGATGAGATTGAGCTTGATTTTCATACGCTCCGGAAGAATCGATTTGATATAACACGAAACCGTATCACCATAGGAGACGAAAAACCGCTGCTCCGCCAGACCGGATAGATTGGGTGTCAGCTCGACAAATACGCCGTATTCCTCAATGCTGCGCACGGTACCGCATACCGTCTCGCCCGGGGAAAACGCGGCGGCGTTTTGCATCCATGTGCCGAGCAGCTCCCGATGTGATAGCGTAATACGTCCGGTGTCCGCGTCAACGCCGACAACGACGGCGCGCAGCGTCTGCCCGATGCTCACACGGTCGGACGGATGGAAAATGCGGCTGACCGACAGATTTTCTATACCGATCAGCGAGATAATCCCGCAGCCGACGTCGACAAACGCGCCAAACGGCTCGAGATGCGTCACACGCACCGGAATGATATCGCCGGGACTGCGGTCTGTGATAAACGCGTCTAACGCCTCCTGCTGCGCGCTGCGCCGCGATAGGATGGCAGTGTTTCCCTCAATGCGCACGACGTGAAAGCAGACCGGCTTGCCGACACGGGATAAAATTGCAATTTCACGTGTTTTTCCGCTATCGATGCCGAGCGCACATTCCTCCCGCGGCATAAAGCCGACAAGGCCGTCCAGTTCAACGATCAGATTGTGGTGAATATCACAGCGCACAGCGACGGACTGTAGAATGCTGCCGTCCTGCAGGGCGGCAAAGACCTCCTCGCGGCGCGGAATGGCTGTTTCGGTGCGTTCCGGCAAATAGTTTGCGTGCATGAATTCCCTCCGTTCTCCGTTGTCCTTTGGATTTATTTTGACTATATGCGGTGATATGCAAAAACTTGCCATGTGACGCAAGTTTTTGCGTTGTGTTCTGTAAAATCCTGTGATACACTGAATGCAGCAATGGATTAGAAAAACAGGAGGCATGTAAGATGGATATTCGCCTGGGAGATATCCTTACCATGAAAAAAACGCATCCGTGCGGCAGCAAGCAATGGGAGGTACTGCGTGTTGGCATGGATTTCCGGCTCAAATGTATGGGCTGCGGACATACCATTATGATTCCGCGCAGCAAGGCGGAAAAAAATATCCGCGGCGTTGTGCATGCGGCGGAGCAGGAGGAATATCATGCTGATTGACGGCAAGCAGATGCATTTGCAGTGCACGGCGGAGCAGGTGGGGCGCTATGTCATTTTGCCGGGCGATCCGGGACGTGTGCCGGCAATTGCAGCGCGTCTGGAGAAAGCGCGGTGCATTTCCTATAATCGCGAGTTTTGTCTGTGGACGGGCACATTGGACGGGCAGCGCATCAGCGTGTGTTCGACCGGTATTGGCGGACCGTCCGCAGCGATTGCGCTGGAGGAGCTGGTCGAATGCGGCGCGGATACATTTATCCGTGTCGGGACGTGCGGCGGCGTGGACGCGGCGGTGCTGGGCGGCGATCTCGTGGTTGCGACAGCCTGCGTGCGGCAGGAGGGGACATCGCGCGAATATCTTCCGCTGGAGTATCCGGCGGCGGCAAGCTATGCCGTTGTGCGCGCGCTGGCGGATGCCTGTAAGGCACATGGCTGGCGCACGCATGTCGGTGTGGTGCAGTCCAAGGACAGCTTTTACGGCGAGATACGCCCGCAGGTCATGCCGATGGCGGCGCAGCTGCAGGAGCAGTGGCATGCATGGACGGCGGCCGGTGTGCTTGCCAGCGAGATGGAATCGGCTGCGCTGTTTGTCGCGGGTGCGTGTCTGCATGTGCGCTGCGGCGCGGTGCTCAGCGTGCTGTGGAATGACGACAGTGAAGCCCCTGCTGTGCCGGAGGACGCGACACAGCACGGTATCACCGCGGCGGTCGATGCCATCCGCGCACTGATTGCGGAGGACGCGACACATGCTTGAGGTCTGCTTTGGCGATTCGATGAAGGGCGCGACGCGCGGTTTTATGCCACGGAGATCACAAAACATGCATAGAAAAAGGGAGCAGCCCGCAATGAACTGCTCCCTTATATGTTGTCTTAGCTTACCGCGCTGCCTTCATAGAATATTTCATCCGTTCCTGAACCGGTGTCAGATGAAGCGTACTCGGTGGACGCACCGCCGTCAAAGACGTTTTCATACTGCACGATCTTGTAATCATGCAGATCCATTGCGGCCATTTCCAGCGGTACGAACTGGCCTGCGGTGTTCATGCAGCCGGAGGACGAGATGACCGGATATTTCTCCTTCAGGCTGTATACGTACTCCTGATATTCTGTCATCTGTGCGTTCGCGACCTCCAGCGTCATCGGCCCGAGGTAGTTTGCGCTGATGCGGCCCGCGTCACCGCCCTCAATGTCGTAGTTTGCCCAGATAAAGAACGGAACCGTGTGCTTATCCAGCGTGATCTCCGCATCCGTTTTGGTGGAATAGGAGGTCAGCAGATTGTAATACGACTCCTCGATGTACGGCATGTGATCGCCAAAGAAAACGATGATCGTCGGTTCATCCTGCTCCTTGAAGTAGTTGACCAGTTCCTCGACCGCCTGGTCGGATTCCTGAATCAAAGAGAGATACTGCTTGGTGTATGGATAGATGGAATCATATTGAAAGGAAACGGTCTCCGGGAAATTGTCATATACCGTGTCGTAGCCGCAGTGATTCTGCATCGTGACGTTAAACATAAACAGCGGATCATCGCCCTCTGCGTTGTTGTTCTCATACGTCTCGATGATTTTATCGAACGACGAGCGGTCGCTGACATAGCGGCGCAGGTATTCGGTGGTTTCCTCATCAAACGAGTCGATATCGAGGAAGGTCTCAAAGCCCATCAGCGGATAGGCGCGGTTGCGTCCCCAGCCGGAACCGTAGTACGGATGCATGGCGACGGTGTTGTAGCCCTGCTCCGCCAGAACAGATGCAAGCGATTCGGTCTCGGAATGTACGTACTGCAGCATCGGATAGCTGCCCGATTTAAAGAACGCATAGGTATTGCTGGTCAGGAACTCATATTCCGAGTTGCAGGTGCCGCCGCCATAGGCTGGAACGACCAACTGGCCGGTGATGGCGTTGTCATCCTCGCTGAGCGAATGTACAAACGGCATGACGTCATCCGGATCGCTCAGGTCCAGATCTCCAAGAATGGACAGGTCGGAGAACGTCTCATCCATGATCGCGATGATGTTCGGCTGTACGGTGGAGCCGGATGTGGTCTGCTCGCCCGAGACAGAGGACAGGATCGTAGATGCATTCTCCTTGGAATAATCCGTCGGCGCTTCATTAAACAGCGAATCCATATTGATGGTGAAATTGAGCGCCATACCGTTGCGGCGGTTTGCCGTAACCTGACGCCAGGTGCTGAAATAGAAGTTTCCGCTGCCGACCGTTGCGATGAGTACAAACGCTGTAAGCATCGCCGCAGAGGCCGCAAAGCCGCCAACGCGCGCGCCTCTCTTGGGTGTCGGGAATTTGGTGCGCATGGTGATGATCCACCAGATAATACAGCCGATGACACAGCCGATAACCTGTGGGGGAACGGTCCATGTAAAGCCATCCAACGCCTGCGCTGCAGTACCGATTGCATATAAATCCCACGGTACAACAGGAGAGTTGCGAATATCAATGGAATAATAATTGATTACGCCAAATATCAGAAAGACAAGATTGAGAAAGATAATGGAAAAACGGGTGCGTCCGGTCACGGAGCGGAACAGCAGGAAACAGCCGTAATAGAAAAACAGGTTTGCCCAGAAAGCAAGCGTGTTTGGCCAAAGGCATTCGCTGTCCGCACCGCCAAATTCCAGGATTTCTACCATAATGAACGTCGCGAGCGGCGTCAGATAGAAGAAAATCATCTCAAGATTGGACGCGAGATACTTTTTACACATATTTAACTTACTTTGCATTGTAAAAACGCCTCCACTTGGAACTTAAAACACGGATATTATACATTTCCAGTAACAAAAAGTCAAGAGACGCGCCGAAATGCCCGGCTCGTCCCTTGTGATTTTGTATAGTTGTTGTAAAACCAATGTGAAATCCACGTTTTGTTGCGCAGATAGCACCAAAAAGTTTAATCAAACAGCTTTTTGATACGTTCAACAGCCTCAATTGTATTTTCGCGGTCGCCAAAAGCCGTCAGACGGAAAAAGTTTTTTCCGTTTTCACCAAAACCGGCGCCCGGTGTTCCGACAACATTTGCATGCTCGAGAAGATAATCAAAAAACTCCCAGGATTCCATATGATTCGGGCATTTCAGCCAGATATACGGGGAATTCTTTCCGCCGGTATACCAGATGCCCAGCGCATCCATCGCCTGCGACAGGATGCGGGCGTTTTCCTTATAGTAGTCGAGATTCGTCTTGACCTGGGACAAGCCCTCCTCGGTAAAGACGGCAGCCGCGCCGCGCTGTACCACATAGGAAACACCGTTGAACTTCGTGGTTTGTCGGCGCAGCCACATCTTGTTCAGGCTCAGGCTCTCGCACTCCAGCGTCAGCGGCACGATGGTGTAGCCGCAGCGGGTGCCGGTAAAGCCGGCGGTCTTGGAGAACGAGCAGAACTCAATGGCGCACTGCTTTGCGCCCTCGATTTCATAGATGCTGCGCGGCAGATTTGGATTCTCGATAAAGCACTCATACGCCGCGTCAAACAGGATGATGGCATTGTTTGCCAGCGCATAGTCGACCCAAGCCTTGAGGCCCGTGCGGTCATACACCGCGCCGGTCGGATTGTTCGGGGAGCACAGATAGATAATGTCCGCGTACATAGAATCGTCCGGAAGCGGCAAAAAGCCGTTGGACTCGTTGGCATCCATGTACATTACCTTGCGGCCGGCCATCGTGTTGGTATCCACATAAACCGGATAGACCGGGTCGGGAACCAACACCGTAGTATCGACATCAAACAGGTCAAGGATGTTACCGACGTCCGACTTTGCACCGTCGGAGACGAAAATCTCGTCCAGCTCGATCTGTGTGCCGTGCGAGGCATAATAGCCTTGAATGGACTGTTTCAGGAAATCATAGCCCTGCTCCGGACCGTAGCCGTGGAAGGTCGCCTGCTGGCCCTGCTCATCCACTGCCTTGTGCATCGCGTCAATACACGCCTGCGGCAGCGGCAGCGTAACATCGCCGATACCCATGCGGATGATCGGTGCATCCGGATGAGAGGCCTGATAGTCTGCGGTCTTTTTTGCAATCGTAGAGAACAGATAGCTCTGGGCAATGTTGGAGAAATTATGATTCATTTTCATTTGCTTGCGCTCCTTTTCATAGATGCTGCGACAAACGCCTTGAACAGCGGATGTGCGCGGTTGGGGCGGGACTTGAATTCCGGATGAAACTGTACGCCGACATAGAACGGGTGCGCCGGAATCTCAACCGTCTCAACCAGTTCACCGGACGGGGAGGTGCCGGAGATGATCATACCGGCTGACTCGATCTCCTCGCGGAATTGATTATTAAATTCATAACGATGGCGATGTCGCTCGGAAATATCGGTTTGCTGATAGGCCTCCGCCATTTTGGTGCCCGGACGGATGCGGCAGGGATAGGCGCCCAGACGCATGGTACCGCCCTTTTTGGAGATACCCTGCTGGCTTTCCATCAGGTCGATGACGCGATGCTCGCTGTCTGGCGAAAATTCGCCGGAATCCGCGTCCTCATAGCCGAGGACGTTGCGCGCATACGAGATGACCGCGATCTGCATGCCAAGGCAAATGCCAAAATAGGGAATATCGCGTACGCGGCAGTAATTTGCAGCACATACCATGCCCTCGATGCCGCGCGAGCCGAAGCCGCCCGGCAAAATGATGCCGTCACAGCTGGAAAGCAGCTTGTCCACAGTGGAGTCGTTAATCTCCTCCGAGTCCACCCAATCGATGTCCACGCGCACACCGTTTTCATAGCCGGCATGCTGCAGCGCCTCTGCAACGGAGAGATAGGCGTCATGCAGCCGGACATATTTGCCGACCAACGCGATCTTCACGCTGCCCATGCGGTTGTTGATGCGTTCAAGCATTTCATACCACTCGGACATATCGCCCTTGGCATAGCCAAGCGACAGCTCACGGCAGACAATATCGGAGAAATGATTTTCCTCAAGCATGAGAGGCGCCTGATACAGCACCGGCATGGTGCGGTTTTCAATGACGCAGTCCTGCTGCACATTGCAGAACATCGAGATTTTGCGGCGAATTTCGTCGGTCAGCGGCTGGTCAACGCGGCAGACGATCATGTCCGGCTGGATGCCCAGACCGCGCAGTTCCTTGACAGAGTGCTGCGTCGGCTTGGATTTCGGCTCGTCTGAGCCGGAGATAAACGGCACCAGCGTGACATGGATAAACAGACAGTTGCGCCGCCCAACCTCCGTGGAGATCTGACGGATCGCCTCGAGAAACGGCTGGGATTCGATATCGCCTGTCGTACCGCCGATCTCCGTGATGACGATATCCGCGCTGGTCTTTTTGCCGACGGAATAGATGAACGATTTGATCTCATCGGTGATGTGCGGGATAACCTGTACCGTCTCGCCGAGATATTCTCCGTTGCGCTCCTTGTTCAGCACGTTCCAGTACACCTTGCCAGTGGTCAGATTGGAGAACTTGTTCAAATCCTCATCGATAAAACGCTCATAATGACCGAGATCAAGGTCGGTTTCCGCGCCGTCATCGGTGACATATACCTCGCCGTGCTGAAACGGGCTCATTGTGCCCGGGTCAACATTGATATATGGATCGAGCTTTTGCGCGGCGATTTTCAGCCCGCGGCTTTTGAGCAGACGGCCAAGCGAAGCGGCCGTAATGCCCTTGCCAAGGCCGGAGACAACGCCGCCGGTTACAAAGATATACTTGGTCATGCTTCCACGTTCCCTTCAAATACAGTGATTGCAGGGCCGGTGAGATAAACTGCCTCATCGGTGTAGCGGATTTGCAGATCGCCGCCGCGCAGATGAATGGTGATCTCCTCTCCCTTGGGACAAAAGCCGTTGAGAACAGCAGCGACAGCAGCCGCACACGCACCGGTACCGCAGGCCCAGGTCTCGCCGCTGCCGCGCTCCCAAACGCGCATTTGCAGCGTGTGATCGTCGATGACTCGAATAAACTCTGTGTTGATTTGCTCGGGAAACATTTCATGGCGCTCAAACAACGGGCCGATTTTTTCCAGTTCCAGTTCATCGACGTCAGAGTTGACGAAGACGACGCAGTGCGGATTGCCCATCGATACACACGTGACGTCATACTGTGTGCCATCCACCAGCAGGGGGACGGCAATAGCGGTTTCACCCTCAAATTTGGTCGGGATTTCCGACGGCTTTAGAATTGCGACGCCCATGTTCACGCATGCGCCTACAGCGCGGCCGTCCTCTATCTGCATTTGCAGCGTTTTTATGCCGCTGAGCGTATCAATCGTAATGGAAGGCTTGCGGGCGATGCCGGAATCATAGACAAGCTTACCAACACAGCGAATGCCGTTGCCGCACATTTTGCCCTCGCTTCCATCGGCGTTGAACATGCGCATTTTGGCATCCGCCTTGTCTGACGGGCAGACCAGGATGATGCCGTCGCCGCCAATGCCGAAATGCCGGTCGGAGAGACGGATGGACAATGCTTCCGGGGCGGCAATGTCCTGCTCAAAGCAGTTGAAATAGATATAATCGTTGCCGCAGCCGTGCATTTTGGTAAAATTCAGCTTCATTAAGTGTCATCCTCTATGCTTTCATGAGTGTGGATTCCCTGTGCGCTGCTTGCAGCGCACAAAATACAATACGGATTCATTATACCGTGAATGGGCTGGCTTTTCAAGACAAGCTTTGACCATTTTTTCCGCTTCGCTCAAGCGGGCGGAGAACAGAACAACGGCAGGACGAATGGTACCGCGTCCTGCCGCCAAAGCTATGAGAAGGAGCGAATGATTTCCTCGGCGATCTCCCGTTTGGGCTGTCGGGAATTCATCGCCTGTTTTTCGATGTACGAATGCGCCTGCGCCTCGCTCATATGCTGCTCGGCGATGAGCAGGCATTTAGCACGGCCGATGATGCGTGCGTCGTCCAGACGCTGATGCAGCACGCGGTTTTCCTGTTGTAGGGTCAGGATGCGCATGCGCGAGGCATTGACCAGGTGCAGCGTTTGATAGAACAGCTGGCGCGAGATCGGCTTTACGATGACGAACACACCGCTGGTCTCCACGCGCGCAGTCACGGAATCCGCGACCTCCGCCTTAACCAGCATGACCACGCCCGCAGCGGTTGCTTGACAGGCATAGAGCGCAAATTCATGGCCGAATTCATCGCTCAGCGGGGTATTGATGATAATAAGGTCAACGGAATCTTCAATCAGACGACGGCGGGCTTCGCTGCAGGACACCGCAAGAAGCACGCGTTCCGGCCGCTGTCCGCTCTTGTTGAGCAGTCCCAGCAGCATGTCTGCGCTCTTCTTTGAAGGCGTGACCAGTAAGATATTCTCCAAGAAATTATCCTCCCTGCAAAGACAGTTGACTGGATGCGATACAATCGCAGGTCAATAGGAGTAAAAATACAGCGAATCCATAACGGCAGCCTTGTCCGCAGCATCCGCATAGCGGTTCCACTCGCGGGTTTTGGTGTCCAGATAGGCTGTAATGATCTTTTCCGGCAGCGCGCGGTGTACAAATTCACTGCTGCGTGCGGCCTGCACCGCCTCCATCAGATTATTCGGCAGGCAGTCATATTCGCGCACCATCGACGCTGGAACCTCATACAGATTGAGATTGCACGGGTCGCACAGCTTGAGCTCGCGCTGGATGCCCTCGATACCCGCGCGGATGAGCAGTGTAAAGGCCAGATAGGGATTGGCGCACGGGTCAGGAGAGCGCAGCTCCATGCGGCGGTTCACGCCGGTCGCTGCCGGAATGCGGATGAGCTGGGAGCGATTTTGATGGCTCCATGTGATATAGCGCGGCGCCTCATAGCCGCCAAAACGATCGTATGAATTGACCAGAGGATTGAGAAATGCGCTGATTTCATAGCAGCGGGTGAGAATGCCCATGATAAAGCTCTCGACAATGGGGGAATGCGCATCCTCGCCGGTATTCAGCGCTTGCTCCGCATCGCGGAACAGATTTTCGCCGCGCTGGAACAGCGACAGGTTGATGTGCAGGCCGTTGCCCGCATGCTCGCGAAACAGCTTTGGCATAAAGGATGCATACAGGCCGTTGGCAGCGGCAAGCGTCTTGACGACTCCGCGGAACGTAATCATGTTGTCCGCCGCGGAAACAGCGGAATCATAGGCGAAATCTATTTCATTTTGTCCGGGTCCCTGCTCGTGGTGCGAGGACTCCGGACGCAGGTTCATTTCCTCCAATGTAAGGCAGATCTGCCGGCGGACATTTTCCCCCTTGTCCAGCGGTGCGATATCAAAATAGGATGCGTTGTCGTGCGGTGTTTTGGTGGGCAGGCCGTTTTCGTCCTGCAGCAGCAGATAAAACTCGCATTCCGTGCCGATCTTGACAGAATAGCCAAGTGCGTGCATATCCGCCTGCGCGTGGTGCAGCACCTGACGGCCGTCGCCCTCGAACGGCCTGCCGTCCGGATATTTAATATCGCAGAAAAAGCGAACGACGCGTCCCTGTGTCGGACGCCACGGCAGCACGGACAGCGTGCTCGGATCGGGGAACAGCAGCAGATCAGAGGAATCAACATTCATAAAGCCGCGAATGGAAGACGCGTCAAACGAGATGCCGTCGTGAAAGGCGCACGCGAGCTGCCGCGGCATGATAGAAATATTTTTTTGTGTTCCAAAGATGTCGCAGAATGCCAAGCGGATGAATTTAACATCATTTTCCTGAACAAACTGCATCGCTTCGTCAAATCGTGTATCGTTCATAGCAACCTCCTGATGGGAACCGAGAAACTGAGCGCGGCGGGTATGATTTGGCATGCGCCGGAATAGAATGGAACAGGGACAGCCTGTTCCGTGTTATCTGTATTATACTATAGTTCGCGGCGACTGCAAACGACAGTTCAGCCGAAAAATAGATACGGCGAACATTCCTCGACCCACGAGCATACATGCAGACGCGGACAGAGGAATGAACGCCGTTGTTCCTACTAAGTATTTTATCGGAAATGCCGGTTTGCGTCAAGCATTTTGCGAGGGAAATAAAATAGTGGTAGGGTTTTGTGTAATTTAGATAGAATATCTGCGCCCAAAGAAGTAGAACGGGGTATAAATACCAAAAAAGTACGCAAAAAAAGAAAACTGTAAATTTTTTGTTGACAAATGCGCAATCGCGGAATATAATAAACAGCGTAAACAGCAAAGGCGCTGAGGATGTTTTGATCCGCGGCGCCCTTTCTATTTTCAAAAAATGTGACAGACATATGAAATGTAGTACGGATACAAATGCATGGAGGTGCGTTTTACATGGTAAGTATTCCCGAGATTTTCGGCGAAAATGTGTTCAGTGAAAATGTAATGCGTGACAAGCTGCCGAAAGAGGTTTTTAAGAAGCTGATTAAAACCATCGAGTATGGTGAGCCGCTTGACATCAGCATTGCCAACGTCGTTGCAAACGCAATGAAGGATTGGGCGGTCGAAAAGGGCGCCACACATTATACGCATTGGTTCCAGCCGATGACCGGCATCACGGCGGAGAAGCATGATTCATTCATCAGCCCGGCAGCTGGCGGCAACATCATCATGTCGTTTGGCGGCAAGGAGCTGATTCAGGGTGAACCGGACGCCTCTTCCTTCCCGTCCGGCGGTCTTCGCGCGACGTTTGAGGCGCGCGGCTACACCGCATGGGATCCAAGCTCGTATGCATTTGTCAAGGATGGTACGCTGTACATTCCAACTGCGTTCTGCTCCTATACTGGAGAGGCGTTGGATAAAAAGACCCCGCTGCTGCGCTCGATGGATGCCGTCAGCAAACAGGCGCGCCGTGTGCTCACGCTGTTCGGCAAGGATGCCAAGCGCGTCACCACAACGGTAGGCCCAGAGCAGGAATACTTTTTAGTTGATAAGAAATATTATGATCAGCGCAAGGATCTGCTGTTTACAGGACGCACGCTGTTTGGCGCGATGAGTCCGAAGGGACAGGAGATGGAGGATCATTATTTTGGCACCATCAAGCCGCGTGTCGCTTCCTTTATGGCGGAGCTGGATCAGGAGCTGTGGAAGTTCGGCCTGTTGGCAAAGACCAAGCATAACGAGGTTGCGCCGGCACAGCATGAGATCGCACCGATCTTCTCCACCACCAACATGGCGACGGATAACAACCAGCTGCTGATGGATGTTGCAAAGAAGGTCGCGGAAAAGCATGGCCTGATTTGTCTGCTGCATGAAAAGCCGTTTGACGGCGTCAACGGTTCGGGCAAGCACAACAACTGGTCGATGTCCACCGATACGGGCGAGAACCTGCTCAATCCGGGCAAGAATCCGAAGGACAACGCGCAGTTTATGCTGATTTTGACGGCTGTCATCTCCGCAGTCGATCGCTATGCCAAGCTGATGCGTATTTCTGTCGCGACGGCTGGCAACGACCATCGTTTGGGCGCAAACGAAGCGCCTCCTGCAATTGTCTCCATTTTCCTCGGCGACGAGCTGGGAGAGGTTGTCCGCAGCATCATTGACGGCGATGAATCCGCAGGCATTGGCCGCAGCAAGATTGAACTGGGTGTCACCACCCTTCCGGTATTCCCGAAGGACAACACCGACCGCAACAGAACCTCTCCGTTTGCCTTCACCGGCAACCGCTTTGAGTTCCGTATGCCGGGCTCGTCCGAGTCCATTGCCTGCGTTAACATGATGCTCAACACGGCAGTCGCGCAGGTGTTCAAGGAGTATGCGGATGAGCTGGAGGGCGCAGAGAACTTTCAGGAGGCGCTCAACACGCTGATTCGCCGCGAGTTGACCGAGCATCAGCGCGTCATCTTCAACGGAAATGGCTATGATGACAGCTGGATCGCGGAGGCGGAGAAGCGTGGTCTGCCGAATTTGCGCAGCACGCCGGAGGCGCTGGCGACCTATGATGAATTCATCAGCCTGTTTGAGAACACCGGCGTTTTAAGCGAGACCGAGCTGATTAGCCGCAAGCTGATTTTGCTGGATGAGTACGCGAAGACCATCGCGATCGAGTCGCGCACGATGGTTGACATGGCGAAGAAGGATATCATTCCGGCTGTCGCTTCCTATGTCAAGGAGCTGACCGAGATCGCCTGTAACAAAAAGACGCTGGGCATCGACGCTGCGCTTGAAATAAAGCAGATCGAAAAGCTGTCTGATCTGAGTGCGGATGCTTATGCAAAGACCGAGGCGCTGGAGGCTGTCATTGCCGATGGTACGCAGGTTGAAGGCGAGCAGGCGCGCGCGGACTATCAGCATGAGGTCGTCATTCCGGCGATGGCAGAGCTGCGCGCTGTAGCGGATCAGATGGAGGTCAATACCGCAGAAAAGTATTGGCCGTTCCCGGCTTATGACAAGCTGCTGTTCGGCGTTTGATAGTATTCGATATTGATTGACGTTTTTACACAAGGGCGTGTGCATTTCCAGGGCGGAGATGCAGACGCCCTCTTTTTATTGCACAATACAATTCTTTCAGAAGATAAATCATATGATTTATTGATATAATTCTATTCGCAAAGGGGTATTACTAAAATGGACACAACATCTGTAATGTCAATTCTGGCGGATCATGCCAATGCGATTGACACCTCATGGACGTTGCTGGGCGCCGCGCTTGTATTTTTCATGCAGGCAGGCTTTGCAATGGTAGAGACCGGCTTCACCAGAGCAAAGAATGCGGGCAACATCATCATGAAAAACCTGATGGATTTTTCGCTGGGCACACCGATCTACTGGCTCATCGGCTTTGGCCTGATGTTTGGCGGCACCGGCGCGCTGATTGGCGGCATTGATTTCATGACCAACGGCGGCGAGGGCGGCTTTACTACGCTGATTTTCCAGACCGTATTTTGCGCGACGGCGGCGACCATCGTCTCCGGCGCAATGGCAGAGCGAACCAAGTTCGCCTCGTACTGCGTTTATTCCATGGTCATCAGCGCGGTCATTTATCCGATCTCCGGCCATTGGATCTGGGGCGGCGGCTGGCTGTCCCAGCTGGGCTTCCATGACTTTGCAGGCTCCACCTGCGTACACATGGTCGGCGGCGTTGCCGCATTGATCGGCGCGGCCTTTCTTGGCCCGCGTATTGGCAAGTATGACAAGCAGGGCAATGCACGCGCGATTCCGGGCCATTCGCTGACCCTGGGCGCGCTGGGCGTATTTATTCTGTGGTTCTGCTGGTTTGGATTTAACGGCGCGTCTACGGTCGCAATGACGGACGGCGCATATGAATCCGCAGCCTCTGTTTATGTAACGACTAACCTCGCGGCAGCGGTTGCGACGGTTACCGTTATGTGCATCACATGGATTCGCTACGGCAAGCCGGATGTCTCAATGACCTTGAACGGCTCGCTGGCTGGTCTGGTTGCCATCACCGCCGGATGTGATATGGTCACACCGTTCGGCGCGGCGGTCATCGGCATCTGCGCAGGCTTTGCGGTTGTATTCGGCATTGAATTTATCGAGAAGAAGCTCAAGATTGACGATCCGGTCGGTGCAGTCGGCGTACACGGTGTAAACGGTGCGCTTGGCACACTGCTCACCGGCCTGCTGTCGAAGGATCAGGGCCTGTTCTACGGCCATGGCGCACATTTCTTCCTCGTACAGCTCATCGGTGTGATTTCTGTCATCGCGTGGGTCGCGGTCACGATGACCATTGTATTCTGGATCATCAAGCATACCATCGGCCTTCGCGTCAGTGAAGAGGAAGAAATGCGCGGTCTGGATGTTATGGAGCATGGTCTGTCCTCCTCGTATGCCGGCTTTATGATGGTTCCGTCGGTCAACGGCCTGTACAAGGCGCCGGAGGAGCCGGCTTCCGCCGCGCCGATTACCGTGGAGGAAGCAGTCCCCGCAACACAGGTCCCGTCTACCGGCACAGACGGCTACAAGATCTTCAAGGTTGTTGTCATCTGCCGTCAGTCGCGCTTTGAGGATCTCAAGAACGCGCTCGGCGAGATCGGCATAGCAGGACTGACAGTCACCAACGTGCTGGGCTGCGGCGTAGAAAAGGGCGCACCCGAGATGTACCGCGGCGCACCGGTCAATGCGATGCTGCATCCGAAGACCAAGGTCGAGATGGTTGTCAGCAGAGTTCCGGTAGAGGACGTCATCCGCGTCTGCCGCAAGGTGCTGTACACCGGTCACATCGGCGACGGCAAGATTTTCGTTTACGACGTACAGAATGTCGTAAAAATCCGTACCGGCGCGGTCGGCTTCGATGCGCTGCAGTACGAAGAATAAGGCTACTTCTTTCTACTAAACCCATATATTTCCAAGCAAGAGCCTCGTGCCCATACGGCGCGGGGCTCTTGTACTGTGTTAAAATCTGTGGTTGTAATTGTCGCAGAGAGGTATTATAATGAAAAAGTAACAGAAATGGAGGATGTCTATGAAAAAAGCGGCAGCAATTGTTTGCTGTGCTGCGCTGCTGGGCGGCCTGAGTGGATGTGGAGAGCAGAACGCGTCTCAGGATTTTTACGCGATGGACACCGTAATGAGCATCTCCGTCTACGGCAGGCATGCGCAGGATGCGGTGAATGACTGCGTTTCTTATATCAATACACTGGAACAGGAGATTTCCAGAACGCAGCAGGGCAGCGATATTTACGCGCTCAATCATGCGGAGGGAGAACCCGTCGAGGTTTCAGATGAAGTGCAGGATGTATTGCAGCGCGCGCTTGAGCTGGCGCGGCAGACTGACGGCTGCTTTGAGCCGACAATCGCGCCGCTTTCTGATTTATGGGCGATCGGGACGGATCATGCGGCGATACCGGCCCAGCAGGACATTGACGCGGCGCTGCAGCATGTCGGCTATCAGCAGGTTCAGCTGGATGGCAACGCGGTGACGCTGCCCGCGGGCGCGCAGCTTGATCTTGGCGGTATCGGAAAGGGCTATGCCGCCGACCGTGTGCGCGATATGCTGGAGCAGGCGGGGATTTCGCGCGGCCTCGTGTCGCTGGGCGGCAATATCTATGCAATCGGCGAGAAGGAGAACGGCGTGCCGTGGACGGTAGGCATTTCCGACCCGGACGAGCCGGGCAGCTATTTTGCGACGCTCGCGGTATCCGATTGCAGCGTCGTCACGAGCGGCGATTATGAGCGATATTTTGAGCAGGACGGCAAGCGGTACTGCCATATCTTTGACCCGACGACGGGATATCCTGCGGAGAGCGATCTGCGCAGCGTGACGATTGTGTCAGAAAGCTCCACACAGGCAGACGCGTTTGCAACGGCGCTTTTTGTCATGGGAAGTAAAAAGGCACAGGAATTTTGTGCGCAAAACGCTGTGGAGGCAGTTTTTGTGCTGGATGATCATACCGTGATCGTGACGGACGGGCTTGCGGATTGCTTTGTGCTGACAAATTCGGAGTATAAATATGCAGAATAAATTTCCACTCAAGGCAGGGGATTTCTTGATTTTTGCGGCGATCATTGCGCTGGCATGCGGCATTTGGGTGCGGCTTGCGCTGATGCAGACCGATCAGACATATGGCGAGATTTGGGTGGACGGTGCGTGCCGTCAGCAGATTAAGCTGTCGGACAGCGGTACGCAGACACTTCACATATCGGGTCGCGTGGGAGAGGTGGTCGTCACAGTGGACGGCAAGCGTATGTGCGTTTCAGAGGCGGACTGCCCGGATCACACGTGCGTGAAGACCGGCTGGATTTCGCAGGTCGGACAAACCGCCGTGTGTCTGCCAAATCGTGTGATGATTAAAATTACAGGCAGCACGGACGACGCGGTCGACGCCGTTGCGCAGTGAGGAGGAGAGCCGATGAATCAGACCAAGCGCATTGCGCTGTGCGGGATGCTGACCGCGCTCGCGCTCGCGCTCTCGCTGGCGGAGCGTATGATCCCGCTGCAGTTGCTTATTCCAATTCCGGGTATCAAGCTGGGACTGGCAAATGTTGTGACGATGTTTGCGCTGCTGTTTTTGACAACAGGCGAGGCGTTTTCCATCCTTTTTTGCCGTGTGACGCTGGCCGCGCTGTTCGCTGGCAGTGTGACACAGTTTTTGTTCAGCTTGTTTGGCGGAATGCTGGCGCTAAGCATGACATGGCTGCTGCTGCATAGGCAGGGAAGATGGTTTTCCTTTTACGGCATCAGCGCTGCCTCGGCCGCCATGCACAACATTGGACAGATTGCCGCCGCCGCGCTTGTAATGCAGACGATGGATGTGATCGCCTATCTGCCGCTGCTGCTCATCAGCGCCATCCCGATGGGATTTGTGACCGGAGCGATTTTGGATGTGCTGCAGCGGCACATGCGTCATCTGCGGCTGGTACAAAAATCCTAAGCACGCAGGATAAAAAACGAGCCTGCATAAAATGAAATTGGTATAAAATATGCCTGCCTCCGCATACTAAAGGCAAAATCAGCCTTGGAGGTAATGTGCATGAAACGAAATATGCTTGCGCTGCTGCTCAGCGCCGGTATGCTGCTCTCGCTGCTGACCGGCTGCGGCACGTCGAATTCGACGGACACCGGCATGAAGGATGAAAACGGCTCTGCCGCGACGGATACCAATGGAGACGGCATTGTCGGAAACGACGGCAGCGGCTATGACAGCGATGGAAACGGCAGCAACGGCGCTGTCAACGGAAGCGGCAGCGGCTCTGCCGCGGGCGATGTGGATACCGCGGTGGATGACATCGGACGCGCAGTGGAAAACGGCGCGGATGCCGTCGGCGATGCGGTGACCGGAAACGGCGGCACGGCTGCCGACCAGAATACCGTCACCGACAACGGCTCGACCGTCACGCAAAACGGGACGAACGTCACGACTGCGACAGACGGTACGACCAATACTCCGTAATAAAGCGGCTCGTGTTCCATGTGGACACGAGCCATTTTATGCGCAAAATGCATTGATTATTGCAAAGGGAAACAGCAACGCATAAAATTGGTAAAAATGAATACGACGCCTTATCGCATTTGACAAAATCTTATCTGCATTATTCAAAAAAATAATTTAATACGCCAAAAGAAGAAGTGAATGCGCATAAAAATGAAAAAAATCCTTTACATACTTGCAAAATTGGTGTATAGTGTAATCACCGTATCAAACAAACCGAAGAAAGGAATTATTGTATGGGCACTGCAAAACTGAATGAACCCGTTCAGACGCCGGGGCTGTACAGGCCGGAATTTGAACATGACAACTGCGGTATCGGCGCGGTCGTCAATATTAAGGGTATCAAGTCTCATGAGACTGTTGAGAACGCACTACGTATTGTAGAAAATCTTGAACATAGAGCCGGCAAAGATGCCGAGGGAAAAACAGGCGACGGAGTAGGAATCATGCTACAGATTTCGCATCGATTCTTTTCGAAAACCTGTGAAGCCCTCGGTATTTTTTTGGGCCAGGAGCGGGAATATGGCATCGGCATGTTTTTCTTCCCGCAGGATGAGCTGAAGAAAAATCAGGCAAAAAAGATGTTCGAGATCATTGTCCAGAAGGAGGGCCTGCGGTTCCTCGGATGGCGTGAGGTCCCGGTTGAGCCGGAGGTACTCGGCCACAAGGCGCTCGAATGTATGCCGTGCATCATGCAGGGCTTTGTTGAAAAGCCGAAAAACGTGGAAAAGGGTCTGGACTTTGACAGGCGGCTGTACATTGTGCGTCGTGTGTTTGAGCAGAGCAACGAGAATTCCTACGTTGTCTCGCTGTCCAGCAGGACGATTGTTTATAAGGGCATGTTCCTCGTCGGACAGCTGCGCACATTCTTCCACGATTTGCAGGATTTGGATTACGAATCTGCAATCGCCATCATTCATTCGCGCTTCAGCACGAATACCAATCCGAGCTGGGAGCGCGCGCATCCGAACCGCTTTATCGTACACAACGGCGAGATCAATACTATCCGCGGCAATGCGGATAAAATGCTCGCACGCGAGGAGAAACTGTTCTCCGATCATTTTGAGGGTGAGCTGACCAAGATTCTGCCGATTGTCAACACGTCAGGCTCGGACTCCGCCATGCTGGATAACGCATTGGAGTTTCTTGTCATGAACGGCATGGATCTGCCGCTTGCAGTTATGATCGCCATTCCGGAGCCGTGGGCGAACAATACGGCGATGAGCCAGCAAAAACGCGACTTTTATCATTACTATTCCACGATGATGGAGCCGTGGGACGGCCCTGCGTCCATCGTGTTCAGCGACGGCGATCTGGTTGGCGCGGTGCTCGACCGCAACGGCCTGCGCCCGTCCCGCTACTACATCACAGAGGACGGATTTCTGATTTTGTCCTCTGAGGTTGGCGTGCTGGGTATTGAGCCATCCAACATTGTGCTCAAGGAGCGTCTGCATCCGGGCAAGATGCTGCTGGTCAACACGATAGAGGGACGCGTGATCGACGATGACGAGCTGAAGGAATATTATGCAAAGAGACAGCCGTACGGCGAATGGCTGGATCGCTATTTGATTCATCTGTCGGACATCAAAATCCCGAACATCGGCGTACAGGAATACAGCGATGAGGAGCGCGCGAAGCTGCAAAAGGCGTTCGGCTATTCGTTTGAGGAGTTCCGTACATCGATGCTGACCATGGCGCGCACCGGCTCGGAGGGCATCGGCGCGATGGGCATTGACACGCCGCTGCCGGTGCTGTCGGACTCCCATGTTCCGCTGTTCAACTACTTTAAGCAGTTGTTCGCACAGGTCACCAATCCGCCGATTGACGCGATTCGCGAAGAGATCGTCACCTCGACGCTGGTCTACGCGGGCGCGGAGGGCGATCTCATTCGTGAGGAGCCGGAAAACTGCAAGGTATTGCAGATCAACAATCCGATTTTAACCAACACGGATCTGTTAAAGATCAAAAACATGAAGGTCGAGGGCTTCAAGGTTGCTGAGGTTCCGATCACCTATTATAAGAATACCAGTCTGGAAAAGGCGATTGACCGTCTGTTCCTTGAGGTAGACCGCGTTTATCGCGAGGGAGCGAATATCCTGATTCTGTCCGACCGCGGCGTGGATGAAAATCGTGTGCCGATTCCGTCGCTGCTGGCGGTTTCTGCGGTGCATCAGCATTTGGTCAACACCAAGAAGAGAACGTCGCTGGCGATTATTCTGGAATCCGGTGAGCCGCGTGAGGTGCACCACTTTGCGACGCTGCTCGGCTTTGGCGCCAGCGCGATCAATCCGTATCTTGCGCTGGATACCATCCACCAGCTGATCGACTGCGGCATGCTGGAGAAGGATTATTACGCGGCTGTGCAAGATTACAACGAGGCGGTGCTGAGCGGCATCGTCAAGATTGCCTCCAAAATGGGTATTTCGACCATCCAGTCGTATCAGGGCTCGAAGATTTTCGAGGCCATCGGTATCGACCAGTCGGTCATCGACAAATATTTTACCAATACGGTCAGCAGGGTCGGCGGCATTACGATCGAGGATATTGCGGAAGAGACCGACAATCTGCACTCCCGCGCGTTTGACCCGTTGGGTCTGGACACGGATGAGACGCTGCCCAGTATCGGACGGCACAAGATGCGCAGCGCGGGCGAGGAGCACCGATATAATCCGGAGACCATTCACCTGTTACAGCAGTCCACGTGGCGCGGCGATTATGCGCTGTTCAAGCAGTACACCGCGAAGATCGACCGTGAAAACAGCGGCTATCTGCGCAGTCTGATGGAATTTAATTTCCCGGAAAACGGCGGTATCCCAATTGAGCAGGTCGAAAGCGTCGATTGCATCGTGACCCGATTCAAGACGGGCGCGATGTCATACGGCTCGATCTCGCAGGAAGCGCATGAGACGATGGCGATTGCGATGAACCGTCTGCACGGAAAATCCAACAGCGGCGAGGGCGGCGAGGCGTTGGAGCGTCTGGTCGACACAGATCCGAATTTCAACCGCTGCTCCGCGATCAAGCAGGTCGCGTCCGGCCGTTTTGGCGTCACGTCCAAGTATCTGGTCAGCGCGCAGGAAATCCAGATCAAAATGGCGCAGGGCGCAAAGCCGGGCGAGGGCGGCCATCTGCCGGGCAACAAGGTCTATCCGTGGATCGCAAAGACGAGACATTCCACACCGGGCGTCAGCCTGATCTCGCCGCCGCCGCATCATGATATCTATTCGATTGAGGATTTGGCGCAGCTGATCTACGATTTGAAAAACGCGAACAGGGACGCGCGCATTTCCGTTAAGCTGGTATCCGAGGCGGGTGTAGGCACGGTTGCAGCGGGCGTCGCAAAGGCCGGCGCACAGGTCATTCTGATCTCCGGCTATGACGGAGGTACGGGCGCTGCGCCGCGCAGCTCCATTCACAATGCGGGTCTGCCGTGGGAGCTGGGCCTTGCGGAGACTCATCAGACGCTGATCATGAACGGACTGCGTAACAAGGTTCGCATTGAAACGGACGGCAAGCTGATGAGCGGCCGTGATGTTGCGATTGCCGCGCTGCTGGGCGCGGAGGAATTCGGCTTTGCGACAGCGCCGCTGGTCACCATGGGCTGCGTCATGATGCGCGTGTGCAATCTGGATACCTGTCCGGTCGGCATTGCGACGCAGAATCCGGAGCTGCGCAAGCGGTTCCGCGGAAAACCGGAATATGTAGAGAACTTTATGCGCTTTATCGCGCAGGAGCTGCGGGAGTATATGGCAAAGCTCGGCTTCCGCACAGTCGATGAGATGGTCGGTCATTCCGAGATGCTGCGCAAGAAGGAAAACGTGAGCAAGCAGCACGCCGCAAAGGTCGATTTGAGCCGCATTCTTGACAATCCATACGTTGATTCCGGCAAAAAGGTGATCTTTGACCCGACGCAGGTCTATGACTTCGGCCTGGAAAAGACCGCCGACGAGACCGTCCTGATGCGCAAGCTCAAGACCGCACTCGACAGAAAGCAGAAAAAGACGATTGACGTCACGGTTTCCAACACCGACCGGACATTCGGCACGCTGTTCGGTGCCGAGATTACCAGACGGTATGGCGATACACTGGAAGAGGATACGTTTGTTGTCAAGTGCAGGGGTGCAGGCGGTCAGAGCTTTGGTGCGTTCATCCCGAACGGCCTGACGCTGGAGCTGAGCGGCGACAGCAACGACTATTTCGGCAAGGGTCTGTCCGGCGGCAAGCTGGTCGTATATCCGCCGAAGGGCATCCGATTTAAGGAGGATGAAAATATTATCATCGGCAACGTCGCCTTGTACGGCGCGACAAGCGGCAAGGCGTTTATCAACGGCGTTGCGGGCGAGCGCTTCTGTGTCAGAAACTCCGGAGCGTCGGCAGTCGTAGAGGGCGTCGGTGATCATGGTTGCGAATACATGACGGGCGGCCGCGCTGTCATCCTGGGTCAGGTCGGCAAAAACTTTGCGGCCGGCATGAGCGGCGGCATTGCCTACGTGCTTGATGAGAACAACGATCTGTACACCAAGATCAACAAGCAGATGGTTTCGGTTGAGAAGCTGAGCAATAAGTACGACGTGCTTGAGTTGAAGGGAATGATTGAGGAGCACACCGCCGCAACCGGTTCCGCAAAGGGTAAGGAACTCCTGAGCAACTTTGAGACGTACCTGCCGAAATTCAAAAAGATTATTCCGTACGATTACAACCGCATGATGATGAGCATCGTGCAGATGGAAGAGCGCGGCTTGAGCAGTGAGCAGGCACAGATCGAAGCCTTTTATGCAAGTCAGAAAGGATAGGGGATTACCATGGGAAAACCAACTGGATTTTTAGAGTATACAAGAAAAACCAGCGAGGAGATTGAGCCGCTGGAGCGCATTCGGAATTTCAATGAGTTTCATGTCCCGCTGCCGCTGGAGCAGCAGCAGCTGCAGGGCGCACGCTGTATGGCCTGCGGCGTCCCGTTCTGTCAGTATGGCGGCATGCTCGGCGGTATGGCGTCCGGCTGTCCGCTGCATAACCTGTGCCCAGAGTGGAACGATATGGTTTATCTGGGCAATTGGGAGCAGGCATACAGCCGTTTGATGAAAACGCACTGCTTTCCGGAATTCACCTCGCGCGTGTGCCCTGCGCTTTGCGAGGCGGCTTGCACATGTAATTTGGACAGCGAGCCGGTTTCCACAAAGGAAAATGAGCGCGCGATCATCGAGCACGCGTACGAAACCGGATTGGTGCAGCCGCATGTGCCAAAGGTGCGCACCGGCAAAAAGGTCGCGGTCGTCGGCAGCGGCCCGTCCGGCCTGGCGGTTGCGATGCAGCTCAACAGCCGCGGGCATTCTGTCACGGTATTCGAGCGCAGCGACCGAGTCGGCGGGCTGCTTCGCTACGGCATTCCGAATATGAAGCTGGAAAAGCATGTCATTGACCGCCGCATCGCGCTGATGCAGCAAGAGGGAATTGTATTTAAGACCGGCGTGGATGTCGGAAACGATATCAAGGCGAGCCGTCTGCTCAAGAGCTATGACCGCGTGGTGCTGTGCTGCGGCGCATCCAACCCGCGCGATATCAACGTGCCGGGCAGACAGTCGGATGGTATTTATTTTGCCGTAGATTTCCTCAAGGGCGTGACCAAGAGCCTGCTCGACTCTAATTTTTCCGACCATAAATATGTTTCATGCAAGGATAAGAAGGTCATGGTTATCGGCGGCGGCGATACCGGAAACGACTGTGTCGGCACCTCTATCCGCCTTGGCGCGGCGTCTGTGCTCCAGCTGGAGATGATGCCGAAGGCGCCGGATCAGCGCGCGGAAAACAACCCATGGCCGGAGTGGCCGCGCGTCTGCAAGACGGATTATGGCCAGCAGGAGGCCATTGCGGTATTCGGTCACGATCCGCGCGTTTATCAGACCACGGTGAAGGAATTCATCGCAAACGAAAAGGGCCGCGTGTGCAAGGCTGTCCTGATGAAGCTGCAAAGCAAGCAGGATGAAAAAACCGGACGCAGGATGATGGTGCCGGTTGAGGGCAGCGAATATACCGTTGATGTCGACATTGTGCTCATCGCGGCGGGCTTCCTCGGCGCACAAAAATATATCACCGATGCGTTTAAGGTCGAGACGAACGCGCGCACAAACGTTGCAACCACACCCGACCAGTATCAGACCTCCGTACCGAATGTATTCACAGCGGGCGATATGCATCGTGGCCAGTCGCTGGTCGTCTGGGCAATTCATGAGGGACGCGAGGCGGCAAAGGCGGTAGATGAATCGCTAATGGGCTATACCAACCTGTATTGATTTATTTAAGCGCATACATTTTTTGAAAAGGCGATCTCGCCCGGTATCCGGGCGGGGTCGCTTTTTGCGCGGCAAAAAACCCGCCGGGCGATGCCCGACGGGTCGGTTTGTAGAGAAAGTGAAATCGGATAGCATATGATGCAAGGATTTCGTCATGAGCTGTCAGCGTTAGCAGACAGCGGATTTCAAATCCGTCATTGTTGGCGACATGTGCGTCAAAAATGACACATCTCAGTCCGGAAGTGTGCGAGCGAATGCGAGTGCGCGCACCGGGCTGTATAATCTCAACCAAATGCTTGCATTTGGTTGACAGCCTGTCGACCTTTGTCGACAGGCTGAACCCACCGGGCGATGCCCGACGGGTTCATATGCGATATATCATTCGCCGATATTGACAGTATAACCGGCCTCTTCGATATATTTTGCCAGCGCTTCGCCCTGCTCGGGGCCGCCGACTTCGCAGACGACGTGCACGATTGCCTCGTCGATATCCAGGCTTGCGTTGACACGGTCGTGCTGGAACATGATGATGTTCGCGTTGTACGATGCGATGATACCCGCCAGATGCTCAAGAGAGCCGGGGACGTCCGGCATGATGATGGAGAACTTCATATGTCTGCCGCGAGTGACAAGACCCTTTTCGACAATGCGGTGGATGAAGCTGACGTCAATGTTACCGCCGGATAGCAGGCAGACGACCTTTTTGCCGGAGAAGTCGTGCTTGCCGGACAGCAGCGCCGCCAGCGAGGAGGCGCCCGCCGGCTCGACGACCTGCTTGGTGCGCTCGAGCAGCAGCAGAATGGTCGCGGCGATGTCGTCGTCCGACACCGTCAGCATATCGTCGACAAAGGCGTTGATGTGCTCCATCGTTGAGGAGCCGGGGCATTTGACGGCAATGCCGTCTGCAATCGTGTGTACGGAATCCGACGGATGAATGGAATCCTGATGGAAGGATTTTGCGATTGCCGGCGCGCCCTCCGCCTGCACGCCGATAACCTGAATGCGCGGGTTGATCTGCTTGACGCATGCGGCCACGCCGGACAGCAGCCCGCCGCCGCCAGCCGGAACCAGAATGACGTCTACGGCAGGGAGATCGCGCAGAATTTCCAGACCGATCGTGCCCTGACCCGCCATGACATCCTCGTCGTCAAACGGGTGGATAAAGGTCGCCCCCGTCTGCTCGACGATCTGCATCGCCTTGGTATAGGCGTCGTCGTAGCAGGAGCCGGACAGCACGACGTTTGCGCCGTAGCCCTTGGTTGCGGAGACCTTTGCAATCGGTGTAGAGCGCGGCATGCAGATGGTTGCCGGAATACCGATGCAGTTTGCCGCGAACGCAACGCCCTGCGCATGGTTGCCGGCGGACGAGGCGATGACCGAGGTCAGGCCACCCGCTTCATACAGCTTCATAATTTTGTTGTATGCGCCGCGCACCTTGAAGGAGCCGGTTTTCTGCTGGTTTTCACATTTGAGATAGACCTCCGCGCCGGTCATGCCGGAGAACGTCGTGGATGACGCCAGTGGAATATTGTGAACGACAGGCAGTAAACGCTGCGCCGCCTCGTCGATGTCTTTGATTGTAATCATGCTTGTTTCCTCCGAAATACGCTGGGCGATATCTGAAAAAGAACGGTCCATTTTTACAGGAAAGATACGCCCGCCTTTGTGACTGTATTATTGTAGCACCCCATGCGGTCGATTGCAAGCGTGCGTGCAGGCGAATTGTCGATATATTTATATTGTTGTATTTCTGCTTTTTCCCTGATATAATTATAATGAAAAAAGAAATCAATCCTTTAGAAAGCGGGGACTTGCCATGGCTCATTATGATTTGAATACATCACAGCTGCGAGAGTATGTCGATATTCTGCGCGCGGGTGACACAGTGTCGCTGACCGGAACGGTGTATACAGCGCGCGATGCAGCGCATAAAAAAATAATCGCGGCAATGCAGAATGGTGAGGAGGTTCCGTTTGCGCTGCGCGACTCTGTCGTATATTATGCGGGGCCGACGCCGGCGAAGCCGGGGCAGGTTATCGGCTCCTGCGGGCCGACGACGTCTGGACGGATGGATCCGTTTTCACCGGCCTTGATCGAAAACGGACAGGTCTGCATGATCGGCAAGGGCGTGCGCAATCAGGCGGTACATGACGCGATGCAGAAATACGGCTGTGTTTACATGGTGGCTATCGGTGGCGCGGGCGCCGTCATTGCGGATTCTGTCAAGTCGCTGGAGGTTGTCGCATATGATGAGTTGGGCTGTGAATCTGTCAAGCGCCTAACGGTGGAAAATTTTCCGGCGATTGTGTCGATGGATGCCAAGGGCGGCAGCCTGTATACCACCGGCATCAGCGAATATCGGACGGTAAAGTGAACAGATGGAAATATGTTCTGCTCGACATGGACGGAACATTTTTTGATTTTCCTGCGTGCGAGCGGTGCGCTTTTTTTCGGACTGTTCAAGCGTTTGGCATTGCGGGCGATGAGACGATGTATCAGCGGTATCATGCGATCAACGCCGCCGTGTGGAGAGAGCTGGAGCAGGGCGACATGACGCATGAGCAGTTGCGGCCGGAACGTTTTCGCCGGCTGCTGGCACAGCCGGAATGGGATTTTCTGAATGCCTCGCCGGAGGAGATGGCCAGAATAAATTTACAGTGCGTTTCAGAGGGCGCGTTTTTGTATGATGGCGCGCGTGCATTGTGGGAGCGCATCTACGCGCAGTATATTGTCTGCGTTTTAACAAACGGCTCGGATTATACCCAGCTCGGCAGGCTGGAGCGCGCGGGTCTGCTGCCCTATACACATGCGGTTGTCACCAGCCAGCGGGCCGGAATCGGCAAGCCGGATGCCGGGATATTCCGGTATGCACTCGATGTGCTGGGCTGCACGGATAAACGGCAATGTGTCATGATTGGCGATTCGCTTTCTGCTGATATTTTCGGCGCCCATTCCTTTGGAATAGATGCGATTTGGTATCATTCTGGTGAACTTTTGGAAGAAATTCCATCGGATATCCTGCACGCGGAGACTTACCGTCAACTTGCTGACATTTTGGCAATAATTAAATAGATTTTTGCCTTTATTTTAACGGGCGTATTTCGCCGCACCGGATTGACATCGAGCGTTTGTTACGATACAATACAATTTGTTAAGAATAAGACAAGGAGACAGTATCAGAAAGGGGAACACGACTCATGAGGAGTTTTGAAACTGACGTTCAGTTAATTAAATACCGCGTATTGCGTGCGGTAGCAGAGCATGCATTGCAGGGAAAGCTGGATGACTGTTATTATACCGTTCCGCACGAGGTCATCCCAGGGAAAAAGGCAACGATGCGCTGCTGCGTATATAAGGAGCGTGCAATTGTTGGCGAGCGTGTACATAATGCGCTGGGCGGCGCTCGTGACAGCCACGTCATAGAGGTTATTGATATCGCATGCGACGAGTGTCCGGTTGACCGTTATTCGGTCAGCAATTCCTGCCGCGGCTGCTTGGCGCACCGCTGCATGAAGGTTTGTCCGCGAGGCGCAATCAGCAAGGGCAAGGACGGCAAGGCGGAAATTGATCCGGAGAAGTGCATCCATTGCGGCCGCTGCGCAAAAGTGTGCCCATATAGTGCAATCACAGAAAATATCCGGCCGTGTGAGCGCAGCTGTAAGGTCGGCGCGATCCACATTAATGACCAGCAGAAAGCGGAGATCGACTATGAAAAATGCATCAGCTGCGGCGCGTGTGTGACGCAGTGTCCGTTCGGCGCGGTTGTGGATAATTCCTATTTGGTGGATGCAATCCAGCTGATTCAGCAGGCGGATCACCGCGGCTATTATACGGTTGCGATTGTTGCCCCAGCACTGGCGTCGCAGTTTAAGAATGCGACGATGGGACAGGTTAAGCAGGCGCTGCGGCATCTGGGCTTCCATGATGTTGTCGAGGCGGCATTGGGCGCAGATATGGTCGCGAAGAAGGAATCGGCAGAGCTTGCGGAAAAGGGCTTTTTGACATCCTCCTGCTGTCCGGCTTTTGTGCGCTTTATCAAGCAGCATATGCCGGAGATGACAGAGCATATTTCGCATAACCTTTCGCCGATGGCGGAGATTGGCAGATATGTCAAGGAAAACAGCGCATGGCCGATCAAAACAGTCTTTATTGGTCCGTGCACAGCGAAAAAATATGAACAGAAGCTGGAAACGGTCAAGCCGTGGATTGACTGCGTAATTACGTTTGAAGAGCTGCAAGCGGTGTTGGATGCGGCGGGCTATCCGCCGGAGGAGCAGGGTGAGCTGCCGGTGGGTGATGCATCGTATTTCGGTCGTGTCTTCGCGCGTTCTGGAGGCCTGACAGAGGCAGTCGTGCAGAGCGTCAAGGAACAGGGACTGGATTTCACACCGAACGCTGCGGTTTGCAGCGGCATTGAACAGTGTAAGGTTGCGCTGCTTAAGGCAAAGCTCGGCCGGCTTACGGAAAACTTTATCGAGGGCATGGCCTGTGAGGGAGGCTGCATCAACGGTGCAGGCACGATCAGCCATACGCCAAAGGATAAGCTCACGGTTGACAACTTCGGCAAGTCAAGTCCGAAAGAGGGCGTCAATATGTCGGTTGGCAGCTACGAGACCAAATTCTGATACATGTAAGAAAATTTGTATACAGCTCGACCGGCGTGGGGTGAAAGCCACGCCGGTTTTTTTCGTTCCCAAATGCTGTGAAAAAAGAGCTGAGGGCCCCTTCCTTTTCACAATCTGGATGGACTATACGGCTTTCATTATGTAATATTTTGGCCCAATTTGCCAGAAAAAGTTTCAAATTCCTGTTTTTTAAGCTTCATTTCAAATAAAAAGCGGGAATTTGAAAAAACATGGGCGCGGGATAGAGAGAAATCAAAACGGGAAAAGAAAAAATACATAATAAATTAGCTGAAAAAGTCAAAGAAATTCTGCAAAACGCAATATTTCTTCAACAAAAAATTCTTTTTGTGTATTTTCACAATAAAGAAAGATATTGAAAGAAAAAAATTGTAGGATTGGTAAAATAGAATCATCGAAAACAAAAGGAAACAACTGGTAAACAAAAGAAAGCAATCCATCGAACATATTAAACATAAAAGGAGAGCAGAAAATGGGAATTAAAATTTGCGGCGCACCGTGCTGCTGGGGCGTGGACGACGTCACCAATTCGAATCTTCCGACCTATCAGCGTGTTTTGCGCGAGGCGCACGAGGCGGGATATCGCGCCATCGAGCTGGGGCCGAACGGATGGATCCCGACGGATGATCTGGAGACCGTCACGGCAGAGCTGAACAAAAACAATCTGTCAATTGTCGCGGGTACGATCTTTGACGATATGATCTCCGAACGCAATCATGAAAAGCTGTTGCGGCAGACCGAGGACATCTGTAAGCTGATTACCAAGCTGCCCCCGCTGCCGCGCGAGGAGGGTCAGCGCTGGCCGACCCCGTATTTGACCGTCATGGACTTTTTTAGCTCGGATGAGCGCGATTACGCAGCCGGACACTCCGACCGCGCGCCGCGTCTGGACGACAGGGGATGGGCTGCGCTGCTGCGCCATTTTGTCGCGCTGTGCGACATCGCAAACAGCTATGGCGTTCATCCGGTGCTGCATCCGCACTGCGGCGGCTATATTGAGTTTGCCGATGAGATCGACCGTCTGGCGGCGGAGGTTCCGGCGGAGACTGCCGGTCTGGTGCTGGACACCGGCCATCTGGCCTATGCGGGCATGGATCCGGTAGAATGGCTTAGAAAATATAAGGATCGTCTGGATTACGTACATTTCAAGGACATTGATAAAAAGGTCTATGACGAGGTTATGGGAGAACACATTCGGTTCTTTGAGGGCTGTGCAAAGGGTTCGATGTGTCCGATTGGAAAGGGTATGCTGGATTATAGAGCGATCGCTGATGTTTTGGCAGAGATCGGCTATAACGGTTATATCACCATTGAGCAGGAATGCGACCCGCGCAATGTAGCAAACAGCCTTGCCAATGTCAAGGCGAGCGTGGACTACCTCAAGGGTATCGGGTTCCAAATTTAACGATAAAGACTAACTATTAAAAGTCAAGCGATAAACTCAAAAAATGTTGTGAATAGA
>CAZEMM010000011.1:0-39214 GCA_964513445.1 uncultured Butyricicoccus sp. | reverse complement strand
CCGGTGCGCGCACGCGCATTCGCTCGCACACTTCCGGGCTGAGAGGTGTCATTTTGACGCACATGTCGCCAAAAATGACGAGTTTGTAATCCGCTTTCTGCTGGCGCTGACAGCTCATGACGAAATCATTTCATGGTACGCATTGAGATTTCACTTTTTCTACAGTCTAAAGTATTGTAGGCGGTATCTGAAAACAAAAAATATGACGAAAATTTCCCATGGACAGGAGGGGAATAAGATGAATACACCCACTGTTTTAAAGCAGCTTGCGGCGGGGCTTGCGGCGCAGTTTGGCCCCAATTGTGAGATCGTCGTGCATGATCTGCGCTCGGGCGATGTGGAACGCTCCATCGTCTGCATTGAAAACGGACAGGTTTCCAACCGAAGCGTAGGGGATGGGCCGTCTGAAATCGTGCTCAAGGCGCTCAAGCAGGATGGCGGAGCGCTGACCGATCAGCTGGGCTACCTGACCAGCACGAGTGACGGCAAGGTGCTCAAGTCGTCCACGATCTTTATCAAGGATGACGAAGGCAGGCCGGAGTATATTTTTTCCATCAACTTTGATATTTCAACGCTGCTTGCCGCGCAGAATACGCTGCAAAACATGCTGTCCGCCACGCGCGAAAATGAGCAGCCGCATGAGATTCCACACAACGTCAACGAGCTGCTCGATCATTTACTGGAGCAGTCGGTCGCGCTGGTCGGCAAGCCGGTCGCGCTGATGAACAAGGACGACAAGATCGCAGCCATCAAGTATCTCAACGATACCGGCGCCTTCCTTATCACGCACTCCGGCGACAAGGTGGCGGCCTATTTCGGCATCTCGAAATTTACCCTGTACAGCTATATCGGAAGCACAAAGGAATGATCGCGCCTGATTGGTAAGATTGCACAAAAATGGATGCTAAATTTTTTTTAGAAAACCTAAAATAATTTTTGGAAAATGCTTGCAATTTGTCCATACTGTGTTATGATAAAGATGGATTTGAACAGATGACAAAAAACCATCGGCAAACAGGAATGGAGGTCTCGCATATGGATCTAGAATTGCATGTGACGCAAAATCAGGTTCCCAAAACGGACGACCGGTATTTGCAGCTTATGAGCTTGGAAAACGTCAAAAAAGCCAATCTGTTTCACAGAAGCTTTCCGGAGTATCGCGTAACGCCGCTGCATAAGCTGGAGCAGATGGCGCGCTATCTCGGCGTGCGCAATGTGTATGTAAAGGACGAATCCTATCGCTTTGGGCTGAACGCCTTCAAGGTGCTCGGCGGCTCGTTTGCCATCGGGCGATATATTGCGAAGCAGACCGAGCGCGATATCGGACAGCTGCCGTATGCCGCGCTCACCTCGCAGGAGCTGCGCGATGCGTTCGGCCACGCGACGTTTTTCACCGCGACGGACGGCAACCATGGCCGTGGCATTGCGTGGGCGGCAAAGCGGCTGGGGCAAAAGGCGGTCGTCCGCATGCCAAAGGGCACGACGCCGACTCGGCTGAACAACATCCGTGCGCTGGGCGCCGAGGTCACGATTGAGGATATGAATTACGATGAATGCGTCCGGCTGGCTGCGACTGAGGCAGAGCGCACGCCAAACGGCGTGATGGTGCAGGATACCGCATGGGAGGGCTATGAAGAAATTCCGTCGTGGATTATGCAGGGCTACGGCACGCTGGCGTTGGAGGCGGACCGGCAGATGCTGGCGGACGGCTGTGAGCGGCCAACGCATATTTTTATCCAGGCGGGCGTAGGCTCGCTGGCAGGTGCGGTCGTCGGCTATTTCGCAAACCGATATCCGGACAATCCGCCCATCATGGTTGTGGTTGAGGCGAACGCGGCGAGCTGCCTGTACCGCAGCGCCAAGCGGGCGGATGGCAGTCTGGTCAACGTCACCGGCGATATGCCGACGATCATGGCGGGGCTTGCCTGCGGCGAGGGCAACACCATCGCATGGGATATTTTGCGCAACCATGCATCGGCGTTTGCGGCCTGTCCCGATTGGATGAGCGCGCGCGGCACGCGCATGTATGGCGTCCCGCTTCGAGGCGACCCTGAAATTATTTCGGGCGAATCCGGCTCCGTCACAATGGGGCTGCTCGGCGTGCTGATGGCGCGTGAGAATTATGCGGATGTTCGCGAGGCTCTCCGGCTGGATGAGAACGCGGAGGTGCTGCTGGTTTCGACCGAGGGCAATACTGATCCGGTTCGCTTCCGTGAGATCGTGTGGGACGGCCTGTACGGCATCAGAGAGCCGTTCGCGCCGGACGATGTGCGCATACCAAAGTGAAGCGGAAAACGCGCGGCAGCGTAATCATGCTGCAGAGAAATAGTGTAAATTTCAGCATATAATTCAACATATGAGATGATAAGGAGGTACTTAGAGATGGATTTTGAAGGCATTAAACAGGCGGCACAGGCATATGAAGCGGATATGACCAAATTTCTGCGTGACCTGATTCGGATACCGGGTGAGAGCTGCCAGGAAAAGGGACATATTGACCGTATCGCGCAGGAGATGCGCGCGGTCGGCTTTGACCGTGTGGACATCGATCCGCAGGGCAATGTGCTCGGCTACATGGGTACGGGCAAAACGCTGATTGCGTTTGACGCGCACATCGACAACGTCGGTATCGGTTACATCGAAAACTGGAAGTTCGACCCGTATGAGGGCTATGAAAACGAGACGGAGATCGGCGGGCGCGGTGGCTCCGACCAGATGGGCGGCATTGTCTCCGCTGTCTACGGCGCAAAGATTATGAAGGACCTCGGGCTGCTGACCGACGCGTATACCGTTTTGGTAACCGGCACAGTACAGGAGGAGGACTGTGACGGCCTGTGCTGGCAGTACATTATCCGAGAGGACGGTGTAAAGCCGGAATTTGTCGTCTCCACCGAGCCGACTGACGGCGGCATCTATCGCGGACACCGCGGTCGCATGGAGATTCGCGTGGATGTCACGGGCGTTTCGTGCCATGGTTCCGCGCCGGAGCGCGGCGATAACGCCATCTATAAAATGGCGGATATTTTGCAGGATGTGCGCGCGCTCAATGAAAACGATGACGCGGACGGCACGGAGATCAAGGGTCTGGTCAAAATGCTCAATCCGAAATACAATCCGGATTGGGAGGAGGCGCGTTTCCTGACGCGCGGCACCGTCACGGTCTCCGAGATTTTCTTCACCTCGCCGTCGCGCTGTGCCGTCGCAGACTCGTGCGCCGTGTCGCTTGACCGCCGCATGACCGCAGGCGAGACATGGGAGTCCTGCCTGCAGGAGATCCGTGACCTGCCGGCGTGCAGGAAATACGGCGATGCGGTCACCGTTTCGATGTATCAGTATGACCGCCCGTCGTACACCGGTCTGGTGTATCCGATCGAGTGCTATTTCCCGACGTGGGTTCTTCCGGAGGACGACGTCATCACGCAGTCGCTGAAGGAAGCGTATACCGGCCTGTACGGCGATACGAGAAGCGGTCCGGCTTCTGAGGACGCGATGCGCAGAGCACGTCCGCTGATTGATAAATGGACGTTCTCCACCAACGGTGTCACCATCATGGGACGCAACGGCATTCCGTGCATCGGGTTTGGCCCGGGCGCGGAGGCGCAGGCGCATGCGCCAAATGAAATCACGTGGAAGGAAGATTTGGTCAAGTGCGCGGCGGTCTACGCGGCGCTGCCGACCACCTATATCAAAAACAAGTAAAACGGGCAGGAGGAAGACCATTGAAGACATTACAGGAATATATAGCGAAGCTCAATGCGCTGAATTTTAAGGATATGTATAAAAACGACTTTTTCCTGACGTGGGAAAAGTCGGATGAAGAGCTGGAAGCCGTATTTACAGTGGCGGACGCGCTGCGTTTTATGCGCGAGAACAACATCTCGACAAAGGTGTTTGAATCCGGCTTGGGGATCTCGCTGTTCCGCGACAATTCGACGCGCACACGCTTTTCCTTCGCCTCCGCCTGCAATTTGCTTGGCCTTGAGGTGCAGGATTTGGACGAGGGGAAATCCCAGATCGCACACGGCGAGACGGTGCGCGAGACGGCGAACATGATCTCGTTTATGGCGGATGTTATCGGCATTCGCGACGATATGTACATCGGCAAGGGCAATAAATATATGCATGATGTCGTAAACGCCGTCAAGGAGGGCCATGACCAGGGCATTTTGGAGCAGCGCCCGACGCTGGTCAATTTGCAGTGCGACATCGACCATCCGACGCAGTGCATGGCGGATATGCTGCATATTATCCATGAGTTTGGCGGCGTGGAAAACCTGAAGGGCAAGAAGATCGCGATGAGCTGGGCATATTCGCCGTCCTATGGAAAGCCGCTGTCGGTTCCGCAGGGCGTCATCGGTCTGATGAGCCGCTTCGGCATGGACGTCGTGCTGGCGCATCCGGAGGGCTATGAGGTCATGCCAGAGGTCGAGGAGATCGCAAAGGCGAACTGCCAAAAGTCCGGCGGCACGTTTACCAAGACGCATGATATGGCGGAGGCATTCCGCGATGCGGATATCGTTTATCCGAAGTCGTGGGCGCCGTTTGCCGCAATGGAGAAGCGCACCAATCTGTATGCGCAGGGAGATGACGCGGGCATCCAGACGCTGGAGCAGGAGCTGCTGGCGCAAAATGCCGAGCATACCGATTGGGCGTGCACCGAGGAGATGATGCGGCTGACAAAGGACGGAAAGGCACTGTACCTGCACTGCCTGCCGGCGGATATTTCCGGCGTATCCTGTGAAACCGGAGAGGTCGACGCGTCGGTATTTGACCGCTATCGCGTGCCGCTGTATAAGGAGGCTTCATTTAAGCCGTATATCATTGCGGCGATGATTTTCCTCGCAAAATTTGAAAACCCGCAGGACATTTTGAACAAGCTGGAGCAGCGCGGCACACAGCGCGTATTTGGCTGAATGATCCGGTAGAGGCTGGAATTGCGCCAACGGGGAAAGCGGTTCCCTGTTGGTGCAGTTTTTTTAATACGGGGTAAAATTGATGGGAGGCGAAATCGCATTGAACAAAAAGAAAATCGTGCTTGCATTGGGCGGCAATGCGCTCGGCAATACGCTTCCGGAGCAGATGATTGCCGCAAAGCACACGTCCAAATCCATAGTCGATTTGATTGAGGCGGGCTATCAGGTCATTGTCACGCATGGCAACGGCCCGCAGGTCGGTATGATTAACCAGGCGATGTATGCGCTTGAACGGGAGGATCCGGAGCAGCCGAATACGCCGTTGTCCGTCTGTGTTGCGATGAGCCAGGCGTATATTGGCTATGACCTGCAAAACGCGATTCGTGAGGAGCTGCGAAACCGAAATATTTTGGATGTGCCGGTATCAACGGTCATCACGCAGGTGCGCGTTGACCCGAGCAGTCCGTCGTTTGCGCACCCGAGCAAGCCAATCGGCAAATTCATGACCAAGGAGATTGCGGAGGAGCAGGCGCGGCGGTTCGGACATGTGGTGATGGAGGATGCCGGACGCGGCTATCGGCGCGTGGTCGCCTCGCCAGAGCCGGAGGAGATCGTGGAGATTGGCGCGATCCGCACGCTGGTGGATTGCGGCGAGATGGTCATCTGCTGCGGCGGCGGCGGAATTCCGGTCTTTCAGAATGGCAACCATCTTGCGGGCGCGAGCGCAGTCATTGACAAGGATCTGGTTTCCGCGCTGCTTGCGCAGCAATTGGACGCGGACGAGCTGGTCATTCTGACGGCGGTCGAAAAGGTTGCAATTCACTTTGGCAAGCCGGAGCAGGAGGATTTGGATGAGATGACTGCGCAGCGCGCCAGAGAACTGGCAGCGGAGGGGCAGTTTGCTCCCGGTTCGATGCTGCCGAAGATCATGGCTGCGGTTCGCTTCGCCGAGAGCAAGCCGGGGCGTGAGGCGCTCATTACGCTGTTGGATAAGGCGGGCGACGGACTGGCAGGGAAAACCGGCACGCGCATTCATGTATAATATCAGGGAGACGCTGGGATGCGCGGTGTGCCGGCTGTCTCCCTATTTTTGCAGGATAGCCCGCCGATTTTTGCATCATTCCTATGCAGAAGGTTGCAAAATGATGGGACGTCTGGTATCATTACAGGGGTAGATCAAACGATGCCGCCGCGCATTGCGGCCGGCATTCTATCTTTGTGTTACCTCTATATTGAAAAAGAATTAGCATACTTAGGAGGAGTATTTCATGATTAAACTGTATGATTCCGGCGTCTATCTTGCAGGAGGTAAGCTGTATACCGATGCGGCAGAGCTGTCCGCAAAGCTGGGCAAGCCGGTCAATCAGGCTGCCGCTGCGCAGGGTACGATGGCCTATGGCATTTTGAAGGCGCATAACCATGGCGATGATATGGATAAGCTCAATCTGAAGTTTGATTCCATGACCAGCCATGACATTACATACGTCGGCATTATTCAGACGGCGCGCGCATCCGGCATGACGGAGTTCCCGCTGCCGTATGTGCTGACCAACTGCCACAACTCGCTGTGCGCAGTCGGCGGCACCATCAATGAGGACGACCACAAATTCGCCCTGTCCGCCGCAAAGAAATATGGCGGCATCTATGTACCGACCAATATGGCGGTCATCCACAGCTATAACCGTGAGATGATGTCCGGCTGCGGACGCATGATTCTTGGATCGGACTCGCACACCCGATACGGCGCGCTGGGCACAATGGCAGTCGGCGAGGGCGGCGGCGAGCTGGCAAAGCAGCTGCTCGGCCGAACCTATGACTTTGCCCGTCCGGAGGTCATTGCGATCTATCTGACCGGCGAGCCGAAGCCGGGCGTCGGCCCGCATGACGTCGCGCTGTCCATCTGCGGCGCGGTCTATGCAAACGGCTACGTTAAAAACAAGGTCATGGAATTCGTCGGCCCCGGCATCAGGAACCTGCCGATAGAATACCGCAACGCCGTCGACGTCATGACGACAGAGACCACCTGCTGGTCGTCCATCTGGGAGACGGATGAAAAGACCGAGGAATACTTCGCGATTCACGGCCGTCCGGAAGCCTATAAAAAGCTGTCGCCGGCGCCTGTCGCCTATTATGACGGCTGCGTCTATATCGACCTGTCCACCATCGAGTGCACGATCGCCATGCCGATGCATCCGAGCTATACCTATACCATCCATGAGCTGCGGGCGAACGCGGCGGACATCCTGCATGAGATCGAGACGAATGCGAACCGGCAGATCGCCAAGACCGCACATATGGACTTGATGAGCAAGCTGCACAGTGACGGCAATATTTACGTCGATCAGGGCGTTGTCGCGGGCTGCTCCGGCGGTACGTTTGACAACATCGTGGCTGTTGCGGATATCCTGCGCGGCAAGAGCACTGGCAACGGCGCATTTACGATGAGCGTCTATCCCGGCTCCATGCCCGCCTATCTCGAGCTGATGCGCAACGGATCGCTGTCCGATCTTGCCGCGGCCGGCGTCATCATCCGCGAGTGCTTCTGCGGCCCGTGCTTCGGTGCAGGAGACTGTCCGGCAAACGGCGAATTTTCCATCCGTCATGCCACGAGAAACTTTCCGAACCGCGAGGGCTCCAAGCCGGGAGAGGGTCAGATGAGTGCGGTCGCATTGATGGACGCGCGCTCGATCGCGGCAACCGCCGCAAACGGCGGCAGGCTGACGGCGGCGACCGACCTGCTGGATGTCGAATACCGTACGCCGAAGTATTTCTTCGATAAGGGCGTCTATGAAAAGCGCGTCTTTAACGGCGTTGGCAAGGCGGAGCCGGACGCAGAGCTGCGTTTTGGCCCGAACATCAAGGATTGGCCGGAGATGCCGGCGCTGACCGACGATCTGCTCGTCAAGGTCTGCTCGTACATCACTGATCCGGTCACAACCACGGACGAACTGATTCCGTCCGGCGAGACGTCGTCCTACCGTTCCAACCCGGAGCGTCTGTCTGAGTTTGCGCTCAGCCGCAAGGATCCGGAATATGTCGGCCGCAGTAAGGTTATGCGTCAGATTGAGCGCGACCGTCAGGCTGGAAAGGGCCTGCCGGAGGAGGTCAAGGCGGTTTATGCCGCGCTGACGGCGGCGGGCGTCACAAACGATCCGGAGAACACCGATATCGGCTCGACGATCTTTGCCAACATGCCGGGCGACGGCTCTGCGCGTGAGCAGGCGGCCTCGTGCCAGCGCGTCATGGGCGCGAGCGCGAATTTCGCCAAGCAGTATGCGACCAAGCGGTATCGCTCCAACTGCATCAACTGGGGCATGACGCCGTTCCTTGTTGAGAATCCGGAGATTTTTGAGCTGGGCGATTATATCTTCGTGCCGGGCGTGCGCAAGGCAGTTTTGGAAAACACACCGGAGATGACGGCATATGTCATTAAGTCGGATGGTACGGTCAAGCCGTTTACGGTATCGACCGGCGCGCTGACTGAGCCGGAGCGTCAGATTATTGCGGACGGCTGCCTGATTAACTACTATCGCAATCACTAAAAAAAACCGGAGGAAACCGCGGCCTGTGCGCCGGATTTCCTCCGTACAAAATTCAAGCAGGATTGCAGCCGGAAAACCGGTTACAACCCTGCTTTTTTGGTGTCAAAATGCGCTTACAGCGCAGGCTCAATCCACGCTTTGTACGCGTCGTATTCCGCCTGCGTCATGTGCACGATACGCAGTGTGTTGGTATAGGCTGTCGCGCCAACCGGCAGACCTGCCGTCAACACCAGCGTATCGCCCGGCTTGCAGCAGCCCGCCAGAATCGCCGCGCGGCATGCCTCCGCATACAGCATGACATCGGTGGGCTGCTCATGACACATGCGCGGGATGACGCCCCATGAGAGCGACAGGCGATGGTAGGTCTCTCTGGTATAGGTCGCGCCGATAATCGGCTTTTCCGGCCGGAAACGCGCGACTGCATTTGCGGAGTGACCGGAGTTGGTCAGCGCGACGATGGCGCTGCTGTCCAGCAGCTCAGAGGTCGTCACGGTCGCGCCCGCAATACCGGTCGTCATCGCGTCGCCGACAAACTGCGCGTTGTCGAGCAGCTGCGTGCGCCGCTTGGCGTAATCGATATCTGCCTCCGTGTTGACGCAGATATTCGCCATGGCGCGAATGGTCTCGATGGGATATTTGCCGACGGAGGTTTCACCGGACAGCATGACCGCGCCGGTGCCGTCATAGACCGCATTGGCGACGTCGGATACCTCCGCGCGCGTCGGGCGCGGGTTGTGCGTCATGGAATCGAGCATCTGTGTCGCGGTGATGGAAATTTTACCGTTGTACATGCAGGTGCGAATGATCTCCTTCTGGATTTTCGGCAGCTCATCAAACGGAACCTCAACGCCCATATCGCCGCGCGCAACCATAACGCCGTCGACCTCTTTGATAATCTTATCCAGATTCTCATAGCCCTCACGGTTTTCGATTTTTGCGATAATGCGAATTTTGTTCAGCATCCGCTTGCGGCGCAGAATCTTCTTCAGATCCCTGACGTCAGACGCCGTGCGCACGAAGGACGCCGCGATAAAGTCCACCTTGAGGTCGCAGCCAAACTCGATATCGAGCATGTCCTGTTCGCTGACGTACGGCATGTTGAGCGATACGCCCGGTACGTTGATGGATTTGCGGTTGGACAGCGGGCCGCTGTTTTGTACGCGACAGACGATATCCGTCTCATTAAGCTGCTCGACGATCAGTTCGATCAGGCCATCATCAATCAGAATACGTGTGCCGACGGCGACGTCCTCCGGCAGGCCCGCATAGGTGATGGAGACGATATCCTTCGTGCCCTCCACCTCGCGCGTAGTCAGCGTGAACAGCTGGCCTTCTTCCAGCTCGATTTTGCCGTCCGCAAAGGTTTTGATGCGAATTTCCGGACCCTTGGTGTCCAATAGGATGCCGAGCGGCGCGCCCATCTCATCGCGTACAGCGCGCACCATCTCAATGCGCTGCTTCTGTTCCTCGTGCGAGCCGTGACTGAAATTCAGGCGCGCGACATTCATGCCGGCCTCAATCATCCGGCGGATGGTATTCGGGTCGTCCGTGGCGGGTCCAAGCGTGCAAATGATCTTTGTTCTTCTCAGCATAAAAACTCCTTTTTCTCATGGCGTTTCTCGAACGATCGCGCCTATTCGGTGTGCGTGAATTGCTCCGGCGCATGCGCGCCGTCTGATGTGGGTGAAGAATGGACAAATCGACGGATCAAAAATAACAGACCGATTGCCAGAACAGTAAACAGGTTTTCCAACGGGGCGGTGTGTTCTACAATAAGCTGTCGTGCGACTGCGAGCAGGACGAGATCGACGACCGCGTCGACAGTAAAACTGGTAATCATCTTGATAAATTCGACGCCGATAATGATTAAGCAGGCGTCGCTGATGCGATTTTGCAGATAGCTGGGATCCTTAAACAGGCTGATTGTGTCCGTTGTGCACAGCAGGCCGACGGCGCTGAAAATACAGGCGATCAGCACCATTGCACCCAGCATAAACTCCAGCACAGTGGCAACCGTCGCCAGCAGGCGGGCAAACGTAGCCAGCGGTTGACTGCTTGTCGTGTGAAAATTATTTTTTTTCATTGTCTCACCATTTATGCACCGCTTGAGATATGCGCAGTAGGAATGTATGATAATTGATTATATTTTACTATAAATAGGGGAAAAGTACAACGTAAATTTGCATCAGGTTGGATCAATGAAATATGTATTTTGCAAGGCTTTTTTGGGCTTTACAGGTACTTGTAAAATAGCGTGTACATTTTGGAGAATTAGTGGTATGCTTTTTATAGGACATCCCGTGCCGGCGCGGCGGCGGAGAAGAACGGAACAGAGGGTTTGAACGACATGCAGAAGCGAATAGACAGTCACGATTTTTCCACGGGAAGCATCGGGCGGCATATTATCAATCAGGCCATTCCACTGATGGTCGCGCAGCTGGTACAGCTGCTGTACAACGTGGTTGACCGCATTTATATCGGCCATCTTCCGGGCGAGGACGGCATGGCGCTCACCGGCATCGGTCTGGTGTTCCCGATTGTCTCCCTCATCAGCGCGTTTACAAATCTGTTTGGCACAGGAGGCGCGCCGCTTTTTGCCATCTCGCGCGGCGCAGGGGAAGAGGAGGAAGCGGAGCGGCTGATGGGTACGACCGCCGTGCTGCTGCTGGCTGCCTCGGCCGTGCTGACAGCGGGCTGCTTTGCGTTCAGGCGGCCGCTGCTCTACCTGCTCGGCGCGAGCGACGCGACGTTCCCGTATGCGGACAGCTATCTGTCGATCTACCTGCTCGGCACGCCGTTTCTCATGCTCGGCACGGGTATGAATGGGTTTATCACGGCGCAGGGCTTTCCTAAAACTGCAATGCTGACGACGATGCTCGGCGCGGGTCTCAATTTGGTGCTCGACCCGGTATTTATCTTTGTACTGCATATGGATTTGCGCGGCGCGGCTATCGCGACGGTTGTGTCGCAGATGGTATCTGCCATTTGGGTTATTCGATTTTTAACGGGTACAAAAGCAATCGTACCGCTGCGGCGGAACCGCATGCGTGTGCAGCGCAAACGGGCGCTCCGCATTGCCGCGCTCGGCATGTCGGGCTTTATCATGGCCGCGACCAACTGCGTGACACAGATGGTGTGCAACATTGTGCTGGGTATGTACGGCGGCGACATCTACATCGGCATCATGAGTATTCTCAATTCCATTCGGGAGATTTTCCAGCTGCCGATTATCGGCCTGACCAGCGGCGCGCAGCCTGTGCTGGGCTATAATTACGGCGCGCAGCAGTATGAACGTGTCAAGCGCGGCATTGTCTTTCTGTCGCTCACCGGCGGCGTGTATACCGTGCTTTCCTGGCTGCTGCTCATGCTGTGTCCCAAGGTCTTTCTCGCTGTGTTTACCAGCAATGCGAATATGATTCGGCTGGGCACGCAGGCTGTACAGATCTATTTCGCCGGCTTTGTTTTTATGCTGTTTCAGTTTTCCGGCCAGTCGGTCTTTGTCGCGCTGGAACGCTCCAAGCACGCGATCTTTTTCTCGCTGTTCCGCAAGGTCATTATCGTATTTCCGCTGACGATTTTCCTGCCGATGGTGATGGCAAATCCGGTCAACGGCGTCTTTTGGGCGGAGCCGGTCTCCAATGTAGTCGGCGGTCTCGCCTGCTATCTGACGATGTATTTCACGCTGTACCGCAGACTGGGACGCGATGCGGCAGCATAACAGAACAATAGAAATATGCTCCCTGCATGGCTTCCTTTGGATGATGGAAACTGTGTGGGGAGCATATTGTTTATACCCTTGGCAGAATCAGTTCACAGCAAAAGCTGCCGGGCAGCGTATAAAATACGGTGCGTCCGCCATGCGCCCGTGCGATCTGCCGCACCAGTTTGAGTCCGGTGCCGTGCGGCACAGTGTCGTCGGGAGCTGTCGGGCGAGGCTTGGCCTTGGATGAAGACGCGGACTGCTGCGGGGCGATGCTTTCAATCTGGATATGCCAGCTGCGTTTGCAGCGCGCACGCAGATAGATGGCGCAGCCGGACGGGTTGTGAACGATGCAGTTGTTGAGCAGATTTTGCAGTGCGCGCCGCATCAGCATTTCGTCCGCAAATAGCGTGGGACTGCCGTCCGGCACATCGAGATGCAGAGCATAGCTGTCGGACAGGCCACTGTTGAGCAGGGAAGCGGCCGCCTCGCGCAGCAGCGCGCAGGGATTGACCAGTGTGCGGCGCAGCGGCTGCATGGCATAATCCAGCTTCATCGTGAGATTGAGGTCGCTGACCAGATTTTTGATCGTCTCGCTCTGCTGCCGGATGATGCCGGACTGCTGCCGGCGCGCGTCAGGCAGCGCGGCATCCTGCTCCATGTCGCCCGCGTAGCCCATGACCAGGCTGAGCGGCGTGCGGATGTCATGCGAAATACCGGTGATCCAGCTGGCGCGCACCTCATCGCGCGTCTGCTGTTCACGGCGGAACCAGCGGCGCAGCAGCAGCGCGGACAGTCCGATGACGCACAGCAGCGACAATAAAATCGTCACGAGTACGAGCCGGATGGCGGGAATCATCAGCATTTCCGGATGGGAAATTGTGAGCTTCCACACGGAATGCTTGGGCCAGCCGACAACCAGCAGGCCGTCCTCCCGCACGAGGGTGAGCACCGGATAATCCGCGAGGTACCATTTGCTGAATTGTGCGACATGATTGATTGTATAATGCGTCGGCACATCGTCCGGACGCGCGGCGGACCAGATGACATCGCCGTTTTCGTCAATTAAGATCGCCCATACCGCGTTCTGTTCGGCCAAGGTGCTCTCGTCAAATTGGTAGCCGTCTGCTGTGCGTACCAGTGCGTCCGGGATGTTCCCCATGCGCGGCACAGTGGTGTTGGGCTGGTTGGAAACGTAGACGGCGTAGGCGAAGAAGCTGAACAGGCAGATGGCCAAAATCAGCAGGGCTGAGCCAGCGATGAGCACAGCCATGCGGAACAGGTTTTTTGCGTTCATAGTGCCTCCCATAGCAGCCGATAGCCCAAGCCGCGCACAGTCACAAGCTGGCGCGGATGCGAGGGGTCGTCCTCAATTTTTTCACGCAGGCGCCGGATGTGCACCATCAGAGTGTTTTCATAGCCGACCAGCGGGCCGCTCCACAGGGCGGCGCACAGTGCGTCGATTGTGACGATGCTGCCGCGGTTTTCCCACAGCTTGCGCAGCAATAAAAGCTCCTTTGCCGTGAGCGGGACTGCCTGTCCGTTATGCGTGATCGTACCGGTATCCAGATTGACAACGCGTGTGCCCAATCGGATGCGGCGCTCCTGCGGACGGCTGCCATAGACGCGGCGCAGCACGGCTGCCAGCCGCAGCAGCAGCTCGCGCGGCAAAAACGGTTTGGTAATGTAATCGTCTGCGCCCAGACCCAGCCCGCGCAGCCGTGCTTCGTCCTCATCGCGGGCGGACAGAAACAGGACGGGGACATCCCGCAGCTGCCGAAGCTGTGCAAGCAGCCCAAATCCGTCGCCGTCGGGCAGCATGACGTCCAGCAGAACGGCGTCTGTCTGTTCGGTTTCAAACAGCGTGCGCGCCTGCTCGCAGGTGTACGCGGTCAGCACGTCATAGCCCTCCTGCCGTAAAATCGTGCGCACCATCTCGCACAGCGCCTGCTCGTCATCCACCACCAATATTTGATATGTCATAGCAGCAGCTCCTTTCTGCTTCCTATTATACACGTGTTTGTCCTCTCTTTCACCAATCAGCCGCAATTTGTAAGGTAAATGTAAGGTAGGCTCCATGTTGGCGTAAGGTACATACGGTATGATAGAAGGCAGAAGGAGGGATCGTATGAATCTCATTGAAACAAGCGGTCTGTGCAAACGATACGGTCAGGCCATGCGCGTCAACAATGTAGACCTGTGTGTGCCGGAGGGCGCGATTTATGGATTTCTCGGTCCGAACGGCGCGGGCAAATCGACGACGCTCAAGATGATTTTGGGACTGGCGCGGCCGACGGCGGGCGCCATCGCGGTATTCGGTAAGACGATCACGGACAAAAACCGGATGGATATGCTGCGGCAGGTCGGCTCGCTCATTGAATCGCCCGCCTATTACGGACATCTGACGGCGTATGAAAACCTGCGTATCATTCAGCTGCTGCGCGGCGTGCCCGAGGAATGGATCAGCGAGGCGCTTGCGGTCGTCCGTCTGGACGGGCATAGAAACAAGCGTGTGTCACAGTTTTCGCTCGGTATGAAGCAGCGGCTTGGACTGGCTGCGGCGCTGCTCAGTCATCCGCGCCTGCTCATTTTGGATGAGCCGACCAACGGACTGGATCCGGCGGGCATTCAGGAGATGCGCGCGCTCATCGCGTCGCTGCCTGATCGATACGGCATGACGGTCGTCGTCTCGTCGCATCTGCTCAGTGAGATCGACCAGATGGCGACACACGTCGGTATCATTTCAGACGGAAAACTGATGTTTCAGGATACGCTCGAAAAGCTGCACGCGAAAAGCGAGCACCATTTGCTGCTGCACACGACAAACAATCCGATGGCATGCAGCCTGCTGTGGGAGCGCAATGTCTTTTGCCAGATACGGGAGGAGCGCATCATTCTGCCCGTTTTGCCGGATGCGGAGCTGGCTTCCCTGACCGGCGCGCTGAGCGGCTGCGGGCTGGGTATTCTGCGGCTGGAGGAGCAGCGACGCAGCTTGGAGGACATCTTCCTCGAGCTGACGAAGGGAGGAAGCTTATGACAGCGCTGCGATTGGAGTTTTTTAAGACGAAACGGCGCGGAATCTGGTTGATTCTGGGCGCGATGCTCGCGGTAGAGCTTGCCTTCTTGTTGTTCAGCTATCGAAATGCGAGCGAAAAAACGCTGCATTGGGGATGGATGGATTTGATCTATACCACACCTGTGCTGCATCAGATTGTCTTTCCGGTTTTGATCTGTGTGCTTGCGTCCCGTCTGGCGGATGTGGAGCACAAAAGCGGCTCGATGCGGCTGCTCGGAACGATACAGTCGCGCGGGTCTCTGTTTCTGGCAAAATATGTGTGCGGCGCGTGCTATTTATCCGTGCTGGCCGTGCTGGAGCTTGGCGTCATGCTGGGCATTGGTTATGCGCATGGCTTTCACGGCGCGCCGGAGGTGCGGGCCTATGCGCTGACCCTTGTATTTTTTCTCCTGACCGGCATGGAGCAGCTTGCTCTGCAGCTGGCGCTGTCAATGAATATTCCCAATCAGTTTGTCTCGTTATGCATCGGCTGCGGCGGCTCGTTTATCGGCCTGCTGCTACTCTATCTGCCGATCATTCCGCCGCTGCACTATGCGCTGCCATGGGGACATCTGGTCTCGCTGATGTTTGTCTACCAAAATTGGAATAAGGCGGACGGTTTTATCAGCTTTTATTACATTCCGATTCGGTGGTTTGTATTTGTCATCGTGCTGGTTGAGCTGATTGCGATTTTGCTGCTTGGCCGGTGGCGCTTTTGCAGGAGGGAGGTGTGAGCGATGCGGTTTTATGCGATATGGAAGGCGGAACGGCTCAAGCTGCGCCGTTCTCCGGTTTGGCTGGCGTTTTTCATTCTGCCGTTATTTTCGGCATTCTTTGGAACGTTCAATTATTTGGGAAATCTGGAAATTTTGACGACGGAATGGTATTCGCTGTGGACGCAGCACACGCTGTTTTCCTGTTACTTTTTCCTGCCGCTGCTCACGGGTATTTTGTGCGCGTATCTGTGGCGGCTGGAGCACAGCGCGCACAATTGGAATCAGACGCTGACCATGCCGGTATCCAAGCTTCAATTGGTTTGCGCGAAGCTGGCAGTGGTGATGGTGCAGAGCACGGGCACGCTGCTGTGGACATTTGTGTTATATGTCATCAGCGGAAAGCTGTGCGGCCTGACAGCGCCGCTGCCGCCGGAGCTGCCGGAATGGTTTGTATGCGGCTGGTGCGGCGCACTCGCGGTATGCGCGCTGCAATTGTTTCTCGCGCTGGTCATCCGTTCGTTTGCCGTCCCCGTCGGTATCGCCATGGCAGGCAGCATGGTCGGTCTCTCAGCTATGGCAAAAGGATATGGCCTGTACGTGCCGTATTCGCTGCTCTGTCTCGGCATGCGCGCGAACAATCCTGACCGCGCGCTGGATTATGTGCCGTTTTTCATCAGCTGTGCTGTGTTTTTTGCGATTTTTACGGCGTTTTCTGTGGCGGCGCTTACATGGAGGGATGCAAAAACAGGATGAGGGATCTCACCCTCCGTCTGTTGGACGGATATGGCAACGGAAATTACAGCCTCAGCAGCCACTTGATGCCCTCCGCGACGCCGTCCGCCGTATTGGCAGGTACGATGCGCGATGCAGCTGCTTTGCAGCGCGCCGTGGCATTTTCGACCGCAAGCCCGTGCTCGACGTAGCGCAGCATATCAATATCGTTATCCGCATCGCCAAAGGCTGCCGCTTCTGCCGGAGGAATATCCAGCTGCCGCAGCAAAAAAGCTAGGCCATTGTGCTTTCCTGCCTGATGGGAGGAAATTTCAATGCGGTTTGCAGCAGAGCTGGTGATGTAAATATCCGGTATTTCCGTCTGTATTTTGGCGCAAAGCGGTGCAAAATCGTCCGGATGCCGGACCAATAAATCAATGCTGTCCAGCTCGTGTCGGTGCGCATGGAGAAACGCGTCGACATCGGACAGCGGACTGCGTGTGCTTTGCAGATAGCGCACGGATGTGGGCGGAACGCCGTACGCGGTCGGGTCACTGAGAAAGCGCGCCGAGGCATATGCGCCGCCGTTATAGAACAGCTCCAATGGGGTCTCTGCGGCATGTGCAATCTGTTCAATCGCGTCAACCGCTGCCTGCGGGATAGCAAAGCGCTTTATGCAGCGCTTGGGGATTTCATAGACCGCCGCGCCATTTGAGGTGATCGCGTAACGAATAACGGGTAATTCCGTAATACAGGAGGGGAGGGAATCGAAGCAGCGGCCGCTTGCCACGACGATATGGATGCCGCGTGCCGCCGCCTGCTCCAGCGCGCGACGGGTGCGGCCGGTCAGTGTGTTGTGGTCAAACAGCGTCGTGCCGTCAAGATCGAGCGCGATACAGGAAATGGACATAGCAGATATCCTTTCATATAGAATAAACGATGATTCGCACAGACGAACGGCGTGACGTTTCCGGTGCGATGGTGGTATCAAGGGGGTGCTTATTTTACAATATTGCGCAGCGCGCCGATTCCTTCAATTTCGCAGATGACTTCATCACCGGGCTGTAGGAATTTCGGCGGGTCAAAGCCCATGCCGACACCAGCCGGTGTGCCGGTTGCAAGAATAGTTCCGGCGCGCAGTGTCATGCCCTGCGATAATTCCGCGATGATTTCCGGAATCGTGCGGATGAGCAGGGACGTATTGCTGTCCTGCCGCAGTTCACCGTTGATGCGGCTTGTGATGCGCAGCGCGGGCGGAAAGGCGATTTCATCTGCCGTCACAATGCATGGGCCGCATGGCGTAAAGCCATCAAGGCTCTTGCCAAAATACCATTGCTGGTGTGCTGTCTGTAAGTTGCGGGCGGATACGTCATTGAGTATCGTATAGCCAAAGATATATGATTCTGACTGACCTTTCGGAACGCCAAAGGCGTCGCGCCCGATCACAACGGCAAGCTCGCATTCATAATCCAGGCTGTCCACCAGACCGGGATAGGAGGGGATCTCCGCACCGTCGCCGGTCAGCGCAGAGGCGCGCTTGCTGAAATAAACCGTTTTGCGGCGCTCAAAGCCAAACGCTTCGCTGTGGAATTTAGCGGCCTCCTCCGCGTGCGCGGCGTAATTGATGCCGAGGCAGATGATATCCTGCTTCGGATGCACAATCGGTGCGAGCAGCTTCATGCAGCTGCGGTCAAGCGGCTGCATATCCGCATGCGGAACAATTTTATTCCGGACGGTATCAAATACGTCGATCAATGCGTTCATATCCGGAATAAACAGTCCGAACTGCTCCAAATCGTACAGATTGCCGCGCAGTTCGACGGCGAGATGCGCGCTGCCGTCCAGACGCGCATAGGTATATAGCTTCATGAAAAACTCGTCTCCTTTGCTGGTTATAACCTTAGTATACGCGCAGTGGACAGGCAAAGCAATTGCCAATTTTTTTGCGTCGTATGTTGACAATATTTGTCAGATATGCTATTATTATAAAATGTAACATAAAGCAGAAAGAAGGAATCTGTAATGGATAAAAAAAGGGAAGTACGCGTTGACTGGAATGAAAAGATGATTTTGCAGGACAAGATGGGACGCGAGGGAAAGATGACGCCGGCGGAGCAGTACAAAATCAAGATGGAGGCGCTTCAGGAGATCAAGGACAGCGGGATTGATTACTGCTCCTGTCCGGAGGCCTGTCCGCATCACGGTAAGTGCTGGGAGTGCGTGCTGATCCATCGCGGCCACCGTGACCACCTGCCCTATTGCTTCTGGGATATGGTCAATGAGCGTGTCTATCATTTACAGCGTTTGACAGAGGGCTCGCTGATGTCGTATGACCCGGAGCAGAGCAAATGTCCGGGCTGTACCGGCTGCGCGGAAGATCAGTAAGAAGAAACCCGTCGAGATATTGCATCCCGACGGGTTCGCTGTGTAATATGCTAGCAGCGGAATTTATTCCGATGCGCCTGTGTTCTGGCTGGCAGACCGCTCATTTTTCTCGCGCAGATAATCAATGATATTCAGCGCGGCAAGCGCGCCGTCCGATACGGCCTTTGCGATTTGCAAAACACCGCCGATGCAGTCGCCTGCGGCATACAGGCCGGGAACATTGGTTTGGTATTTGCGGTCGACCTTGATGTCGCCGTCGTCCATAATTGCGCCCATACGCACCGCGAAATCGGCAGCAGAGGCAACGCCCTCCGCGAGGAACGCACCGTCCACCGAATATTCGCCCTGCTCGGTGCGGATACCGGCAAGCGAGCCGGTCTCATCGCCGTAAAACTCCAAGATACGTTCGGTATGAATCGGCAGATCGCGCGGGAAGCGGTCGGTTGTAATGGTGGCGCCGTTGGTAAACAACACAATACGATTGGTGAGCTGGCGCAGATGGCTCAGCTCTGCAACTGCCTGATCGCCGCTGCCAATAACGGCAAGCGAACGATTGCGCATCAGGAAGCCATCGCAAACCGCGCATCGGCTCACGCCGCGTCCAAAGAAATCCGCGGCGTTCGGGATGGAAACGTTGCGGCGCTTTCCGGTCGCAAGCAAAATGGATTTGGCGGAAATAATCCGGCCGGATGCCGTGCTGACACGAAAATCCTCCGTCTCACGAATGGAGACAACCTCGTCGCTGAGCACCTCAATGCCCATTTGATTGACCTGATTTAAGCCGCGGCGAAACAGTTCGTCGCCGCTGATCGGATGTTCCAGACCAAAATAATTTTCAATACGGTGGCTTTGGCCGAGCGCACCGGAATCCTTGCCGATCACCAGCGGTTCATAGCCGGCTCGACGGATATACAATGCGGCGGAAAGACCTGCGGGGCCTTTTCCAATGATGATACAATCCTTCATTTGGACAAATTACTCCTTTTTACGCGGGGAAATGAGTGGGAGGGACTATGCGCCGTCCGGTTGCTCCGGCAGGCGGATGCTGATCTCGCCGGCAAACAGTGTGGAGCGTTGTCCGTTCTGTTCGATGATGAGATGCCCCTGATCGTTAATGCCGACAGCGACAGCCGAGGTACGCACGCCCTGTTGAATCACGACAATGGGCTGTCCGAGAAAATGAATAAACGCGCGGTATCGGTCGATCAGCGCGGCGGTATCGCCGGATAAAATACAGCGGTAAGCGCTCTCCATGCGGTTGAAAAATGAGGCAGTAAAGGCGTTGCGGCGCACGGGATGCGAGGAAAAATCCTCCAGACAGCCGACGATATCGCGCAGCTCGTCCGGCAAACCATCCTCCGGCTGCCGGATATTGACACCGACGCCGACAACGGCATAGGATAGCTGTCCGCTTTCCGCTTCAATGGCGGCCTCGGTTAAGATTCCGCACAGCTTTTTGCCGTGCATCAGCACATCGTTAACCCATTTGATATCCGGCGTAAAGCCAGCCGTCTCTTCAATGGCTTCGCACACGGCGACTGCCGCGCCGACCGTAATCATATTGATGCGCTCGAGCGGCAGCTGTGGATGCAGCAAAATACTGATGTACACGCCGCTTCCGGGCGGGGACAGGAACGATCGGCCTAATCGGCCGCGTCCAGCAGTCTGTGCGTCCGCAACGACCGCAAAGCCATCCGGCATTTCAGCGGCACACTGCTTAATATAGGTGTTGGTGGAATCCACCACGGGAAGTACGCGAAGCTCACGTGCCATCGTCTGAGTCGTCAGCTCGGTCGCAATGCCGGCTACGCTCAACGCATCGCTCTCGGGGGACAGACAATACCCCTCGCCGGAGATAGCAGTAATGGAAAATCCCTGCTTTCGCAGCGAAGCAATGGCTTTCCAAACGGCTGTACGTGAAACACCCAGCTCGCGCGCCAACGCGCCGCCGGAGACCACGCTGCCACGATGTGTTTCCAATGCATGCAAAACGGCGTCCCGTACCATGAACTCATCCTTTCTGCTTAGGCGCAAACGAAAAGCGGCCAGACGGAGGGCTGTATTGACACTGCGGTCAATGCAGTCAGCTTTTCTGATTCGCCCGGATCTCAAACACATATATTGTAATATAAAATTGATTGCAGTACAATAGTTTTTGAAAGAATTCAAGGATTTGGAGCGGAATCAATGGCAAATATTGGCGATCACATAGATAAAATTGCACAAAACGCGAATGAGCGTCTGCTTCTTACGAGAATAGCAGAAAAGGCGGAGACCTGCCGGACGCGTGGCTATTTGACGAGCACGCGCTTTTTGGATCTGCACGAGGGCGCATTGGCGCGCCGTCTGCTGGAGGCGTTGGGCAATCCGCGTCATGTGTTTTGGGGCGGCTATGACCGCGCGGAGCGGCAGGCTCTGCTGTTCCTGCCGGATTGGATGGAGGAATCTGCTGTTGAGGAGGAGTGTCCGCTGGCGGCGGTGCGCTGCATGCGCAGCAAACGCGATGCGCTGACCCATCGGGATTATCTCGGCTCCCTGATGGGACTGGGGCTGCGGCGCGACTGTATCGGTGATATCCTGGTGGGCGAGCATGGCGCGGACATCATTGTGCTGAAGGAAATTGTGCCGTTTTTGCTGATGAACTACGAAAAGGCGGGACGAAAGCAGCTGTCGGTATCGGCGCTTCCGCTGACAGCACTGCTGGTGCCGGAGGAAAAAGTGCATTTGGTGCGTGATACGGTGGCCTCCATGCGGGTGGACGCCATTGTCGCATCGATGTTTCGCATGCCGCGCACCAGGGCGGCGGATGCGGTGCGAGCAGGACGGGTTTATGTCAATCAGCAGCAGTGTCTGCGTGTGGATAAGGAGATCGGCGTGCATGACCGCATCACGCTGCGCGGCAAGGGCCGCGGAGAGGTGGACGATGTGCTGGGCGAGAGCCGCAAGGGGCGCATCGTCGTGTCGCTCAAGCGATTTGAAGGATAGATTAAAATACCGTATCGGGCATTTGCATGCGTACGATACGGTATTTTTTATCGGATGGTTCCGTTGCCCTCTGACTCCAGCAGCCCCGTGTAATCGCGCAGGCAGATGACGACGTCCGGCTGGAACTGTGCCACATAGTCCAGCAGTCCCATGTCTTCATAGTACCGCAGATCGAGCGAACGGGTTTCATTGTAGTCGGCGTAAATGATGGTTTCAAACGCATTGGTAAAGCTATCGCCGAATATCAGCAGATTGGGCAGCTCCGGGCGGTCGGTCTGTAAAATTGTTTCCGCCTTGTCGCCGCCCATAAATGCCGCATAGCTGACCGACGTCTGCGTGTCCTCCGGCAGGGAAAACAAAGTCGGCTGGACTTCGACACCGTTGTCAAAACGGCGGAAGGCGACGGGGTTGCGCAAATGCTCGATGACCAGCGTGTCGTGAATATCGGTCAGATTATATATTTTGCGCCCGCGCGAGCCGGTGAACGGGTTGGATATGGTTTCAAAATCAAAGTCGTCCGTATTCAAATATCGGGGGGGGTCACCGGTTAGTGCGTTAATACGCCGCTGTGCGGCCTGATAGGTGGCCAGCGCGCCATAGCAGCTATAGTGATGATCGGTCGCGAAATAATACCAATCTGGATTGCCCTGCTGCGCAAATACCGGCTCCATATCAAGAATCGGGATATCGCGCGACTGCATTTCGTCGACAAAGACGTCGCGCACGGCGGAATAGTAACGGACAGCGCCTTGCAGGCAGCTGGGATAGCTATCCGCGTAATAATTTGTTTGTCCGGGAACGGCAACGTAAAGAAAGACGCCGCCGTAAGAGGTAACGCGATCGTTCAGCAGCTGCAGCTGATCTGCCATATCGGCTGCGGACTGTCGGAGCGTTTCGGTATCAATGGGACAGATGCCATAGTCATACAGCAGCTTGCCGTCCGACGGGATGATGTCATTGACCTGTAGCCGGTGTAGGACGTTCAGATCGATATCTGTGTGCAGGCGGATGAGCGTTTCCCGCCCAAGCGCATGGTCGGACAGATAAGCATCCAGTTCGTCAAAGAACGAGCCGTCCCACAATGCGGACAGCGAGAGGGTTGGCTGCTGGGCGAGCGTACGGTTTTCGTAATACGAGGTTTCCGCCTTGGGCTTGAATGGGAAGATGACGAATTCGAGCACAAGAAAGCCGACAAAACAGATGGTAAATATCAGCTTTGGAATACGCCGAAGCAGCCGCATGCCATGCACCTCCTCAGAACTGGAAATAAATAAACGGGTTAAATGAACCGGTGACCAGCTGCATATAGCTGACAGCAAACAGCAGCAGCGCGATAACCGGAGGAGCCCATGACAGAATCAGCTTGGATGCGGTGGTATTCCGCCGCTCCAGCGCGCTCTGCAGGGCGGGCTTGATGGGGAAAATCGCGAGCAGCGCGCAGATCAGCTCGGGCGCATACTGCCTGAGATAATAGATCGTCACCTCGTCAAACAGCGTCGAGCCGGCACCGAACATCGAGCCGACAAACGCTGCGGCATAGCTGAGCGTATCGGCGCGGAACAGCACCCAGCCGATGACGACGAGCACCATGGTCAGCACATGCTGTACGGCGGCGGGCAGCTTGCTCCACGCACGGCCCCAGATAAATTTTTCACCGATGAGCAGTGCGCCGTACCACACGCCCCATGCGATAAACGTCCATGCCGCGCCGTGCCACATGCCGGTCAGCAGCCAGACGATGCACAGATTGCGCAGCTGGAACAGCTTGCCGCGCCGGTTGCCGCCCAGCGGGATGTACACATAATCGCGGAACCACGTGGACAGCGAGATATGCCAGCGGCGCCAGAATTCCGTGATGGATTTTGAAATATACGGGTAGTTGAAGTTCTCAAGAAAGTGAAAGCCAAACATGCGGCCCAGACCGATCGCCATATCGGAATACGCGGAAAAATCGAAATAAATCTGTCCGGTATAGGCCAGCGCGCCCAGCCATGCGAGCGAGGTCGCAAGAGCATCGCCCTGTAGGGCAAAGATGTCATCCGCAATCGCGCCGAGCGCATTGGCGAGCAGCAGCTTTTTGGACAGGCCAAATACAAAGCGAATCGCGCCGGAGGAGAAATCCGACAGCGTTTCCTGACGGGAGACGATCTCCTCCGCGACGGTTGTGTAACGGACGATCGGGCCGGCAACCAACTGCGGGAACAGCGCAATATACAGCGCGACATACAGCGGATTTTTCTGCACCGGCGCGTCGCCACGATACACGTCGATGACATAGCTCAGGCCCTGGAACGTAAAAAACGAGATGCCGATCGGCAGCGTGATCTCCGGAACCGGCAGCTGGCAGCCGAGCGCATTGAGGTTTTCTGCGAGGAACGCCGCGTATTTGAACCAGCCGAGCAGCCCTAGGCCGCCGACAGCTGCAAGGATGACGGCCAGACGGCGCTGCGCCTTGGGGCGGCTCGAGCCTGCCAGCATTCCGCAGCTGTAATTGAGCGCGATGGATACCAGCATGAGCAGCAGAAAACGCACGCCGCTGTAGGCGTAAAAGAACAGACTGAACGCCAGCAGCACGGTATTGCGGATGCCGCGCGCCCACTTCGGAATGAAGAAATAGCACAGCAGCAGCACGGGCAAAAACAGGAATAAAAACGAAATACTGCTAAAGACCATAATCAATCACCAAAATGTTCCGTTGCCTTCGGTATCGAGAAGCTCCGTATAGTCGCGCACGCACAGCACGACATCCGGCTGATATTGCAGGATATAGTCCTTGAGGCTCATCTCGTCATAATGACGCAGGTCGAGCGAGCGCATTTCATTGAAGCTGGCGTACAGCAGCGGCTCAAGCGGTTTGGAATAGCTGTTGCCGAATACAAGCAGGTTGGGCAGCGCATCACGATGCGTTTGCAGCAGCGTTTCCGGCAGATCACCGCCCATGTAGACATTGAAGAGCACCTCGTCTGTCGTGTTCTCCGGCAGCTTGTACAGCGTAGCTTCAACCTGCTCGCCGCTGTCATAGCGGTCAAACGGAACGGGCTGCTTGAGCGTCGTGATGGTCAAATGTTCGGTCAGGTCGGTCAGCTCGAACAGCTTACGCTGTCTGGAGCCGAGGAACGGGTTGGGCAGCGTCTCAAAATTCAGTTCATCCGTTGTGTATACCTTGAGGTTGTCGTCGGTCAGCGTGTTGAGCTGCGTGAGAATGCTCTGATAGGTCACCAGCGCGGCATTGTAATTGTAGTGATGATCGGTTTCAAAATAATAGCCGTCCGGATGGCCGTGCGCGTTATAGACGTTGCCGGCATCGAGATACGGCACGTCGTTTTTCCACATTTCCTTCGCAAAGGCCGTGCGGATCTTTTCAAACCGCTCTGGCTGCTCCTCCAGATACCACGGGTAGTCTTCGTAATAATACGAGCCCTGTCCGGGAACGGCGACATATAGGAATGTGCCGCCGTACGACTGTACCAGCTCATTGAGCAGGCCGCATTGCTCGCCCATCGCGGCGGCCTGCGTTTCCAGCTCCTCCTCGGTCAGCTCGGTTTCGGGATAATAGGGAAGCAGCGTATCCGCGTCCTCCGCGTAGATGGAATTGTTGACCGTCGGGCGGTCGAGGACATACAGGCTGATAAAGGTTTGCAGCTTGAGCAGCGTCTCGCGGCCGACCGCGTGATCGGAGATATAATCGTCCCAATCGGCAAAATAATCGCCGTTCCAGATGGCGTCCGCAGATGTCTTGGGCATATCTGCCAGCGTGCGGTTTTCGTAAAACGATTCGGTCAGCTTGGGCTTGAATATAAACACGATCAGCCCGGCGAGCAGCACGACGGAAAAGATTTCGGCGAATAAGAGCTGCGGCAATCGCTGTATTTTCGCGAAATTCAAAGCAAACACCCTCCGTTTGATATCAATTTTGCACATTTCTGTACAAAGTTGATTATACATCAGGAGAAAGCGAAAATAAAGTCTATCACGCAGGAAGGAAAGAGAAATTCGGCGGCAAGTTTTCAAGATTTCAGTGCAGTTTCGCCACAATCAGCGGCAGAACGCGTGCTACAATAGGCATACGCAGGAGGTGGACGCCGTGCGGGTGATATATCTGGACGTCCTGTTGATCCTCAATTTCTGTATGGATTTCTGTATTTTGCGTGCGGCAGCGGCGCTCGATGGTCGACAGTGTTCGACGATGCGGCTGTGCGCGGCGGCGTTAATGGGCGCGGCGTACGCTGTTCTTTGTGTAATCCGGCCGTTCTTTGCGGTGGTTCCGCTGCGGCTTGCTTCGTGCGCAGGCATGGCCTGCCTTGCCTATCGCGTTTATCAGCCGAAGCAGTTGGTGCGGCAGACGCTTCTCGTGTTGCTGGTATCGGGTTTCTTTGGCGGCTGTGTGCTTGCGCTGGAGCAGCTGAGCGGCGCGGAGCTGACAGCCGGCGGGGTGTTGTATGCGCCGGTGACGCGAAAGGTGCTGATCATTGCGGCGGCGCTGGCCTATGGTCTGAGCGTGATGGTTTTTCGCGGGCATGCGCGGGAGAACCGTCCGCGCGGCGAGACCGTGCGCATTCGCTGCGGGGCGAATATACAGGAATTTTTTCTGATGGTGGACAGCGGCAACACGCTGCGCGATCCGGTGACCGGAAGACCGGTTTTGGTGCTGACGCGGGCGGCAGCGATACGAATTTTGCCGGAGGAGGCGCGGTTTGTTCCGCTGCTGTTACAGGAGGACAACGCGGCGGAGCTGGTGCAGCGGGCACAACAGGCAGGCGCGCGCGGACTGCGTTTGGTGGCTTTTCACAGCATAGGAGGTGATGGTATGATGCCATGCTTTCATCCGGATGCGATCATCCGTGAAAACGGGCGGGAATATGATAGCATGGCGGCAATTTCCGGCACGATTGAGGCCGGGGCGTTTGAGGGACTGATCGAACCGTGAACAAAAGGAGCGCGGATATGCCAAGGCTATTGCAAAAATTTCGGCGGCTGCTGAGTAAAATCGGCCTGCTGTCCGAACAACAAGGGGTGTTTTACATTGGAGGCTCGGTGGTGCTGCCGCCGCCGCTGACTGCGGATGAGGAGGCCGCGGCAATCGACGGCATTCGGAGAGGGGAGCCGCGATGTCGGGATGTGCTCATCGAGCATAACCTCCGGCTGGTGGTTTATATTGCGAAAAAATTTGAAAATACAGGAATCAACATTGAAGATCTCATTTCCATCGGTACAATCGGGCTGATTAAGGCGATTGAGACGTACAATACGGACAAAAAGACCAAGCTTGCGACCTATGCCTCCAGGTGCATTGAAAATGAGATTTTGATGCATCTGCGCAAGGTGTCCGGCCAAAAAACGGAGGTGTCGTTTGACGAGCCGCTCAGTACGGATTGGGATGGAAACGAGCTGCTGCTGTCGGATATTTTGGGCACAGAGGCGGACTGTGTGATGCGTCCGGTGGAGGACGACGTGGACAGAGAGCTGCTGCGGCGCGCGCTCGAAACGCTGCCGGAGCGGGAAAAGACCATCATCACGCTGCGGTTTGGGCTGGAGGACGGCGAGGAACGCACACAGAAGGAGGTGGCAGACCAGCTCGGCATCTCGCAGTCGTATATTTCCCGACTGGAAAAACGCATCATCAAGCGCATGAAGCATGACATGATGCGGTGGGTGTGACAATCGGACAAATACGAAAGGGCTTCTCCAAAACGGGGAAGCCCTCTTTCGCCTGTCGGCCGCATATATTTATTGGAAGCGCGGCTTATTCGACCTCACGCAGCCGTTCCACGACCGTCTGACGGCACATCGAACGGTAGCTGATCGCCGGGACCACAATGCAAATGACAACCAGAACCGGCGCGCACAGCACGAGCGGCAGCACCGAAAAATGCCATGTGAAATACCACATTTCACGCGTAATCAGCTTGACAAGCGCGTAACACAGCACGTTGCCCGCAGTGAGCGCGAGCGCAAGCGTCATGCCCGCGTACAGCAGACCCTCCCAGCGCAGCATGTGTCGCAGCTGCTTTCCGGTCATGCCGACGCTTTGCAGGATGGCAAGCTCCTTCTGTCTCGCATCTACCGAGGTGACGACGGCGTTGATGAAGTTCAAAATGCCGATGAGTGCGAGGATGATGGTGAGCGCACCGCCGACCACGGTAAAGGTGGAGTTGTTGCTGTTAAACTCCTCCGCGAGCGTCGCGCGGGAGCTGTAGTCCAGATTAGGATTGACCGTCTCGGTGTACGTCCGGCACCATTGCTCCGTGTCGTCTAGATGCGCGTCGTCCACGTTAAACGAGACGCTCAGCGCGTCCGTCTCGCCCAGCTGCCTGGCGTATTCGTCTGCCGGAAGCGTGAAGTGGATGCTCATATGCATATCAAACCGCGGGCCGACCGAATAGGGTATATCGCCCAGCGCGAGCACGGTATACGTTTTGGTCCTGCCATTGCCGAAGTCGAGCGTGACCTTGTCGCCCGGCTGATAGTACGGATCTTCTCCGGTGTCAAAAAATGCCGTCGCAAGCACATAATCGCCGGAGGCAAAGGCCGTTTTGTCTAGCTTTTTGCCGTCCGCCAGCTCGAGCTTGTCCCACAGGATCTCGTCGACGCCGAAGAGGAATTCGTCCAATGTTTGTGCCTCCCGTGCATTTTTGATCGATTCATCCGCGTACGGTGACGGCAAATATTCCGTGCCCTCGTAGCGGTCGATCATCTCCAGCGCGCGCTGGCAGGCCTCGTCTGACAGCTTGTGTTCGCCCAGCTGTGTCCACACTGCGCCAGCGTCTTCGAGACCGGGCAGCGCACGGATATCCGCCATTGTGTCCGGCGAGATGCCGTCGAGCGTACTGTCCATCGCGCTCACTTGAAGAATGGAGGCGTCGGTCATCAGGAAATCGGAGACCGTGTAATTTTCGAGAAAGAGGTCCATGTCAAAGCCTTTTACAATGGAATAGGTGCCGCTGAGCAAAACGAGCGACAGCATGAGCGACAAAATGACGACTGTGACCTTGCCGCGCTCACGACGCAGGCTGGCAATCGCCATGCGGCAGGGCGTGACGCGGTGCGTCCTGCGCTGCGCAGCCCTGTTCGCGCGCCTCCTGCGCGCTTTTGTGTGCACGCCCGTCCAGCGCACCGCTTCGATGGGAGACACCCTCGCCGCAATGCGGCACGGGCGGATGCAGCTGATGCGCACGGTGAGAAGCGAGAACACCGCCGCCGCGATAAAGATCACCGGACTGAAGGAGACCGTGAAGTCATCTGCATAGATGCTGATCGCCATGACAGCCGGCATGAGCAGCCGTCCGATGAGATAGCCCAGCAGCAGGCCGATCGGGATGCCGATGACACTGAGCAGCAGCGCCTGCCGGCGCACCAGCCGCTTCAGCTGCCTGCCCGTCGTGCCGATGGTCTTGAGCAGACCGTAAAAACGGATGTCGCGCGAGACGGATATCTCAAATACATTGTAAATAATCAGATAGCAGCTCGCCAGAATGAGGACAAGGATACCAATGACGAGCGCATAGGAGGTGGCATCCATGGTCGCGCTGGAATAGGCCCAGTTGACGCCGTCGTTGACGCGGTCGTCAAAGCCCAGCCGCTGCTTGAGCGCGTCTATCTGCCCTTCGATGTCCCATGCGCTGGAAAACCACAGCGACGGGTTGATCGTACCGGCGCTGTCCGTCTCGCCGGTTTCGTACAGCGGACAGGTGATGACCGGCGCGACCTCGTCGCAGTATGCGCGCGAGACATAGATCTCGTTTGCGCCCATTGCGATTTCGCCCTCCCAGAAGCCGCACAGCGTAAAGTCCTGTGTGTACTGCTTGCCCTTGACGGAGAACGTCAGCGTGACCGTTTGACCCAGCTCGTGCGGTACGCCCAGCGCGTCCAGCACGTTGGTCGTTGTAGCCAGATCATATTTTTCGATGGGGAGCGTGCCGGTTGTCGGTTTGCAGAAATTCCACTCGGTGTTTTTCTCCTCCGTGTAGCGGATCTCGGTATAGGTTTTGTTCAGCTCCGGATTTTCGCCGCTGGCGATATAGATGTCATAGGAGATGTCCTTGACCGCAGAATCCGCCGCGACCGCGTCATACTGCGCCTGCGTCAGTCCCTTGAAGCCCGCGTGCGATGTGGTGCCGACCTGACGCATGGTCGACAGCTGCATTGTGTCCATCAGGCTCAGGCCTACCGTAAACAGCGCGGTAAACAGCGTGGCGGTCAGGATGATGGCGAGCACGGCGATGAGATTGCGCCTGCCGCTCGCGCGCAGCGATTTTTGCGACAGGTTGGAAATGACCATGCTGTTGCGTATCTTCATCTGCGTCACCCCCGTTCGACGATTTTGCCGTCCTCAATGCGGATGATGTGGTCGGCGAGCTGCGCAATTTCCTCATTGTGCGTAATCATGACGATGGTCTGCGCGTATTTCATGCTCGTGACCCTGAGCAGGCCGAGCACATCCTGACTGGTCTTGGAGTCCAGATTGCCTGTCGGCTCGTCCGCCAGAATGATGGCAGGCTTGGCGGCGAGCGCGCGGGCAATGGCGACGCGCTGCTGCTGTCCGCCGGACAGGTTGTTTGGCAGATTTTGCAGCTTGCTCTCCAGTCCCAGTGTTTGGATGATGCCATTGATGTAGTTCCTGTCCGGCTCGATGCCGTCCAGCTGTACCGGAAGAACGATGTTTTCATAGACGTTGAGCACCGGCACAAGATTGAAATTCTGGAACACAAAGCCGATCTTGCGGCGGCGGAAGATGGTCAGCGCCTCATCCTTCAGTGAAAAGATTTCCTCACCGTCCACGGTGACGCTGCCGGAGGTGGGACGATCCAATCCGCCGAGCATGTGCAGCAGCGTGGATTTTCCGCTGCCGGAGGTGCCGACGACTGCGACGAACTCGCCCTTATCCACTGTCAGATCGACGCCGTCCAGCGCGCGCACCTCGCTCTCGCCGCTGCCATAGATTTTCCGCAGCGCGGATGTCGATAGTATGGTCATAATCATTTCCTCCAAAAAAGCGTTTTGCGGAGGATGGCGGCGCATCCTCTCTGCAATACAGATTATCGCACGCAAATCTTTCCACAATCTTTCTGGGAGACAAAATAATCTTACAGTTTTGAAAGAATTTCGCTATTTGCCCGGCTGCGCTGCGGGCAGATAGAGAGAAAACACCGCGCCGTGCCCGGGAGATGAGCGCACCCTGATAAAGCCGCCCTGTGCGGCGAGAATTTTTCTGGTGAGAAACAGGCCGATGCCGACGCCCGGCTGCCGGCTGACCGCAGGGGAGCGGTAGAAGCGGCCGAAGATCGCCGCCTGTTCCGTCTCGCGGATGCCGCCTCCGGTGTCCGCGACGTCGATGCGAACAAACAGTTCGAGCGGCTGGACGGAAATGCGCACACTGCCGCTGTCGGTGTATTTGATCGCGTTGTCGACGACGTTTCCGAGCGCCTCCAGCGTCCATTTTTCGTCGAACAGTGCTTGCTCATCGCAGTCCGGCACGCAAAGTGACAGTCCCTTGGCTGCCGCGGCGGGCGCGTATTGCGCCCGAAGGGTGTGCAGCATGTCAGACAATGTATACGACGCGGGATGCAGCGTAATGATGCCGGCTTCCAGACGCGACAGCTTGACGAGCGAGTCAATCAAAAAGCGCAGCTTTTCCGCCTGCGTGTGAATCTGTGCAGCATATTGCGCCGCCTCCGGGGGAAGCTGCTGCTCCTCCAGCAGCTCGGCGTACAGCAGCAGATTGGCGATCGGCGTCTTGCTCTGGTGCGAGATGTCCGCGATCAGCGTTTTGATGCTGTCCTTTTCCGCTGCGAGATTTTGCTGCGATATTTCGTTTGCGGCCAGATACTGTGCCAGCGTGCTTTCCAGCTGGGACAGCTGCGTTTCGTCAAAGGTCATTTCATGAAAGCTGCCGTCCATCGCGGCGCGCAGCATGCCATCCAAACGCAGCATCAGCTTGCGGACGGCACGGCGGAACAGCAGGATGAGCACGACAGTGAGTACAAACACGCCGAGAGACAGCGCAAGCAGAAGTTTATATATCATAAGGCGGCCTCCACACATAGCCGATGCCGTATACCGTTTTGATACAGTGCGACGCGTGCAGCTTGTCCCGCAGCCGCTTGACGCATACGGAGAGCGTATTTTCATCCACATACTCCGCGCCGTCTGTCCAAATGCGGTCGATCAGCTGACCGCGTGTGAGCGTGATACCGCTGTTTTCCACAAGAAGACGCAGCAGCTTCTGCTCGGTCTTGCTCAACTCGACAGGGTTGCCCTGCACAAAATATTCCATACGGTCAAAATCAAACAGATACGCGCCGCAGCGCACAATATACGCCGGCTGCTGCTCCAGACGCCGCAGCTGGGTATTGACACGGGCGCGCAGCACAGCCAGTGAAAATGGCTTGGTAATGTAATCATCCGCGCCCAGCTCCAGTCCGGTCACTATATCAATTTCCATGTCTTTGGCAGTCAGCAGGATGACGGGAAGCGGGAAGGACTGCTTAAGCTCGCGCAGAAAATCAAGGCCGCTGCCATCCGGCAGGTTGATATCCAGCAGGATGAGAGAAATGTCATTCGGCAGCATCGCACGCGCCTGCTGGATGCTGTCGCAGCACACACAGCTGCACGCGTCGGAGGAGAGCGCACGGCACAAAGCCTCTGCCAGCGCGCAGTCGTCCTCTATGATGAGAATATGAAACATGAATAATACCTCACTTTACGTCATCTATTATAGGGGAGCAAGCGAAAAAACACAATGCTGTCAGCATACGGTCGGCGGAAAAATGAGAGGCCTATGTTTGATAAGTTCGGTTTGACAAATAATATGCTTTCGCCTATACTGTTATTAATAGGAATCATCATAGAAAAACCGAATGATCCGATGTTGCCTTAGATCACCCGACAGCAGAGAGTTATTTTTATCGATATGATTGGAACGAAAGCATTCGCAGGATGAAGGCGGAGGGAGTGCGTGACGATGGACACGGAACAGAGAGACACGCTTCGCGTGAAAATGTTCGGAAATTTTGCATTACAGTACAAGAATAAGGCGATATTGGGCGGAAAAAAGTCCGCAGAAACGCAGTTCTCGTATCTGATGCAGATTATACTGCACAACAGGGGAAACGGAGTGGATCGTGATTTTCTGGAAAAGATTCTATTTGAGGATCGTGAAATCGGCAACGTCCATCATGCGATGCAAAGCGTGATCTATAATGCAAAAAAGAAGCTGGAACGCGAGGGGCTGCCCAAGGTCAATTATATCATTTTGAAAAAGGGCATTTTTTATTGGAACGAGGAAATTCCCGTCGAGGAGGACGCCGAGCTTTTTGACCGGCTATATGAGCAGGCGGAAGCGGCAGAGGATACGGAGGAAAAGCTCGCGCTGTACCTGCGAGCGTGCTACACATACACCGGCGATTTTTTATCGCTGTACGCCAGCATTCTGTGGGCAGCGCAGGAGGCGCGGCGATATCGCGCACAGTTTTGTGACTGCGTGGAAAAGGCTGTGGAATTGCTGCGCGAGAAAAAAGATTTCGTGCATATGAAGGAGCTGGGAGAGTATGCCTCCCACATCTCGCCGTATTCCGATTGGGAGACGGTGACGATGGAGGCGCTTGTCTCCATGGGCAGCCATGAGCAGGCCGTGCAGTTTTATGCGGACACGGTCGATCGATATTTTAACGAACAGGGTCTTCGCCCGTCCAAGCAGCTGATGGAATCGCTGGAACGGCTTGGTTCGCAGGTGGAAAATGCTGCGGCTACGATGCTGGATACCATTGCGCACGATCTGGCTGAGGGGGACGTGGAAAATGGCGGCTATCTGTGCTCCTATCCGGTGTTTCGCGGCATCTATCACATGGTGAAACGTATGATGGAGCGCGGCGGGCAGGCGGTTTGTTTGATGCTGTGCACCGTGACCGACAGCAAGGGCGAGATAATGCGGGAGTGCGCGCAGCTGGAAGAGCTTTCCAAGCGCTTGGGCGTTGCCATATGCCGTTCGGTGCGGCATGGTGACGCGGTCAGCCGCTATGCAAAGGGACAGTATTTGGTTCTGTTGGTCAACACGACGGTTGAGAATTGCAGAATTGTCCAGCGACGAATTGATAACAATTTTCGGACCGCGCGCCAGCGCATTGGCGTTCGGTATTATGTCAGGTCGATTCTTTGCGACTAGGCTGTATCTGAAAACGGAGGGATAATGCAACGATGGCACAGGAAGAAAAGGAACTGCGAAAAATGCATCGCACAGAGCTGATCGAGATTATCTATCAGCTTCAGCAGAATCTGGTTCGCATGGAACAGGAAAATGAACGGCTGCGCCGCAAGCTGCATGACCGCCGCATCCTGATGGAAAACGCAGGCTCAATTGCGGAGGCGGCGCTGCGGATCAACGAGGTTTTTGAATCGGCGCAACGCGCGGCCGATCAATATGTGGAATCGGTTCGCCTTGCGGCGCAGGACGCAGGGAATGCGGAGGCTGCCGCGCAGCTGGAACAAACGGAGAAGGCAGAAGCGGCGGAACAACAGCCGGAACAGACCGAGAAGCCTGCGGCTGAAACTGATCGGCCGGCGCAGACGGGAGAGACGCTGTAGAACGCAGCCCGGAATTAGAAGGAGCGGCTATGGACAATCAGATTCACAAGACGCCGATTCCCAGCATGGAGCAGGTGGAGTCGGAGCGCAATCGACTCAAGCAGCAGGGCGAATACAACAAGCTGTTTCATCGCACTGCGTGGGTTGTTGCGATTGCGGCGGCGGTCGTCACATTGCTCGCCACGGTTTTTCTGCCGGTTTTACAGGTATCCGGCACAAGCATGGAACCGTCGCTGTATGATGGAAACATCGTGCTGCTGGTCAAAACAACGAAGTTTGAGGTCGGTGATCTGTGCGGGTTTAACTGGCAAAACAGGCTTCTGCTCAAGCGCGTCATCGCAGGTCCGGGCGACTATGTCAATATAGACGCAGAGGGCAATGTAATCGTCAACGGCGAGCTGCTGGACGAGCCTTATGTCTCGGAAAAAAGCCTGGGGCAGTGCGATCTGACATTCCCGTATCAGGTGCCGGAGAGCCATTATTTTGTGCTCGGCGATCACCGTTCGACGTCTATTGACAGCCGCAGCTCGGTTATCGGCTGCATTGAAAAGGATCAGATCATCGGGCGCGTCATCCTGCGCATCTGGCCGCTGGATTCCATTTCTATGATTGAATAGAAATTCGTTCAGGGATGATCGAAAGAACGCAAGAATATTTGATTTATTGATTTATCCTTTGACTGTAAATTTGATAAAATAAGAGAAACAGGAATGTCGAGTGTGATTACGGGCTGTTTTGTTCGGTCTCTGCATTCCGATTCTATTTTTGGAAGGAATCGCAAGATATGGCGGAACGAATCTATTTGAGCGGGCCGAGCAGCGTCGTTGTCTGCTTTGACCGGTCGGCGGATGGACAAAGAAGGGGCAGATTTTATCATGCCTTCCAGCGTGAGCCGATTGAATTTAACGGCATCGAGCTGATCTATCAAATGGAAGCTTTTTTTAATCAGATCGGGCATCCGTTTGCCGACACAAATGAACGAGGATTTCAAACGACAAAACGGATGCGGCTGCGTCCGGCATATCCTGGAGAAAAGATGGTGCGAGTTATGAAAAATGAAGAGCTTTTGGAACGGCATGGCGACTTGGCTACATTTGTCGTGCAGGTCAAGCATAGACAGAATAGCACATGGCAGGGACGTATTCAGTGGATGGAACGCGGCGAGAGCGTAGACTTTCGCTCTGCGCTTGAATTGTTAAAGATCATTGACGGTGCGCTTGATGAGATCAGCGCGTCGCAGGATGATGAGGCATGAATCAAAGGAGTCCGGAATGGCGAGTCAAAAATCGTATGAGGTTTCGATTCCTTCGGTAGAGCAGGTGGAGAAGGAACGCAAGACGCTGCAGTACCGCCAAAATTATCGCAACACCTTTTTTAGCACCATCGGGATCATCATTATAGTTGCTGCGATCGCGGTGCTCATTGCGTCATCCGTTTTGCCTGTGCTCAAGGTGTCCGGCACGACAATGCAGCCGACACTGGAGGGACAGGATATCGTCGTGGTCTGGAAGACGGATCAACTGGATAGCGGCGACGTTGTCAGCTTTTATTACCGCAACAATTTGCAGTTGCGCCGTGTCATTGCGACAAGCGGTGATATCGTGGAGATGGATGAGAACGGAAACGTGTACGTGAACGACCAGCTGCTGGAGGAGCCGTATTTGACAGAAAAAGCCCTGGGCCAATGCGATTTGGAATTTCCATATCAGGTGCCGGAAAACCATGTGTTTGTACTGGGCGATAACCGCGCGGAGGCGATCGACAGCCGGAACATCAACCTGGGCAGTATTTCAAAGGACCAGATACTGGGCAAGGTTGTATTGCGCGTTTGGCCTTTTCAGCATGTGGGCTTTGTAAAATAGGCGCGAAACAGAAATAAGATGATGACGAAAAACGGCAGTGTGAGACATTGCCGTTTTTTTGTTTGGCAATTGCTGAGCAGGTTCTAAGGGAAATGTGCAAAAGATGAGGATAATTTGACTTTTCGTCACAAAATCAGAAAAATCCTGTACGAGAGCGGATAATTGTTGTATAATAGTACCATCACATACGGCGCGAGTTGCGTGTGCCGTTATAGTGGAGAATGTATGAGAAGTGAGAGCGGCGTGGATGTGCCGCTTTCAGGGCATATGTGTGATCACCCGCACGCGATGAAAAAAGGAATGGTGGAGAACAATGAACAAATGGGTATATGAATTCCATGAGGGCAACGCGGATATGCGTCCGCTGCTCGGCGGCAAGGGCGCGAATCTGGCGGAGATGACAAATCTGGGTCTGCCGATTCCAAACGGCTTTACCGTGACGACGGAGGCATGCACAGATTATTATAAGCAGGACAAGCAGATTTCGGAGGAGATCCGCGGACAGATCTTCGACGCACTCGCTGTGCTGGAGCAGCAGCGCGGCAAGAAATTTGGTGATGAGTCCGACCCGCTGCTGGTCTCCGTGCGCTCGGGCGCGCGCGCGTCCATGCCGGGCATGATGGATACCATCCTGAACCTCGGCCTGAACGACGTGTCTGTCGAGGGCTTTGCGAAAAAGACGGGCAATCCGCGCTTTGCGTACGATTCCTATCGCCGGTTTATCCAGATGTTTTCCGATGTCGTCATGGAAATGAGCAAGAAGTTCTTCGAGGGCATCTTGGATGATATCAAGGCGGAAAAGGGCGCAAAATATGACACCGATCTGACTGCTGACGATCTGAAGGAGGTCATTGTCAGGTTTAAGGCGATCTATAAGGAAAAGATGGGCGAGGAGTTCCCACAGGACCCGAAGGTGCAGCTGATGGAGGCGGTCAAGGCGGTATTCCGCTCGTGGGATAACCCGCGCGCGATCGTTTACCGCCGCATGAACGATATCCCTAGCGACTGGGGTACAGCGGTCAATGTCCAGTCGATGGTATTCGGCAACATGGGCGATACCTCCGGCACAGGCGTTGCGTTTACGCGCAACCCGTCTACCGGCGAAAAGGGCATTTTTGGCGAGTACCTTATCAACGCGCAGGGTGAGGATGTCGTCGCGGGCATCCGCACGCCGCAGCCAATCACCAAGCTGGCGGAGGATCTGCCGCAGTGCTATTCGCAGTTTATGGATATCGCAAATCGCCTCGAGGATCATTACCGCGATATGCAGGACATGGAATTTACGATTCAGGAGGGCAATCTGTTCTTCCTGCAAACGAGAAACGGCAAGCGCACGGCAGCAGCCGCACTCAAGATCGCATGCGACCTCGTCGACGAGGGACGCATCACGCCGGAGGAGGCTGTGCTGCGCATCGAGGCAAAATCGCTCGATCAGGTGCTGCACCCGATGTTTGACAAGGACAGCCTGAAGGCGGCGGAGGAGATCGGCAGCGCGCTTCCGGCATCTCCCGGCGCGGCGGCAGGTAAGATTTACTTTACCGCAGAAGACGCGAAAGCGGCGCATAATAACAACGGCGAGCCGGTCGTTCTGGTTCGTCTGGAGACCTCTCCCGAGGATATTGAGGGTATGCACGCGGCAGAGGGCATCCTGACAGTTCGCGGCGGCATGACCTCGCATGCGGCGGTTGTCGCGCGCGGCATGGGTACCTGCTGTGTCTCCGGCTGCGGCGATATCAATATTGACGAGGACGCTAAGGTATTTACGCTGGGCGGCTACACGTTCCACGAGGGCGACGAGATTTCGCTCGACGGCACGACCGGAAAAATCTACAAGGGCATGGTGCGCACGCAGGACGCATCGATCGGCGGCGACTTTGGACGCATCATGGCGTGGGCGGATCAGTTCCGCCGCCTGAAGGTGCGCACCAATGCGGACACGCCGGCGGATACCAAAAACGCCGTCCGTCTGGGCGCAGAGGGTATTGGCCTGTGCCGCACCGAGCACATGTTCTTTGAGCCGGAACGTATCCCGAAGATTCGCAAGATGATTCTTTCCGACACACCGGAGCAGCGTGCGGCGGCGCTGGATGAGCTGCTGCCATTCCAGAAGAGCGATTTTAAGGCGATGTATGAGGCGCTGGAGGGCCGTCCGATGACGGTTCGATATCTTGATCCGCCGCTGCATGAGTTTGTGCCGACTGAGCCGGAGGATATCGCGCAGCTCGCCGCAGATATGGGTATGACAGCGGAGGAAGTGCAGCAGAGATGTGACAATCTGCATGAGTTCAACCCGATGATGGGCCATCGAGGCTGCCGCCTGGCGGTTACTTATCCGGAAATCGCACGCATGCAGACGCGCGCGGTTATGGAAGCGGCGATTGAGGTCAAGGCAGAAAAGGGCTATGACATCGTGCCTGAGATCATGGTTCCGCTGGTCGGTGAAAAAAAGGAGCTGAAATACGTTAAGGATATCATTGTGGAGACGGCGGAGCAGGTCAAGAAGGAGCGAGGCTCCAACATGGCGTATCATATTGGCACGATGATTGAAATTCCGCGCGCTGCGCTGATGGCGGGCGAGATCGCGGAGGAGGCAGAGTTCTTCTCCTTCGGCACCAATGATCTGACGCAGATGACATTTGGCTTCTCGCGCGACGATGCGGGCAAGTTCCTCGATTCGTATTACAGCGCGAAGATTTACGAGTCCGACCCGTTTGCGCGTCGAGAAGAACCCGTCCATTTCCGCCCCCGACATCTGCGAGGTCACGG